>JAPPNT010000133.1:574-11122 GCA_028873745.1 Chloroflexota bacterium | reverse complement strand
TCTGGCGGGAGTTCGGGATGCCGTTCTTCTCGGCTGAGGCGGGCGCCGACCCGCTGCTGTGGCAGCACCTGTTCTGGCTGTTCGGCCACCCCGAAGTGTACATCCTGATCCTGCCCGCGATGGGCATTGTGTCTGAGATCCTGCCGACGTTCTCGCGCAAGCCGCTCTTCGGGTACTCGACGGTGGTGTTCGCGGGTGTGGCCATCGGCTTCATGGGCTTCGCGGTCTGGGCGCACCACATGTTCACGGTGGGGCTGGGATCGATTGCGCTGGCGGCATTCTCGGCGAGCACAATGCTGATCGCGGTGCCGACGGGCATCAAGATCTTCAACTGGATCGCGACGCTGTGGGGCGGGTCGATCCAGTTCACGACGGCGATGCTCTTCGCGCTGGGGTTCGTGGCCCTGTTCGTCATCGGCGGGCTGAGCGGCGTGATGCACGCCTCGCCGCCTGTCGATACGCAGCAGCAGGACACGTACTTCGTGGTGGCGCACCTGCACTACGTGCTGTTCGGCGGGAGCATCATGGGACTGTTCGGCGGCATTTACTACTGGTTCCCGAAGATGACGGGCCGACTCCTGAGCGAGGCCATTGGCAAGTGGCAGTTCTGGCTGATGTTCATCGGCATGAACGTAACCTTCGGGCCGATGCACCTGGTGGGCATCGACGGGATGCCGCGGCGCATCAACACGTACGACGAGAGCATGGGCTGGGAGCTGCTGAACCAGATCGAGACGGTGGGCGCGTTCATCATCGCGCTGAGCGTGGTGCTCTTCCTGGTCAACTTCTTCAAGAGCGTCAAGTCCGGCGAGCCGGCGGGCGACGACCCGTGGGACGGCCGCACGCTGGAGTGGGCCATCCCGTCACCGCCGCCAGAGTACAACTTCGCACGGATCCCGGTGGTCCACAGCAACGAGCCGTTCTGGGATCAGAAGCACCCGGAGCTGAAGCACGATGCGCCGCCGGCCGTCGCGGGGGGCGCGGACGAAGAGGTGGAGGAGTCCATCCACATGCCGAACCCGTCCTACTGGCCGATCGTCGTAGCATTGGGGACGGCGCTGGCGGCGGGACTGGTCATCATCAACCCGTGGCTGGCGTCCATCGGCGCGGTCATTGGGCTGCTGGGCATCTACGGATGGGTCTTCGAGCCGGCAGCGCCCGAGCACCACTAGAGGGGAAGTCGTGACAACTAACACCACGGCACACGAGAGTCACCTGGCCACCACGACGGGGCTTGACCATCGCAAGCTCCTGATGTGGCTGTTCCTGGCGTCCGAGTGTCTCTTCTTCGGCTCGCTCATTGCGACGTTCCTGCTGTACAAGGACGCGAGCGTGGTGGGGCCGCAGCCGCACGAGATCCTGAACATCCCGGTGACGAGCACGAGCACGTTCGTGCTGCTGACGAGCTCGCTGGCAATGGTGCTGGCGCTGGCGGCGGTGCAGCGCAGCGACGTCGTGGCGGCGCGGTTCTGGATCTTCGCGACGGCGTTCCTGGGCGCGACGTTCCTCGGCTTTCAGGTGTACGAGTTCTACGAGTTCGTCATCCACGGGCTGACGCCCAAGACCAACGTCTTCGGGGCAAGCTTCTTCACGCTGACCGGCTTCCACGGGGCGCACGTGACCGTCGGCGTCATCTGGCTGATGTCGCTCTTCTTCTACTCGTTCAGGCACGGACTGCCTGCGGAAAAGAGCCTGGACGTGGAGCTGGCGGGACTGTACTGGCACTTTGTCGACATAGTCTGGGTGGTCATCTTCACGGTGGTGTACCTGATCGGCACCCTGCCGCCGGAAGTTTAGCGGCGCGGACTTCAAGGGGAGAGGGCATGGCAGAGCACGAGCAACACGGGGCGCAAACGCACGAGCAGGAGCACCCGTCGCCTGCGAAATACATCCTCATAGCCACGTACCTGACGTTGATCACCATCTTTGAGGTGGCGATCTACTACGTCGAGGTGCTGCGGCCTGCTTTCCTCTGGATCTTTCTGGCACTGTCCGCGCTGAAGTTCTACTACGTCGCCATGTTTTACATGCACCTCAAGTTTGACGCTCAGATATTCAAGAGCCTCTTCATATTCGGGCTTGTGCTGGCAACGTTCATCATGTTTGCGTTGCTGCTGTTGTTCGCCATCATCATCTAGCTGATAAGCCTTGCACGCATTCCGTTCCGAGTGGCCTCCCCTGCGCAACGATTTGAGTCGTGTGCCGTGAGTGAATCTTCACACCGCAGCCTGCGTATTCTGCTGGCCGTCACCGTCGCGGCGACGTTCGGGCTGATCACGCTGGGCGGAGTCGTGCGAGCGACGGAGTCAGGCCTCGGGTGCCCGGACTGGCCGCTGTGCCACGGGCAGATCATTCCCCCGTTTGAGTACCACGTCCTCATCGAGTACTCCCACCGGCTTGTTGCGAGCGTCGTTGGCGCGCTGGTGGTGGCGTGCGCGGTCCTGGTGTGGTGGAAGCACCGGGAATCGACGGGGCTGAAGCGGCTGATGGCGGTCGCGGTGGTGGCGCTGGCGGTGCAGGTGGTGCTGGGCGGCATCACGGTGCTGACGGAGCTGCCCGCCCCGGTTGTGACGGCGCACCTCTTCGCGGCGGAAACGCTCTTCGCGATGCTCATCGTCGCGCTGCTGATCGCCCGGCCGGCTGCGGTGAGGGGCGCCGGCGGGGAGCGGCACCCGTACTTCAACACGGTCCTTCTGATGGCGGCGACGTCGATGGTGATCCTGCTGTCGGGGACGTACATCGTCGGGAGCGGGGCGAGCACGATCTGCCCGTCGTGGCCGCTGTGCACGAGCGACTGGCTGCCGAACTTCGGGCTGCAGTGGGAGCACATGGCGCACCGGGTGATCGCGGGCGTGGGCGGGCTGTACATCATCGTGGCGGCGGTGCAGGCGCGGCGGCACAAGGCGCAGTCGCGCGCGCTGGCGGGGATGGGAATGGGGGCGGCGGCGCTGGTGGTCGCGCAGGTGCTAGCGGGGGCGGCAAACCCCTGGTTCCAATTCGACGAGTGGGTGCGCGTCCTCCACCTGAGCCTGGCATCGGCTCTGTGGGGGCACCTGGTGGCAATGGCGGTCGTCGCGGCGCGGATGCGACCGGACGCGGCGGAGGTTGCGGGCGGCGGCGCAGGAGACAGCGAGGCGACAGCGGCAAGCGCGGGGGCGGACGGCAGCTCGCTGCGGTTGGTCATCGGGGACTACGTGGCGCTGACGAAACCGCGGGTGATGTCGCTGCTGCTGGTGACGGCGTTTGGCGGCATGGTGCTGGCGGCCGAAGGGTTGCCGGGCGCGGGGCTCATCGCGACGGTGATACTCGGCGGGGCGCTGGCGTCGGGGGGCGCGAGCGCGCTCAACCACTGGCTCGACCGGGACATCGACCAGAAGATGGAGCGGACGTCGACGCGGCCGGTCGCGAGCGAGCGGGTCAGCGGGCGGCAGGCGCTCGTATTCGGGCTCGTGTTGAACGTGCTGGCGTTCGCGCTGCTGTGGTGGGGGGCGAACCTGCTGGCAGCATTGCTCGCGATGGCAGGGTCGGTCTTCTACGTGCTGGTGTACACCAAGTGGCTGAAGCGGTCGACGGCGCAGAACATCGTCGTCGGCGGAGCAGCGGGCGCGGTGCCGCCGCTGGTGGGGTGGGCCGCAGTGACGGGCGGGCTGACGCTGCCGGCGTTCTACCTCTTCGCGATCATCTTCTTCTGGACGCCGCCGCACTTCTGGGCGCTGGCGCTGCTCATCCGGCGGGACTACGCCGAGGCGGGGGTGCCGATGTTGCCGGTGGTCGCGGGGGAGGAGAGCACGCGGCGGCACATCCTGCTGTACACGCTGGCGTTGACGATGCTCTCGCTGCTGCTGTACCTGGCGACGGACAGCCTAGGGCCGGTGTACCTGATCAGCGCGACGGCGCTCGGGCTGGGGTTCGTGGCGTTCGCGGTGCGGCTGTTCAAGCGGACCGGGCCCCGGGCAGCGGCGCCGATCTACCGGTACTCGCTGCTGTACCTGGCGCTGCTGTTTCTGGTGATCATGGGGGACGGGGCGTTGTAGGGGGTAGACAAGGAGATAGCGGATTGGGACAATGGTATTGCTTCTAAAGGTTCCCCCCCGATGACAAGTGCCCCAAGGGGGCACTCTCCCGACAAGGGAGTAGTTGGGGGGGCACTTTTGTGGGGCGATAGGTATTGACACGTTAGGACACAGCGGATAAGCTAATATCCTGTTACCAAAGGTTCCCCCCCGATGACAAGAGCCCCTGGGCTCTCTCCAGCAGTGGAGTAGTCGGGGGGGTCATTTTTTGAGAAGCTAATAGTAGTGTCGTGTTCCTGTTCGGAAAATGTCGAATTCGCTCCAGAAGGCCGATCGAATCTTGTTGTAAGCTACTGTATTCCCACTCTCGTATTTCTTGAACACTGCCCAAGAACAGTAATCGGCAACTTGGATCCCGTAGTGTGCCTTTGATGATTGGTGCAAGATACGATAGTGAGAGCCACGCCTCAATGTCTTGGTAAGCGTTGCCTTTATTGCCTTGACTATTGCCTGTCGCCTTTTTCTGATTGGGGGAGTGTCCGTAATCAGGATGACCTCACCTGCCGCCTTTACCTCTGGTCGATTCATAACGTATTTGAGCAAATAGGCAAGCATCTCAGGATAGAACCGTTCCTCAGCCTGCAAAGCCGGGCCGGTCTTGGGTTTCTCCACTACCAAGCTGTCTATCGGCTTGCCGATCATGTTGCTGGCCAATAGGTCAAAGACCTTATCCCGAACCACTCTTGTGTTGTCTTGACAGTGGAAGTGCTCAAACTCCATTCCCTGCTCCAGGCAACCATAGCGAAGCTCATCCAACGCTTGATACAGCAGGAACGGTCTTGCCATGATGACGCTGGTCAGCACGAAGAAGCGCGACCCCGACTTGGTGAAACCGAGGTCGCCTGACTCATCCAAGAAAATGTAGATAGTGTCGCTCACTATCGGCCTCCGCTCTCGATGGACGCGAAGCCGTAGATTGTCCAGTAGCGCAAGGAGCAAGGCAAAGGCCTTGCTCCTCTTGTCCTAGTTGAGGGTTGTTGCTACGCGTTGGCCGGCAGGGCTTGCTTGGCTTGCTCTACTACGGCGGCGAAGCCGGCGGGCTGTCGGACTGCCATGTCGGCTAGGACCTTGCGGTCGAGGGTGATGCCGGCGGCGTTGAGGCCCGCGATGAGGCGGCTGTAGCTGATGCCGTGGCCGCGAGCGGCGGCGCCGATGCGGAGGATCCAGAGCTTGCGGAAGTCGCCCTTGCGCTCGCGGCGGTGGGCGTAGGCGTAGGCCAAGGCGTGCATGACGGACTCCTTGGCGCGCCGGTACTGCCTGTGGCGAACGCTGTAGTGGCCCTTGGCCTGTGCCAGGGTCTTCTTGTGCCGGTGCTTCTTAGGGACGCTGCTGGTTGTCCTAGCCATGCCTTTCCTCGTCTACGGCCGCACACACGGAGCGGCGCTCGATTGTCGTTGATCGTGTGAACGTGGCGGGAAGAACCTCGTACGCCGCTAGGAGTAGGGGAGGAGCTTCCGGAGGCGCTTGACGGCGCCCGTCGGGACGGGTTCCTTCTGGTCGTAGCTCTGCTTCAGCGCCTGGCTCTTCTTCCGGCGGAGGTGGCTCCGCTGGCCATGCAGGCGAAGCATCCGGCCGCCCGCGGTTACGTGGATGCGGGAGGCCGACGCCTTGTGGGTCTTAAGCTTGTACTTCTTCGGCTGCTTGTTCGCCAACGGGTTTCTCCTCCGCCACCGCCGCCTTGGCGGCCTTTGGCGCCGGTGCCGCTCCGGGCACCAGCACGATGTTCAATCTGCGGCCCTCCATGGCCGGCGGGGCCTCCAGCTTGGCCTCGTCCTTGAGCTGCTCCGCGACTCCGCGCAGGAGCGTTACGCCAAGCTCCGGGTGGGAGATTTCCCTGCCCCGGAAGAGGACGCTGACCTTGACCTTGTTGCCGTCGCCCAGGAGCTCCTGGATGCGGCGGACTTTGGAGGCGCGGTCATGCTCGGCGATGCGAGGCCGGAAGCGCACCTCTCGTACGATGTTGGTCTTCTGGGTCTTGCGGGCCTCCCGCTCGCGCTTGGTCTGCGAGTAGCGGAACCGCCCGTAGTCGAGGAGCCGGCAAACGGGTGGGGTTGCGTTGGGAGACACCTCTACCAGGTCCAGGCCCTGCTCGCGCGCCATATTAATGGCCTCGAGCGTGGGGAGGACGCCCAACTGCTCACCCGCGTCCCCGATTACCCGGACTTCACGGACCCGTATTTGCTGGTTAATGCGGTAGTCTCTGCCCGCGATGTTTTACCACTCCTTGTGAAATGCCCTGTGACTATAGCACAGGCGTACGGCTGTGTAAACAGCTACGCCTGAATCGGCGCCTGTACGGGGGCGGGGGCGTCCCGGTGGGCGAGCCCCGTGAGGGCGGCGACGGATGCCAACCCCTCGCGGGCGAGGTGTCGCTGGAGGCCGGCCATGACCTCGACGGGGGCGCGGGGGTTGGTGAAGTTCGCGGTGCCGACCTGGACCGCTGTCGCGCCGGCGTGGAGGTAGTCGAGGGCGTCGTCCGTCGACTCGATGCCGCCGACGCCGATGACGGGGACCTGCACCGCTCGGTAGGTCTTGTAGACCATCGCGAGGGTGACGGGCTTGAGAGCGGGGCCGGAGACGCCGCCGGTCGCGGTGCCGAGGACGGAGCCGCCGGAGTCCCGGTCAAGGGCCATGCCGATGAGGGTGTTGGTCAGGGTGAGGGCGTGGGCGCCCGCGGCCTCGGCGGCCTGGGCGATGGGGACGATGTCAGTGACGTTGGGCGACAGCTTGGCGAGCACGGGGAGGGACGTGGCGCCGACCACCGCGCGGACGACATCGCCGGTGAGCTGCGGGCTCTGGGCGAAATCGAGGCCGCCGGCGACGTTGGGGCAGCTGACGTTGATCTCGATAGCGGCGACGCCGGGCGTGCCGTCGACGGCGGAGGCGAGAGCGTGGAAGTCGTCGACGCTCTCGCCCGCGATGCTGAGGATGACGGGGACCTGCCACGCGGGCCACTTCGGTGCGTAGTCGCGGAGGACGGCGTCGATGCCGGGGTTGGCCAGGCCGATGGAGTTCATGGTCCACGCGCGGGAATGGGCGATGCGGGGCCTCGGGTTGCCGAGGCGCTCGTGGACGGTGGTGGTCTTGGCGACGACGGCGCCGAGGGACTGCCAGTCGCTGCCGGCCGGCATGCCCTCGCCGTAGCCGTCCTGGCCGAAGGTGCCGCAGGCGATCATGACTGGCGCACGCAGCCACAGCCCGGACGGGTGGCCGGGAGCGACGTTGACGGACATGTCAGGCTTCGGCATGAGCACCTCGCCTTCGATTGTTCCACAGGCGCTGGGGGCGGGCAAGGGTGCAGGAGTCGGCCCTTCGACAGGCTCCTTCGAGAGCCTCAGGACGGAGTCAGGGCGACCCTTCGACAAGCTCAGGGCGAACGGAGGGATTCCGTATCACTTAAGAGCAGGCTCCCAGCCTCCCTGGGCACCGGCTTTCGCCGGTGAAACGAATGGGGGTACGAGGGAAGGGCAAGGGCGTTGACGCTGTCTGCAGCCCGCAACTATGCTCTACCTATGGTACTCCCTGGAATAGCCACTCGCCGGAGCGCGAGCGCCGTGTACATGGCGCTATTCATGGCGGTAGTGTGGGCGGCGTTGTTCCCGGCGCTCGCGCCGACGCTGGACCACCACGCCGTCGAGCGACACCCTCAGCACGGCCACCTTTTCCCGGGCGGCGTCTTTGTCGACCATGAGCACGGCTCGCAGGTGGGCCACACTCACAGCGGTGATATCCCCGTCTCGGCGGACGGCGTCGTGATCCTGCCTGCGAGCAGCGACATCACGAGCGCCAGCGTCTTCAATCTGGTGTCCATGGGCGAAGCGGCGGCACTGGCGCTGCTGGCGCTCGCCCTCTTTGTTCTTGTGCGGCTGCCGTGGCGGGATACGCTCTCGCGGTTCTCACCGGTAGTCGACACGCCCCCGCCCCGGCCTGCCTTCTGATCGCTACCGCGAAAATCGTCAGTGACAGCGTCCGGCGCGTCGGCCGCCGTGAGCACGGCGGTCATCGTTGCCGGGAGAAGGCGGGAGAATGGCCTCGACCGGTCCACTGTTCCTCTGCGCGCGTTTGGCGCTTGGCCTTGTGCTGGGCGCGGCGTTGCTCGTGCAGTCGGCGGCGCCGGCGCAGGCCAACGGCGTGCACATCGGAAGCCGCGAGGTGTTCGCGGGCGAGGCCGGACCGTACCGGCTCGCGGTGACCACGACGCCGGTCGAGGGGGCGATGCACTTCATCATCCTGCTCTCGACGGCGGGAGAGGGTGCGCCCGTCGAGGACGCGGCGATCACCATGCGCGGGGACTTCGCGGACGGCGAGGGGGTATTCACCGGGCCTGTGCAGGGGTACGGGACGATCGAGGGGCTGCAGTGGTACGCGGCAGACTTGGAGGTCGCGCCGGCGGGGCTGTGGGAGTTCACGTTGACGGTGGACTCGGCGCTGGGTCAGGAGAGCGTGACATTCGCCGTGCCGGTGCTGGAGCCGGGCGGCGGGAACCTGACACTGTTCGCGCTGATCATCATCGCGCTGGCGATACTTGGGTTTACGCTTGGCAATCGCATGTTTGGGCGGCGTCGCCGTGCGGGGGGACGCCGCCCACAGGGATGAAACCAGGAAACCGATGAAGAAAACGATACTAGTCGCGCTGGCAGCGGTAGCGGCGCTATCGCTGATGCTGGCTGCGTGCGACGGGGACGGTGTTGGCGGGCCGTCGGCGCGGACCATCACTATCGAGTTGGAGCGGGGGCAGATTGCGGGCGACGCGTCGAACTGGCAGGTCAACGCCAACGACGAGGTCACGCTGGTTGTGCGCTCCGACGAGCCAGTGAACTTCCACCTGCATGGGTACGATCTGGAGCAGGACGTCACACCTGAGGAACCCGCAGAGTTCATATTCACGGCGAATGCTACTGGGAGTTTCCCAATCACAATCCACCGGTCCGCTGTTCCGGCATCGATGAGCGATCACGACGCGAGCCACGAATCGGCGATCGAGGGGCCGGCAGGGATGAGCGTCGGGGTGGAGGCGACGCCGGACTCGGTGTCCGGGCTGAACCTGCGACTTACGACGACGGGATTTACCTTCTCGCCGGAAGAGGTCGGGGGCGAGCACGTGCAGGGGCAGGGTCACGCGCACGTCTACGTGGACGGCGTGAAGGAGGGCCGGGTCTACGGCGATTACTATCACCTGGGCTCGGTCGGGCCCGGCGAACACACGATTCGGGTGACGCTGAACGCGAACACGCACGCCGAGTACGCCGTCGAAGGGCAGCTGGTGGAGCACTCGATCAGCGTCACCGTGCCGAGCGTGGAGGACGCCGGACACGGCGGCGGCGCGGACTCGACGACCGTCGAGGCGGAGCTTGGCCGGTTCGAGGTGAGGCCCTAGCATGGCGTCAGCGAGGTCTACGTGAAGCTACTCAGCAGGCTGTCCATCATTGCGGTCGTCGCGGGGCTGGCGCTGGCCGTTTCCCCCGCGGCGGCCCACGGCTTCGGCGAGCGCTACGACCTGCCGGTGCCGCTGGGCCTATACGTCTTCGGCGCCGGTGCGGCGGTGGCGCTGTCGTTCGTCGTCATGGGACTCTTTGTGCGCGGCGGGGAGGCCGGCCAGGGATACCCTCGGTACAACCTGCTGCAGTGGCGGGTCGTGCGCGTGGCGGCGCATCCGGCTGTGGTAGCGCTCGTGCAGGCGGCGTTGGTAGCGACGCTGGCGGTGGTGGTGATCGCGGGCATCATCGGCGACTGGGAGCCGACGAAGAACATCTCGCCGACGCTGGTGTGGATCATCTGGTGGGTGGGGATGGCCTACGTCTGCGCGCTGGTGGGGAACGTGTGGCGGCTGCTGAACCCGTGGAATGCGACATTCGCGTGGGCGGAGCGCGCCTACCGTGGCCTCGGCGGCGAGGGCGGGCTGGGGATGGGGTTGCGGTACCCGGCTGGGCTGGGTGTGTGGCCGGGGATGCTGGCCTTCCTGGTCTTCGCGTGGGTGGAGATCATCTACATCGAATCGTCGCTGCCGGGGCGGATCACGCAGTTTGCGCTGGCGTACACGGTATGGATGTGGGCGGGCATGTACCTCTTTGGCCGTGAGGTCTGGCTGCGGCATGGGGACGCCTTCTCACTGGTGTACGGGTTCCTGGCGCGGTTTTCGCCGACGGAGCTGCGGGTGACGGACGCGTCGGTGTGCATGGAGTGCTCGATGGACTGCGCCGACGCCGGCGAGGGTCTCGCCGGGGACGACGGGTGCGTGGACTGCGCGGAGTGCTTCACGGAGGCGCCGTCGGAGCATCGTGAGCTCAATCTGCGGCCGTACGTGGTGGGGCTGCTGCGGAGCGAGGGGCGCTCGCTGTCGGTGATGATGTTCGTGCTGCTGCTGCTTTCGACGGTGAGCTTCGACGGGTTCTCGGCGACGCCTGTGTGGGGGCGCATGTTCAACGCGCTGTTCGACGTGACACGGGACGCGCACATTGTGGGGAGCATTGGACTC
>JAPPNT010000133.1:0-564 GCA_028873745.1 Chloroflexota bacterium | reverse complement strand
TCTTCGCGGCGGTCATCGCGGTGTACATCATGTTCTCGGGGTTCATGTCGATGGCGAGCGGTTACCGGCTGCTCTCAGCGGAGACTGGGCAGGTCTTCGTGCGGACGCTGATACCGATTGCGCTGGCGTACCACCTTGCGCACTTCTTCTCGTTCCTGCTGATCCAGGGGCAGAGCATCATCCCGCTGGCGTCGGACCCGTTCGGATTCGGGTGGGACCTGTTCGGCACGGTGGGGTACGAAATCAACATCGGCGTCATCGGGGCGCGGACGGTTTGGCTGGTGTCGGTGACGGCGATCGTCGTGGGGCACGTGGCGGCGGTGTACCTGGCGCACGTGACGGCGCTGCGGGAGATCCCAGAGCGCAGGTACGCTCTTCGCAGCCAGTACCCGATGCTGGCGCTGATGGTGGCGTACACGATGGTCAGCCTGTGGATCCTGGCGCAGCCTATCGTGGAGCCGAGCGCGGGGTGAGGTTCGGGGATGCGGCACGCGCCCTTCGACAAGCTCAGGGCGAACGGGGTTTGGGCGCGGGGTTCTGGGCACCGGCTTTCGCCGGTGAAAC
>JAPPNT010000053.1:7973-11157 GCA_028873745.1 Chloroflexota bacterium | reverse complement strand
CGCTGCTACAACATCGGCCTGGAGCTCCGGGCTGCAGTGCAGGGCTGGCACAAGGACGCGCGGGTCGCCGTCATCGGCTCCGGCGGCCTCAGCCACTTCGTCGTCGACGAGGAGCTTGACCGCGCCGCGCTGAAGGCGATGGTCGACAACGACGCCGAGACCCTCTCCAACCTGCCTCGGCACCGGCTCAACTCCGCGGCCTCCGAGACCCGCAACTGGATCGCCGCCGCGGCGGCGTCCTCGCACCTCAAGGGCGAGATCCTCGCTTACGAGCCCGTCTACCGGACGCCCGCGGGCACCGGCGGCGGCTGGGGCATGGTCCGCTGGAACGGCCACTAATCCCAACGACCAGCGAATAGAGGAGGGCCTCCCCGGCAGCCGGGGAGGCCCTCCTTCTTTGCGTTCAGTAACTTCCGGCGGCTAGTCGATGCCAAGCACCAGTGGCGCCAGGGGCACGTTCGGGTCCAGCGGGTTGCGCTTCTTCGCCGCCGTGACGTACCGGGCCGCGTCCTCCCCCAGCATCAGCCCCTCGCCGACGAGCGCCTCCGCCGCTGACTTGATGCGCTGCACGTAGTCCTCGTGGCTCGAGTAGCGCTCCTCGATCGACGGCCGCGGGTCGTTGTTGGCCTCCCGCTCCGCCTTCGTCCGCGCGAAGGGCACGAAGCTGCCGGACAGCGAGAAGAAGTCTCCCGTGCCGACGCCCTCCTTGCGCAGGCTCCAGCCCGTGTGGGTGCCTACCGGCGCCTGGATCTCCGGCGTGCGGATGCCGGCGATGTCGTTGCCGTCGTCGTCGACGACGGGGAGCTGCAGGTGGTACTCCTGCCCCGCCATGGGCTGCGGCGGGTGCGCGGTGATGTGCCCCTTCTCAAAGTCGGGGCCGTAGTCGTACTTGGGCAGCCTGCTCGGCGATGGCGGCAGATTGAAGTTGGGAATGGCGGGGTAGTTGCCGATAACCTCCTCCCACCAGTCCAGCGTACCGTCCTCGCGTCGCGGCACCAGGCTCTCGGGGGGCGGCGTGCCGTCGGTCGCCCAGCGATCCATGTTCTCAAGCATGGCACGCAGTGTCGGTCCGTTGGACATCGGGTTGTTCGGGTGCTGCGTGAAGTCGCCCTCGCCCAGGCCCGCGCCGCCGTGCTGCGCGCTGGCGATGACGTACATGCGCACGTTGTCGGGGAAGTCGAGGTCGTCGCCGTTGCGCGGGTCCGTGTGTCCCAGCGAGGCGTGCCGTTGCCAGTACTCCGTGTTGGTGTGCGTGTGCACCACCAGCGGGTCGCTTTCCGGCCGCTTGAGAACGGCGTCCACTTCCTCGGTGAACGGGTCCGGCACCGCCGAGTAGGCGAAGGGGTACCACTCGGACGGCCACTGGTGCTCCTCGTGTTGTCGCGGGTAGCGGCCCACCTGCGCGAACCGGATGTTCAGGAACACGCGCCCGCCGCCGGACACGTGCGGGTACACGGCGTCGAAGACCTGCCGGCCCGACGGGTCGACGTTGTAGCCGTCGTAGATAAACTGCCGAACCACGCGCGACGAGAGCGACTGCCCGTACGTGTACACCTTGTCCACCGAGCCCGCGAGGGGGTTGGCGGCGCCATCTGCGTCCTCGTCGTCGTAGCGGAGGAAGGAGAGCAGGTCGCGGACGCCCACCAGTCCGAGGCCCATCACCCGCGAGCGGCTGGTGGCGTAGATGAGCTCGTAGATGTGGCCGGTCTGGAACCCGTTCTTCACGTAGAGGTGCGTCTTGGACGGCATGACCTTGATGTTGCCCGTGGCGTCGGCCGCCACCGTTGCGAATGACCACTCGTCGCGTGGAACGTCCACACGCTCGTCCCGCTCGAGCTCGCGGCGGGTTAGCGTCGCGCCGTCAGGGTCGGTGGGCTCGTAGGAACGGATGGCTTTGTGGCCGCTCAGCGGGATGGAGAGCACGCCGGGGTCGTTGGCGATGAACTCCTGCCGTACGACGCCCTCGACTGGCTTGCCGTTCTCCAGCGCCTCGGGCAGGTCGCACGTGATCAGTCCGTCAACTGGCAGCAGGTCGCCCTGCCAGCCGGAGAAGACGACGGTGTAGCCCCGGCGCATGAGGTAGCCGTTGCCGGCGTCGGCCAGCGTCGTGGGGTCCGGCCCTCGTGGCGAGTCGTTGAAGCTCGACAGCGCCGTCCGGTTGCCGCGGTTGTTGACGTCGTAGAGGATGCGCCGGTTGCCCTTGGAGAGGTCAACGGGCTTCAGGATGTCCAGGTCCGCGCTGAACTCCACCAGCCCCCGGTCGTTGCGCGGGGCCAGCCCCAGGTCGACGACGTTGCCGTTGGCCGGGTCGTCCGGGTCGAGGGCGAAGTGGACAGTGCCCACCAGCCGCTCGTACGGGCCCACGTCGCCAAACGAGTGGCCGTCGGCGAAGTTGACGTGCCGGTTCAGGTCCAATCTGACTTCAGTGTTCATGGCGCTTCTCCCACAGCGTGATCAAAGACGTGCCTTGTGACGCGTGCAGTCTATGCGCGGGCGGTTCGGCTGACAAGGCATCGCGAGGCAGCATCCCCTATACTTGCCCCACAACTTTACGACGCAGGGGGCAGCAATGCGGCTCGAGGGCAAGGTCGCCATCATCACCGGCGCGGCGCGCGGCATGGGCGCCGAGGAAGCCAGAATGTTCGCTCGCGAAGGCGCGAGGGTCGCTGTCGCCGACATCGCGGAGGGCGAGGCGCAGGCCGTCGTGGCTGAGATACTCGAGGCCGACGGCGATGCCGTCTTCGTGGAGCTGAACGTCGCCAGCGAGGAGAACTGGGCCGAGGCGGTCGCCAACGTCGTCGCGCGCTACGGCGGCGTGGACATCCTCGTCAACAACGCCGGCGTCGACGGAGCCCATGAGCCGCATCTCCTCGACACGGAGCCGTGGGACGAGGTCATGGCCGTCAACGCGCGGGGCGTGTTCCTCGGCATGAAGACCGTGATCCCGGAGATGCGCAAGGCAGGGCGGGGTTCCATCATCAACGTCTCGTCCATCTCGGGATTCGTGGGCATGGAGGGCACCCACATGGGCTACAACGCCTCCAAGGCCGCGGTGCGCATCATGACCAAGCCGGCGGCCGTCCAGAACGCGAAGCAGGGGGTGCGGGTGAACTCGGTGCACCCCGGCATCATGCCACCCATGCAACGGACTGTGCGGACGCCCGAGCGCGTGGAGTACCTGGTC
>JAPPNT010000053.1:6297-7963 GCA_028873745.1 Chloroflexota bacterium | reverse complement strand
AAGATCCCCATGGGCCGCATCGGCCGCGTGGAGGAGGTCGCCGCTGGCGTGCTCTTCCTCGCGTCGGACGAGGCGTCCTACATCACCGGCACAGAGCTGGTCATCGACGGGGGCTACCTGGCCATTTGACGCGACGGCCCTACGCCTGAAAGTCGATGCGAATCAGCGGGCTCTCCGCCACCCAGCGCTCCACGTCCAGGTGGCCCAGGCGACCCTCGGCAGCCTTCATCTTGGAGAAGATCTCGCGGCGGGCTGCCTCATCCGTGACGGCGACGGCCCTGGCGGGGAAGTCGCGCTGGACGCTCTCCTTCAGGTGAAACGTCATGTCGGGGTTGGCGACAACGTTCGCATACCACGACCGCTTGCCGGGCAGGCCGGTGATGTACACGGCGCCATCGACAAGGTGGTGCCATATCTCGATGCGGCGCGGCTGCCCGGACTTTCGTCCGGTGGTGGTGATGTCCACGTTCCTGTCGGATGCAAGCGCCTGCTGCACGGCGTCGTCCATGGAGGTGCTCCTGCGCAAGTTGTACCCAATGTAGGGTCCCCCGCGCGGCGTGTAAAGCGGGTTGGCCGTCGTTGACGCGCCATCGGGCGCTCACTACACTACGGGCAATTTACCCACCACCCGCAGGAGGTGTTGCATGGCGAGAATCCGGCACATCGCGCTGGCCACCACGGATCCGGAGGCCACGGCGAAGTTCTACAAGGAGGGCCTCGGCCTCAGGGAGGTAGGGAAGGTCAACTCCAGCACCGCCGAGGGCTACTACCTGAGCGACGGCCACGTGAACCTGGCCGTGCTGAAGTTCAAGGGCGACGACCCCGCCACCACCGAGGGCATCCTGCGCTACACGGGCGTCCACCACTTCGGCCTGCAGGTCGATGACATGGACGAGGCCCGCGCACGCATCGAGGCCGCCGGCGCCGTCCACCGCCCCTACCCCGGCACCGAGGAGATGGCCGCCCGCGGCAACGTCGAGGTCAAGTTCTCAGGTCCCGACGGCGTTACCGTCGACCTCTCCGAGACCGGTTGGCTCGGCACGTCCGACCCCGAAGACTAGCAGCCCACAAAGACGCACAGTTCGCAACCGAGAGAGGAGAACGTCATGCCAAGGATCAAGCACATCGCCATTGCCACTCAGGACCCGGAGGCCACCGCGAAGTTCTACAAGGACGGGCTCGGCCTGCGCGAGGCCGGCGTGGTCAACTCCGTCGCCGCCGAGGGCTACTACCTGACCGACGGCTACATCAACGTCGCCATTCTCCGATTCAAGGACGATGACGCCGCCACGACCGAGGGCGAGGCCCGCTACACGGGCATCCACCACTTCGGCTTTGAGGTGGACTCCATGGACGAGGCCGAGCAGCAGATCCTCTCGGCGGGCGCCATCCACCGACCCAGCGCCATCACGACGGAGAACGCACAGACACCGCACCATGGCAACGTCGAGGTGAAGTTCGTCGGGCCTGACGGCGTCACCGTCGACCTCTCGCAAGCCGGCTGGGTCGGCACCGCCCCCGACTAACTCCCGGGCATTGCTGCGAATGAAGCGGGGGGGGGCCCCCGGCGGCCCCCCCCCGGGCGGCCCCGCCCCGCCCGGGGGCAAGACCCACAAAGCCACGGACGCCCAGAGTTGAGCGAAACGGGTTTGGAAATTTGCCCCCG
>JAPPNT010000053.1:0-6287 GCA_028873745.1 Chloroflexota bacterium | reverse complement strand
CACCGCCCCCGACTAACTCCCGGGCATTGCTGCGAATGAAGCGGGGGCGGCCGCCTGGCCGCCCCCGCTCGTTTGCCCTCTTTGTCTCCGTTCCCTAGCCGAACATCGCCTCGAGCTCCATGAGTTCCGCATCCGTGTATCGGAAGTTGCCCGCGTCCCACTCCATGGTGATTTCCGGCAGTGTGACGCTCTTGGTGATCATGGCAGAGATTCGTTCGATGAGGTCAAAGGTATACACGATGACAGACGCGCCCTCCTCATTCACGACGCACTCGTTGATGTACGAGTCCGGCGGCTTGCTGCATCCCAGGAGATGGTTCTCGTCCTCAAAGTAGCCCTCCGGCGGCACTTCGGGCTTGAGCACAGCAAACTGATATGAGCCCTGCCCAGCCGCCGGCTCTTCAAACACGAGGCTGAAGATGCCGTCTCCGCACAGCGGGATGACGTGCGTGATGTTGGGCGCCATGACCAGCTCTATGTCTCTGCCGGCGGCGAACTTCGTCTCCAGGTCCGCGTACATGACGTTGGTCTCATCCGAACTGTTGCCGTACCCGAAAACGTGGCCAAGCTCGTGCCAGTACAGGCGCCGGACGGTCTCGGCGTCGTAGGCGCGCCATGCGCCTGTGCAGTCAGTCTCGCCGAGTGGGACGAGCACGCGGTTGGTCTGCCCGACGGCCGGATCGATGTGGTCACCGGCTTCACGAATCCACCCGACGGTGAAGTCCGGTGTCTCCTGCGGCCCAGAGTGGCTCACACTGAAGCCCAGCACCGTCCAGGCAGCAAGGTCGGCGTCGACCATCGTCACCATCTCGTCGACGCCCTCCGCGGCGAAGTCAGGCAGGTCGTCGACGGTGTAGGTGATCACCCCGTTCACAATGCCCCGCGTCACGATCTCGGCCAGCGCCTTTTCCCGCGCGAGATCCGTTGCGGCCTGCGTCATCTCTCCCGTCAGCTGGCGCTGCGCCTGCAGCCTGGCCGTGCGCTCCCTGGCGGCCTCTCGGCGGGCTTCCTCAGCGGCCTCCATCTCCTCTTCCACCCTCGCCTCCGCGGCTAGTCTCGCCTGCTGCTCCCGCTCCACCATCCGAAGCGCCTCGTTCTTGGCGAGCTCCTGGTTGATGCTCTCCTGCTCGGCTGCGGTCCGCGTCTCAGTCTCGCGCTGCAGGGCCGCCTCCGTGACCCCCCTCGCGATGCGCGCGTCGTCCACCTGTTGCTGCAGCGCCGCCTGCTGTTGCTGGAGGACCGCCACCTGTGCCTCCGCGCTCGTCCGGCCTGCCACCTGACGCTGGAGCTCGGCGGCATTCTCCTCATCGTCGACCAGAGCGATGTCCAGGTCGCTGCGGACGGTGAAGATGAGGTATGTTGTCAGGCCCAGCAGTCCCAGCATGAGCAGAAAGCCCAAGACGGTGCCGTTCAGCAGCCCGGCGGGGCCGCGCCTTGCATTCACTCGCATTTGGCCATCTTCCAATCAGGAAAGCCAGACCAAGCTGTTGCAAAGTCTGGCTCTCCGGTGTGTCGGGTGAAGGCGTCCGTTTCCGAACGCGGCTCCTAACCCGCGAGATGGTAATCGTCAGGGATCGGTTAGCTGGTCTGCCGGGTCTGCAGGGCGTGGTAGCGGAACTTCTCCCGCGCCTCGTCCAACCGGCCGCCCTTTGCAATCTCCTGCCGGATGTTCTCCTCTGCCTCTTCGATCTCCCGGCTGATGTTCAGCACCTCTTCAACGCGCTCCTGGGGAATCACCACGATGCCGTCGGCGTCGCCGATGAGGACGTCGCCCGGCGTGACGTGGACCTCGCCCAGCGAGCAGGGCTCGTTGATCCCGACGCACTCCACGCGGTCCTTGCCGGTGCGCATGGTGTTGCCACGGCTGAAAATCGGGTAGCCCAGCTCCAGGCTGCGCATCGCGTCCCGGCAGACGCCGTGGATAACGGTGCCCGCCAGCTTGTTGCGGTGGGCCATGATGGTCAGGATGTCGCCCCAGACCGTCGCGTTGGGCTTGCCCTCGTTGTCCAGGACCACCACGTAGCCCTCCGGCACCTCGTCGATGTAGTCGCCGACGTTGCCCGGCTTCACGGCATCGACGGGGATCGTCTTGACCGTGAAGGCGCGACCAGCCAGCCGGAACGTCCGGTCCAGGGGCATGATGCCGACGGCCTGCCCGTTGATGCCCAGCCTGTCCAGCGCGTCACTGATGGCGGTGGTCCCCATGGTGTTCAGTTCTTCAATGACCTTCTCCATCGACTATTTCCTTTCCAGCATGGTTTCGTAGTTGGATCCCATGACCTGGCTGATGGGCACCCCCGCCAGCACGTCTTTAGTCATGAGCGCCTCTCTTTGCGCAATGTCCTCCGCCGCGGCCACCGCTTCCTCCTCGCGGTCTTGCGAGATGAAGACGACGCCGCTGCTGTCCGCGATCACAAGGTCGCCCGGCTTCACCCACACGCCGCACATCTCGATGGGCTCGTTGCAGGACTCCTCTATGATGCGCGTGCGCGCCGTCACCTGCACTCCTGCCCGGCCGAAGACCGGCAGTCCCAGCTCCCGGCTCTCGTCCACGTCGCGCACCGCGCCGTCGACGATGACGCCCGCCACGCCCCTGACCTTGGCGCCGTTGGAAAGGATGCCTCCCCACGCCGCGCAATCGAGCCGCCCCCGGTGGTCGATGACGATGACATCCCCGGGGTTGGATGCCTCGATGGCCGCCGCTCCCAGGTGCCGGGTCGAGCGTTCACCGCCGTAGGCCTTCATGCGCGTAGTCACGACGCGCCCGCAGACCTTCGTCGTCACCGTCAGGGGGCGCAGCCCGATGACGGAGCCCTTCATCCCAAGCCGGTCCAGGGCATCGGAGGCCGCACAGGCGTCGACCTTGGAGAGGCGCGCGACCAGGGTGTCCTGGGCCGCTTCCTGCGTTGCCATAGGAGTACCCCCACAAGCGGAATGCTGTGCGTTAGTGTACCCCGTCATGCCGCCAAACGCTAGCCGCCGTACAGCTTTGAATCGCCGTTTTCTTGGGCAATTTCGCGAGAAACGGGGGCTAAGGAGAGAAACCTGAACGGAGAGCCAAGCGATACGTACCTCGGACTTACGGCTTATGGTGTAATGTTCAGCAAGGCTGATGGCCGGAGGTAAGGAAATGGCAGCAAAGCGATCTCAGGGTGGAGGGAACCAAGTCATGCAAGTCGTCGCAGCTGTTCCCAGTTTGGTAGATGCCGCCACTAGGCTGCTGGGAGCCATTCAAAAGCATCGGCAAGACTCAGCATCTCTGCGTGCTGATGTGGCCGCCTTTCAAGAACGTTTGACTTCATTGGAGCACCTGGTTCAAGAACAAGCAGAACTCACAGCTAGTATCGCCAATCTTCAAGCTGCCCTGGACCGCAGGGTTAAATTGGTAGCTGCCACATCGCTGCTAACGGCAATTGTAGCCGTAGGAGCGCTAGTCGCCGCCTTCGCAGTGTAGACCCCTTGATTGTCCAGCGTGGACAAAAAAATGAGGCCCCGCCCAAATGGGCGGGGCCCCTCGTGTCCGAGACTAGCAGTGACTTACGTCCACTCGACCATGCCCCAGCCGCCGCCGGTGCCGGCGTTCGTGCGGTAGACGGGCTCGTAGCCGATCTCCTTCGCCTGCAGGTGCTCCAGCGCTCCGGCGATGGTGACCCAGTTCAGGGTCTCAGAGGCCGCCGAGTGCAGCCGGTGCCGCGGCAGGTTCATCAGGATGTCCGCGTCGTTGTCCACCATGCCCTTGATGGCCGTGCGGTCCAGCTCCTCATCCACTGTGAAGTGGCTGAGGCCGCCGGAGGTCATCACCGCCACGCGGGTGCCGTTGCCGCCGCCCCAAGACTCGATAGCCTTGCGGATCGCGCGGCCGAACTCGAAGCAGCGCTTCGGCGTGGGCTGGTTCGGCGGGTAGCAGGTGTTCTGCCAGATAGGGACGATCGGAACGGGCTTTTCGTCCATGACTCGCTTCACCAGGAAGCTCCATGCGTGCGGCAGGCCGAACTGCCTGGGCTGCGTCACGCGAACGGTCTCCAGCTCGCCGCCCTTGGAGTGCGGGTAGCGGTGGCCGACGGTGCCGCCGGGGTTCTCCCGCAGGTACTTGGAATGCGACACGTCGAAGTCGTTGTCGATCATGTACTCGATGATGTGCCGGCCCAGCTCGGAGACCACGGGGATCTCCATCTCGTGCTGCGGGTAGCCGGCGGCAGATGCCTTCGCGGCCTCGGAAGCGTCGGGGCCGGGCTTGCGCGGGTAGTACTTGATGGTGTCGCCCCAGTACACCAGGAAGGCGGGCATGTTGTCCTCGAACATCATCTCGTCCTGGTCGTCGCCGACGATGACGGCGATGTCCGGGTTGATGCGCCTGAAGGTCTCGGCCAGGTGGGCGATAGCGGCGTCCGTGTTCTCCTTCTGCTTCTTGTGGATGTCGTAGTTGCAGAGGTCCGCAATCTTCGGGTTGGCCCGCTCCAGGGCCTCATCGAAGCTGTAGATCTCGCCGGTGGGAGCGAAGCAGAGCTCCTTGTTGCGCTGGTCGTTCAGCGCGTGGTTGGCCCAGAGCTCAGCGGGCTGCATGAGCATTGGGCTGTGGGACGTTCCGATACCCAACACGATTTCCGGCATCTCTTCCTCCTTGGTCCTTCCGGACCGTATTCCCCTGGGCCCTACTTGGCGCCAGATTATAGACCCCAACGCGCAACACGTCCACAACCTGGGCCGCAAATGAATCGGCTAGGCGACGGAGAACCTCGGGAACGCCTTCTTCGCCGTGTCCTCAAACACGTTCTTCAGGTCCTGATCGCTCAGCCAGTCGATGGACTCGATGACGGGCTTCAGGTCGTCCAGCCACTCGCCCGTCTCGGGATTCTGGCTGGAGCCGGAACCCGGGTTCTCCGTGCCGAACATGCAGCGGTCCGTGCCGCAGATCTGGAAGAGCAGGTCCAGACTCTCCTTGTTGTAGAGCACGGCGTCGAAGTACAGCTTGCGAAGGGAGTCGTCGAAGGACTCGACGTTCTTCTCGCGCCAGCGGTGTGCGCGCCACCGGCCGATCTGGTACGGCACCGAGCCGCCGCCGTGGCACACGATGATCTTCAGGTCCGGGAAGGTCTCCAGCGTCTTGTGGTCCATGAGGGACATGATGGCAATGCCCTCTTCCGTGATGAAGTGGTTGGAGTACGTCTCCCGCTGGTTGCGGCAGGAGGCCGTGTGGATGAGGGCGGGCACGTCCAGCTCGATCATCTTCTCGTAGAGCGGGTACCAGTACTCGTCGCCCATGGGGGGCATGTTCGGGTCCTGGCCCTCTGAGGGATCCGGGTCGATCATGACGCCGACGAAGCCCAGCTCCTTCACGCACCGCTCCATCTCCTCGAAGACGATGCTGACTGGCTCCTTCCACACCTGTGGCAGGCCGCAAACGCCCCGGTACCGGTCCGGGTAGTAATCGATGCTCTGCTTGATGGCGTCGTTGTTCGCCTTGCAGAAGTCCTCGACGATGCTTGGCAGCTGCTCCGAGTGCATGAGCTGGAACGGGCGCGGCGAGAGGAACTGGACGTCCGTGCCAACTCCGTCCATGCGCTTGACGTGGTTGTCCACCACCGGCCGCATGCGCTCGTCAGAGAGCTTGAGGCTCCCCCGCTGGCGGTGAATGCGGCTGGAGAGCAGGCCGGCCTTGAAGGCCATGAGCTCCGGCGGGCTGTTGAGGTGCCCGTGGATGTCGACGACTTTGTAGTCTGCCATGGGGCCTCCTTGCGCTCCTGTTTTCCCTGCGGCGACTGCCAGTGTCAAAACAAGTGTCGCGCGTGCATACGCACAGCCGCGCAGATTGAGAGCGCCAAGAGTATCCTTCTCCTTAGGCAAAGTGTCAATTATGACATTTGCACATTCCTTGACCCTTCAGCGTGGGAGGAGTATCCTCTCGGCACCATCCAGAATGGCGCATAATGTCCATTAGCAGCGGCACCGGTAAACCAATAGGAGGAAGCTGGCATGCTCACGCATGAAGACAACGAACTGATCTGTCGAGTAGGCCCCGGCACGCCCATGGGCGAGGTGATGCGGCGCTACTGGCACCCGCTGATCATTTCCGACGAGCTCCCGGAGCCCGACTGCCCGCCCATCCGCGCCCGGCTCCTGGGCGAGGACCTGGTTGCTTTCCGCGACTCCAACGGCAAGATCGGCCTCATCGCCGAGTCATGCCCGCACCGCGGCGCGTCGCTGTTCTTCGGCATCAACCAAGAATGCGGCATCATGTGCATCTACCACGGCTGGAAGTTCGACGTCGACGGCAACTGCGTCGACAT
>JAPPNT010000107.1:5458-11260 GCA_028873745.1 Chloroflexota bacterium | reverse complement strand
GGAGTTCGAGGTCACGCGGGCCGAGGTCTCGCTGATGTTCACCGCCGGCAGCATTGCGGTGGCTCTGACGGGACCCCTGGGCGGGTGGCTGATGGACCGCTTCGGGCCGCGCAAGGTCATGATCGTCACGACGGCGATGTCCATCTCCGGCTACGTCTTCCTGTCTATCTCGGACGAGTTCTGGCAGGCGCTGGTCATCTTTACGATTCCGCTGGGGGTGGCGTACAACTGGGCCATCCTGAACTCGGGCGCGCCCATCCTCAACAACTGGTTCGAGCGGGGCAAGGCTCGGGCGCTCTCGCTGCTGAACGTCGGACACGGGGCGGGCGCGCTGCTGCTGCCGCTCATGGCGCTGGCCATCGTGACGTTCGAGTGGCGGGCGTCGATGGTGCTGGCGGCGGTCGTAATGACGCTGGTCATGATCCCGGTGCTCTTCGTCGTGCGCAACACACCCGAGGAGATGGGGCTCTCGCCGGACGGCGACGAGCCGGACCCGACCCGCGCGGCGACGGGCGGACGGCCCGCGCAGCAAGCCGGGATGACCCTGGCCGAGGCCATCCGGGGGCCATTCTTCTGGGCCGTTGGCATCGGAAGCTCGTGCATGCTGTTCGTCAATTCGGGCATCATCGCGCACATCGTGCCGCTGCTGGTGTGGAAGGGGCAGTCGGAGGGCATGGGCGCGCTGCTGCTGAGCCTGCAGCTGGTGTGGACGGTGCCCGTCGTGCTGGGCGTCAGCTGGGCGGCGGACCGGTACGACGGGAGCCGCATCATGGTTGGCATGATGCTCGTCGTGCTCGCGGGAGCCATCACCCTGCTCGTTGCGCAGAGCTTGTGGAGCCTGACTATCGCCGTGATGATGCTGGCGACCGGCGGCTCGCACTGGGCGATCTTCTGGGCGGTGCTGGGGCGGCAGTACGGGCGAGCGCACTACAACAGCATCCGGCTGTGCATCTACTCCATCATCATCTCAGGGATTGCGGGGGCGCCGTTCTTCGCGGGGCTGACGTTTGACCGCACGGGCAGCTACGAGCCGTGGCTGCAGATCATCCTCGTTGTGGGGCTGGTCGGGCTGGTGTCATTCATCGTCGCGGCGGTGACGCGCAAGGAGCGCCCGGCGTGGATGACGAGGCCCGCTGAGTGAGGACAGTGCTCGCCCGCATAGCCGCCGCGCTGGTCCTCACGCTTATCATCGCCGCGTGCGGCTCGGAGCCGCCGGAGCGTCCAGAGGTCCCGATTGCACCGACACCTCCGGCTACCATCGTGACACCACCCTCGCCGACGGCCCCAGCAACACCGGCAGCGCCGACGGCTGTCCCGCAAACCGTGCCAACGCCTGCACCTTTCCCTGCCCCTCCGGCCTCGCCTGCGCCTCCGTCTACGCCGGTGCCGCCAACTCCGCCGGTCCCGGCGCCACCCTCGACGGCCACGCCGACCCCTCCACCCGTACCCACCCCAACGCCCCTGCCCCTCAGCCCAGAGATTGAGGCCCATGCGGCCATTCGCGACTGCGGCTTCCTGCTGGAGGTCGCCGACTCGCCGGAGGAGCGGAGCATCGGGCTGATGAACCGAGAGAGCCTTGGGCAGGACCGCGGAATGCTCTTCGTCTTCGAGCAGGAGCAGGTTCTGGGCTTCTGGATGAAGAACACCCTTATTCCACTGGACATAATCTTCATTGACAGCGAACAATTCGTGGTGGACGTGCAAACCATGCGTCCAGAGCACGAAATCGCGCCCGATCCGCTTCCCATCTACCAGTCGGAGGGACCAGCCCTCTACGCCATCGAGGTCAACGAGGGCGTCGCCGCCGAGTGCGGCATCGTGCCGGGCGACTTCGTCACGCTGACGGTCCTGAAGCCGAACGGCTCTCCCGGTCCTCCATAGCTCGCCGGCCCCCGAGGCCGAGGGCCGGCAGCAGCGCCGCGAGCAGCAGCACGCCCGAGATACGGAAGAAGTCCTGGAAGAGGTCAATACTGGCGTCCGATACAGACGACGTGTAGACCTCCAACTGCGCCTCGTACTCGGCGTTGGAGAGGTCCGGCGAGGGCAGCGGGAGCGCGAGACCCTGCGTCGCGGCCTCGAACTCGCCGACACCCCATGCGGCGAGGGCGGCCATGCCGAAGGTCATGCCGATCATGCGCGCCGTCGTCACGAGGGAGGCGGACGTCGCCTGGTAGTCGGCCGTCGTCGCGTCCATGGCGGTGACGAAGACGGGGGCGATGACGAGGCCGAAGCCGAAGCCGGCCAGCGCGAGGTGCAGGGACATGCTTGGGTCCGCGATGTCGATGGTCCAGCCGCTCATGTAGAAGAGCCCGACGGCGCCGATGGCCAGCCCGGCGACGGTCACCGCGCGCTCGCCGAGGCGGTAGGCGAGGAAGCCGCCTACTATCGCGCCGAGGGGCATCGCGCCGGTCATGCGCATGAGGCGCAAACCGCCCTCCAACGGGCTCTGGGCGAGGACGGTGTTCGCCATCAGCGGCACGGTCACCATCGCCATGATTAGGGACGCGCCCATCAGGAGCTTCACCACGAGGGCGAGGAGCGCCTGTCTCGACTGGAAGAAAGAGGGCGGCAGCAGCGGATGGCGCGCGCGGCCCTCGACCCAGACGAGGAGGCCGACGACGATGGCTCCCGCGCCGCCGAGGGCGTAGGGCCATGGGGACGCGGCGTCGAAGGCCGTCTCCTGGGCGGTCGCGATGACGAGCATCGTCAGGCCGAGAACCATGAGGGCGCCGCCGGCCCAGTCCATGCGGACGCCGGGCAGGCCGGCGACGGGGAAGCCCCGGAGGGCCCAGATGAGGATGAGGGCCTGCGGGATGTCCAGCCAGAAGACCCACCGCCAGCCCCACAGGTTCGTGATGACGCCGCCGTACAGGGGTCCGAGCACCATGCCGGCCTCGGCGCAGGCCCCGATGATGCCGACTGCGACGGCGCGGCGGGTGCCGGGGAAGGCGTGGACGGCCATCGCCATGCCGACGGGGATGGTCGCGCCGCCGCCGAGGGCCTGCACGACGCGGGCGGCGATGAGGAACTCGAGGTTGGGGGCCATCGCCGCGCCAAGGGAGCCGAGGGCGAATATCAACAGCGACACGCGGAAGAGGAGCGCGTGGCCATGGACGTCGGCGAGGCGGGCGGTCAGGGGGATGGCGGCGGTGAAGCCGAGCAGGTAGCCGGTGATGATCCAGGCCGCTCGGTCAAGCTCCGTCGGCGGGACCTTGAGGTCGGGCATGACCTCCGGCAGCACGGTGACGACCACAGTGTGGTCGAGGGCGGCGGTCAGGACGGCGCCGCTGACGATGATGAGCGGCAGCCATGCGCGGAAACCGGTGGTTGCGTCGCCTCCCATGCCCGCCTGGTTCACGGGATCCTTGCGGAATCGAAGTTGCGGAACGACAGGACGCGAATGACGCCGTCCGCGTCGTTGGACAGGAGCAGTCCGGCGATGCGCACCTTTCGCGGCAGGTCGTCCTCGCCCACCCACACCTCGATCTGCTGCTGCAGGTCGTCGACCGCTCCCGGGATGAGGGGTTTGATTTCCGCACCGGTGATCGTCCCTGCGATCACTCTGCTGGCCACGCCGTCCACCGTCTCGTCGCCCGAGAACGATGGGTCCATGATGCCGTTCAGGATGCCGGACAGTGTCTCGCCGAGATTGCGCAGGTTAAAGGGCAGCGCACTCGTCTGCAGCGGCAGCGGGTTGCCGGAGATCGGATCGGTCATCGTGGCGTTCTCGCCGTCGACTTTGATGTTCATAGTGACGAACGAGTTGGTGAACGTGACCATCGCCTCCACGTCCACGATCGCCCGATCGGGGCCGTCCACCGTGCCCTCCGCCTGCTGCAGCGCGACACCCGGCAGCAGGGGGGTCTCGCCCTCGTCGTGCGACAGCGTGAAGTCGATCGACGTCACCTGCTGGATGCGCTCGGCGGCCCTTGCGAGCCGCTCCTGCGCCGTCGCGCCGTCGTCCTCGCTCGAGGGTCCGCAGGCGACGATGAGGGCGAACACCGCGACGATGGGCAGCAGCGAGCTGAGGCGTGGCCGGGGGCGGGCGGGCGTGGCGGCGGTCATGCAACCCCTTCTTCCGTGATGGTCGGCGCCAAGAGGCCGTGCGGCGAGTGTATCAACGTGCGCAGTGCGTAAACAAGCGGGACGACAGCGTCCCCGCGCGCGCCAGGGCATCGAGCAGCGGTAATAGTTGACGCACATAAGCAATTCGGAACGAATCGTATCTGTGCGCTCTTTACGATTCCTATCTGCATAGATACACAAGAGGCGCTTCTGCAGAAAATCGAAACAAATCGTATTTGTTAACCCTCACGGCAGATACGATTTGTTTCCGATGGCGAATCCGTATCTGCGGTGGGTGTCCAAACCCCTGTGCCGGGGCAGGCGGAGCCGTCCATTGAAGGCATGGCAGTCACTCGTTTTTCTTTTTTTGAGAAACGGGTATTTTGATAATCGACAGCCGGCTGCAGTTTGACGACGGGCGGAGACGGGAGGGTTTGACCGATTCTCATGGGGTCAAGGGTAAGGATGGGGGCAGGGGCGGGAAAGAGGATTGTGTCAGGGGCGGCAGGGCAATTCTGGACTCCAGCTTCCGCCGGAGAAACGAGGGAGAGGGTGGCGAGCCAAGTAGCGCGGGCCACACCTCTGGTGTACACTACGCCGTCAAATGGCGGAATCGCCGGGGCGCGCTCGTGCGCGTGGGCCTCGGAGCGCCGCGGGCACGAGCCGGAGGGAGCCATGCCAGCATCGACGCCCACGTTCACCATTCTCAAGGCGGACCGGGTCATGGACGGCCGGGGCTCACCGCCACAGACGGGCGTGTCCGTGCTCCTGCAGGACAATCGCATCCGAGCTGTGGGGCCTGACGACCAGATCGCCTTCCCTGACGGGGCGTCGGGCGAGATGCTGGAGTTTCCGGGCGGGACGCTGCTGCCGGGGCTCATCGACTGCCACACGCACACAAACATGCCCGGTACCGGGCGGCGTGGCGAGGACGTCCACCGCGAGGACACGGACGCCATCCGTGTGCTCCGCTCGGCGCACAACGTCGCCATCGCGCTGCAGACGGGCGTCACCACGGTCTGCGACTGCGGCGGGTGGAACGAGACGACGTTTTCGCTTAAGGAGGCCATTCGCGAGGGGACCGTCAACGGCCCGCGCGTCCTGGCGTCGGGGCGGCCGATTACGACGACGGGCGGCCACTGCTGGTTCATGGGCTCGGAGGCGGACGGCGTCGATGGCGTGCGGAGCGCGGCGCGGCTGCTTATCAAGCAGGGGGCGGACTTCCTGAAGGTGATGGGCACCGGCGGCAGCACCATCGGCACTGACCCCTTCCACCCGGCGTTCTCGATGGAGGAGCTGCGGGCCATCGGCGAGGAGGGGCACCGGCGCGGGCGGCCCGTTGTGGCGCACTGCCGCACCAACGAGGCGATGCGGATGGTCGTCGACGCAGGGTTCGACGCGATCATGCACGGCTGGTTTACGGACGACACCGGGGCGAAGATGTACGACCCGGCGCTCGCCGAGCACATCGCGTCGCACGGCGTGCGCGTCAACCCGACTCTGCAGATCACGCGGAGCCGGTTCTTCCTGTGGGAGGAGCGGAAGGCGCGCGGCGAGCTGTCGCCGGAGGAGGAAGCGCAGTTCGAGCGGATGAAGGCCAGCCATGGCGAGACGCTGGATCACGCCGGGCGACTCTTCAACACGGGCGTCAAGCTCATGGCCGGGTCCGACTGCGGGTGGGGCTACTACCCCTTCGGCCACTTCGACCGGGAGCTGAAGGCGATGGTGGACGCGGGG
>JAPPNT010000107.1:629-5448 GCA_028873745.1 Chloroflexota bacterium | reverse complement strand
CCGACGCAGGCCATCCAGTCGGCGACGCTGAACAACGCTGAGCTGCTGTGCATCGACGATCAAGTCGGCACTGTCGATGCGGGGAAGCTGGCGGACCTGATTGTGGTGGACGGCGATCCGTCGGTGGACATAATGGCAATTGGCAACGTTACTGCCGTGTTTCGTGGCGGGGAGCGAGTGAAGTAGGGCGGGAAACGACGCCCGCCCTTCGACAAGCTCAGGGCGAACGGCAGTAGGGCGCGGGGTTTCTGGATACCGTCCCCTGCTGTCGCAGGGGGGTTCCGCCGGCAAAACGCGGGGAGCAAGGCGCCCCTTTCGAGAGCCTCAGGACAGGCTTCGACAAGCTCAGGGCGAACGGATGCGGGTGCTCAAGGGGTTGAGATACGTCGGGGTTGAAGGCATCGCGGGAACGAACGGGGGGCCCGGGGCAGGGCAAAAGGGCGGAGCGAAGACGAGGAGGAAGCGACATGGCGATGGAGACGGCCATCAAGACCAAGAAGATCGACGCGGACAGCCACTTTCTGCCCCGCAGCAACTTCGGCGACCTGCGGACGCTGATGCCGGGTTTCAGCGAGCAGGAAATGGACATGATCATCCGTGACACCGTCACGTTCGCGGACCCGAACGCGCGCAGGGGGGGCTTCCGCGCAACGGCGGCGGGCCAGCGCACGGGCGGCGGCGACTCGACGATCTCACAGGGTGTGAGCGCGTCGCGGCGGGCGGGGCCGATCGGCCACGGCGAGGCGCAGGACCGGGTGACGCTGCTGCCGGAGACGGGCTTCGACATGCAGGTGCTCATCCCGGACGGCATCTTCGCCAACCCCTTCGGCTCGCCGCTGGGCCGCCCGCGCGACCCCGCGGTGCGGCTCGCGCTGTGCAAGGCCTTCAACAACGCCTCGGCGGCCGCGCAGGACGAGTGCCCTGACCACCTCATCGGTACGGCCATCATCCCCTTCCAGGACGTCGAGGAGTCGTGCATCGAGGCCAGGCGGGCCGTCGAGGATCTCGGCCTCAAGGCCATCACCATCAACGGGAACTGGGCGGGGAAGAACTATGACTCGCTGGAGCTTTTCCCCTTCTGGCGCACCGTCAGCGAGCTGGACGTGCCGCTGTACGTCCACCACAACCCGTTCCAGTGCCAAGTGAACGACCACGTGCCGACCACCTACACGATTGGGTGGGAGCGGTACAACCGGATGCACGTCAGCAACTACCTCGGCTTTGCCTTCGAGTACATGCTGGGCATGGCGAGCCTGACGTTGGGCGGCGTGCTGAACGAGTTCCCGGACCTCAAGTTCGTCTTCTTCGAGGCGGGCGGCTCGTGGTTGCCGTGGCTGATGTACACGCTGGACCGGACGCACCACGTCGAGCCGCAGTGCTCGCGTGTGCCGAACCCGCCGAGCGAGTACATCCGGCGGTCGTGCCTGGTGGCGGTTGAGCCGGACGAGTGGTGTCTGCCGCAGGCGATCTCGGCGATCGGCAGCGACAACTTCATCATTGGCAGCGACTACCCGCACCCGCCGTCGACGTACCCGAACACCGCGGCGGGTATCGAGAATATGGAGGGCATCACCCAGGAGGACAAGGAGAAGATTCTGGGCACGAACATCGCGCCTTGGCTCAAGGTGTCGTAGGGGCCTGTTCCAAACGGTTGCAGCGGAGGGGCCGCTCACTCCGGCGACGCGGGGCGAGCGGCCCCCTCATTTATACGAGCACGCCGATTGAACAGGAGGCGTATAAACGGTGGGCGACTGCAAGTACTGTGGCAAGAGCGCGGGTTTTCTTCGCGGCAAGCACCGCGAGTGCGATGAGGTGTACAAGACCGGCTGGCTTGAGATGGTCGAGCGGGCACGGCAGGCGGCCGTGGACGCGGAATTCCAGAAGGCCGAACTCCATGCAGAACTGATAACCATCGCTGAGCGGTCATGGGCAAATTGCTTCGATGTTGACAATGCTATCGCTAAGGGCTGGCGCGATGCTGTATTCGCCTGCTTGGTGGACGAAATGATTGCCGAAGATGACGAGACCAGGCTGCGGTCTTTTAGCGCATATTTCGCCCTGGAAGATGATCCTCAGAATTACGAAGTTCTAGCTACCTTGAAAGTGGCAGTACGGAATCGGTACATCTCTGTCGCCGCACTGGCCGCACTTGCTGGGGATGGTGCTGAATATGACGCTCTGGAAATGACGCTGCGCGGATCCGGCCTGCCACCAGGAGAGCAACGGAAGGTGCTGATTGCTGGCTGGGAAGCTGCAGTGAGGAAAACACTAGACGACAGAGTTCCCTCGCTGGTTGAGCAGGCAACATTGCTAGAATACTTGAGCCGGTTCAACCTTAGTCATAGCGAAGTAAACGACAATCACGCCAGTCTGAGACTCGTGCAGGCAGGCGTAATGCGGGATTTGCCGAAGGGAGACTTACCTCAGGTGTTCACGCGAGAACAGTTTCTCCCCATCAACCTCCAAAAATCGGAAGAACCGGTGTGGTTGTTCTACGATGTCTCTTACTACGAAATGAGAACGAGAAAAGAGCGACGGCGGGGGGAACATTACGACAGCGTCATCATTGAAGAGGAAGAACTGCACGAAGAGCACCGAGTGGATGAGGGAGTGCTAGGAATAACCAATAAGAACATCTACTTCAATGGACGCTACGAAAAGTTCCGCATCCCCTATGAGAAAATCATGTCATTCGACCAGTACCGGGACGGCTTTGGGTTGATGCGCGACGCGCGGGCGGCCAAGCCGCAGATCTTCCGCACCGGAGACGGCTGGTTCGTATATAACCTTGTGGTGAACCTTGCTAGGCTTTAGCCAGTTCCGTCTACCTCAGCATTCCCTCTCCCGTCGCCACCGCCTCGCGCCACGCCTCGGTGCCGTCGGCGTCCGGCAGCGGCGTCGGGTCTCGCGGCGTCGAGGGCGGCTGCAGTGTGAGCTCCCAGTAGCCAACGGGGTGCCAGCGGCCGAGCTTGTAGCCGACGTCGTCGAACGTGCCGACGTGGCGGAAGCCGACGGCCTCGTGCAGGCCGACGCTGGCGTCGTTGGGCAGCGCGATGACGGCGTAGGCCTTGAAGAAGCCGAGCACTCTCAGGCAGGCGAAGAGCGAGGTGTATAAGGCCCTTCCGAGGCCCTGGCGGTGGCTCCCGTCCTTGACGTAGACGGATACCTCGACCGACCACTGGAAGGCGGCCCTCTGTCTGTGCGGCCCGGCGTACGCATAGCCGAGGACCTCGTCGCCGTCGGCACAGACCAGCCAGGGGAACCGTTGCAGCGTGTTCTCAATGCGGCCCGCGATGTCCTCGGCGGACGGCGCCTGCATCTCGAACGACACTGCGGTCGCGTTGACGTAAGGGCCGTAAATCGCGGCGCACTGCGCCGCGTCCGCGGTGGTGGCGAGTCTGATTACGCGTTCCATGTGATGGACAAGGCGCGCGCTACGGCGTGAGCGTCGAATTCTCCGGCAGCATCTCCATGCCGTTGAGCACGCAGGAGATCATCGAATAGTAGCCAATCGTGAGCACAAGGTCCGTGACGCCGCGATCGCCCAGCGCCTCCCGCGCGGCGTTGAACTTGGCGTCGTACACGACGTGGTCCTGCAGCAGCTCCATCGCGAAACGCACGGTGAGCGCCTCATCGTCGGTCAGCCCCTCCGGCGCTTTGCGGTCGCGGATGGCGGCGAGGGCTTCCTCACGAGCGCCAGCGTCGCGGGCCTGAATCTCGTGGGCATTCCACTCGTAGTGGGCGTCCCAGTGCCTTGCGATGGCAAGGATGGTCAGCTCCAGCGGCAGCCGGGGCACCGTCGTCTCGAAACGCACGTACGTCCCGACGTGGGCGGCACGGCCGGCGACGTCCGGGCTGTGCATGAGGGCGGCAAAGGGGCCGCGCACGCTGCCGCGGCTGGCGGCGATGCCGTCGTAGATGGCCTGCTCGTCAGGGGAGAGCTGGTCGCGGGTGACCTCCGGCAGTCTTGGCATGAGAAGCCTCCACATTCTGGGTTGGAGCGGGTTGAAGATACCTTTGGGGCGATGGGGCGTCAAGGATGGGGGAGGCAGTTAGCCACTACTCTCCGGTGCCGCTGCTCTCGGCACGGTACTCGGAGGTGGGCAACTCGCGGATGCTGGAGCCAGCCAAAGCGTCTGCCGTGGCAAGGTCGAACTGCGACTGGAGGTTCATCCAGAATTGGGGGTCCACGCCGAACCAGTGGCCGAGACGAAGTGCGGTGTCGCCCGTTATTGAGCGCTTTCCAGCGATGATCTGGCTGATGCGGTTCGGGGGAACTGCGATCTCGCGGGCAAGTGCAGTCGGGGTCACGCCGAGTTCCTCGAGTTCGTCGTGCAGAATCTCTCCAGGGTGAAGTGCGCGCTTGAACACGGTCGGGCTCCTGACTTGGTGCACCAACTACGATAGCACCAATGTACGCATGACGTCAAGCGTCAATTTCGTCCTTGCCCCTAGCCCTGCGCCAACCCCTCCCACACGGCTTGCAGCCGCTCCAGTGACTCGCCGGGGAGGGGGCCACGCTCGGAGGCGGCGATGGCGTAGTCGAGCTGTTCCATGCTGGAGTAGCCGACGAGGGCCGTCGAGATGGCAGGGTTGCCAATGACGAAGCGGATAGCGGCCTGGACGGGGCCTTCTGCATAGCCATCCTCCCAGAGGAAGCTGAACCGGCGCGCGAGGGCGGCGATTCCGGACCGGGACAAGACCGGCCGGCTGCGCGAAGTGTACGGGGCGCGCCGCGTCGAATCGAAATCGGGCCGGAAGTCGCTCGTGAGCATGTATCTCAGCTTTCGGGCGGATCGGGGCGAGATGGGCAGAAGAC
>JAPPNT010000107.1:0-619 GCA_028873745.1 Chloroflexota bacterium | reverse complement strand
CCGGTGCCGATGGGCGCGACGGATTGAGCGGCAAGGGTGTGGCGCTCGGTGGAGCCGCTGAGGGCGCCCGCTGCGAGCACTCGGATGGCGATGATGCCCATTCCCTTCTCCGACGCGCGCTGGGCGAGCATGCCGTAGTCCTGGTAGGGGTGGTTTCGCGACGCGAGCTGGCCGGAGGTGGGGTTGAGGATGTTGTAGCTGGTCTGCGTCGTGTTGAACCGCCCGCTGTCCACGACCTTGTGGAGCGAGTCGGTGTGGCCGAGGGCGGTGAATCCCCACGCGCCCACCTTGCCCTGCCTGCTGAGGTCCGCGAAGGTGCCTGCGACGGTCATGGCGTCGTCCGGGGTCAGGACGGCCTGGCCCTCGCCGCGCCGGGGGCCGATCTGGTTGTGGAGCTGGATGAGGTCGACGCGCTCCATGCCGAGGCGGGCCAGGCTGTTCTCGACGGAGCGGACGACGGCGGCGGGAATGTCGTCGAGGTCCTCCGGCATGAGGCGCACCTTGGTGCCGACGACGGGGCTGGCCTTGAGCTGGCGCAGCGCAGCGCCGAGGTTGATCTCTGACTGACCTCGGCCGTAGCCGGAGGCCGTGTCGAAGTAGGTGATGCCCGCGTCGAGGG
>JAPPNT010000008.1:420-11548 GCA_028873745.1 Chloroflexota bacterium | reverse complement strand
CAAAGACGGACCAGGAGGCGCTGCGGCTCCTCGATCTCATGGGGATGCCCTTCGCCCGCGTGCAGGAGCGCGCCGGGGTTGCGGGCTAGGAAAGCGAAACTAGGAGCGGAGCATTGGCCAAGACCAGCAAGATAGCCAAGTGGCGGATGCCGGTGAAGTTCTCCACCAGGCAGCACAACCGTTGTCAGCTGTGCGGGCGCCCCAGGGCGTACATCCGCCAGTTCGGTCTTTGCCGCATCTGCTTCCGCACGCTGGCGCTCCGGGGCGAGATCCCCGGGGTCCGGAAGGCAAGCTGGTAGGAGGGTTCGTGAGCGGAGTAACCGATCCCATTGCGGACATGCTGACCCGGGTGAGGAACGCGGGCATGGCCCGGCACGACTCGGTCCTTGTCCCCATGTCCAAGACCAAGCAGGCTGTGGCCGACATCCTGAAGGACGAAGGCTTCATCCGGGACGTGGACACGGTCCGCAGCGGGCAGTGGCGCATGCTGCGGCTGCGGCTGCTCTACACGGGCCGCGCGCAGACCGCCATCCGCGGGCTGAAGCGCGTAAGCAGGCCCGGCCTGCGCGTCTACGTGGGCCGCGACGAGATCCCCCGCGTTTACGGCGGGATCGGCGTTGCCATTCTCTCGACGTCGCAGGGCTTAATGACCGGGCAGGAGGCCAGGAACCGGGGCATTGGAGGAGAGGTCCTCTGCTACGTCTGGTAGAGGACGGTGAGCTATGGTTGAGACGACGAAGGAAAAACGGCGCATCGTGGCCCGGATAGGCTCCATGCCCATCCCGGTGCCGAGAGGCGTTGACGTGATGCTCGGGCCGGACAATGACGTGACGGTCAAGGGTCCGCAGGGGACGCTGCAGCAGCAGTTTCACGCCGACGTGTCCATCGAGCAGCAGGACGGCGTCATCACTATCGGAAGGCCGTCGGACCATCAGCGGGTCCGGGCGCTGCAGGGGCTGACACGGGCCCTGCTGAACAACATGGTCGTGGGCGTGACCCGGGGCTTCCAGAAGAACTTGGAACTGGTGGGCACCGGCTACCGTGTGGTTCAGACCGGGCCCAACATCACCCTGCAGGTGGGCTACAGCCACCCGGTCGACATCGCGGCGCCCCCCGGCATCACGCTGACGGTCGAGGGCCCGACGCGGTTATCCGTCGCGGGGTGCGACAAGCAGCAGGTGGGTCAGATCGCCGCCACCATCCGCGCAGTGCGCAAGCCCGACGCCTACAAGGGCAAGGGCATTCGCTACAGCGGGGAAGTTGTGCGGCTCAAGCCGGGCAAGAGCGCCGGCCGATAGGTCGTAAGGAAGGCATCGTGGTTAGAGCAGTACGATTGCAGGCACTGCGGTTCAAGGGGAAGGCCAAGACGGCCCGCGCCAAGCGTGTTGTCCGCCACATCCGCGTCCGCAGGAAGATCAACGGCGTCCCGGAGCGGCCGCGCATGGCCGTCTTCCGAAGCAGCCAGCACATTTCAGTCCAGGTCATTGACGACAGCATCGGCCACACCCTCGCGTCGGCGTCCGACATGGACGCGGAGCTTCGCGCTCAGTGCCAGGGCAAGCCGAAGACAGAGGTCGCCCGCATGGTCGGCGCGGTTGCGGCCAGCCGGAGCAAGGCCGCGGGTGTGACGAGGGTGGTGTTCGACCGGGGCGGGTATGCCTACCACGGCCGCGTGCAGGCGCTGGCCGAGGCGGCGCGTGAAGGAGGGTTGGAGTTCTAATGCCAAAGCAATCGCCGTATGACCTCGCCCCCCGCGTCGCGCCGGAGAACGCCGGCGCTCTGACTGAGCGTGTCCTGATGATCCGACGCATCGCCAAGGTGACCGCCGGTGGCAAGAACATGCGCTTCAACGCCATGGTTGCCGTCGGCGACGGCCGCAACGTCGTGGGCATCGGGTTGGGCAAGGCCGCCGCCGTGCCCGACGCGGTCCGAAAGGGCGTGGCCATCGCGCGGCGAAACCTCATTGAGGTCCCCCTGCGCGGCACGACCATCCCTCACGACATCGTCACCAAATACCGGTCGTCCCACGTGGTGCTGAAGCCCGCTGTGGACGGCACCGGCGTGGTGGCGGGCGCCACGGTGCGTGCGGTGGTGGACTTGGCGGGGATCAAGGACATCCTCACCAAGGCCGTGGGCAACACGAACCCCATCAACCTTTCCAAGGCGACAATGGATGCACTGGCCTCGCTGCGGGACCCGCAGACGGAGGTCGAGCGGCGCCGGGCCCGGAGGTCCGCGCAGCCCGCTCAGCAACAACAGCAGGGCAGTTAGGGGAGTCCAATGGCACGGCTGCGGATTACATGGAAGAAGAGCGGCATTGGATTTGAGCGCAACCAGCAGGCGACCATCAAGTCGCTTGGCCTGCGCCGTCTCAACCAGACCGTGGAGCGGGAGGACACTCCCATAGTCCGCGGCATGGTCAACAAGGTGCGCCACATGGTGCAGGTGGAAGAAGTAGTCGATTAGGGTAGGAGACGCGGCGGTGAAGCAACACGAGATTCCTTCCCCCAGGGGCTCACGGCGTCCGCGGACTCGCGTGGGCCGTGGCAACGGGAGCAAGGGCAACTACTCCGGCCGGGGCATGAAGGGGCAGCAGTCCCGTTCCGGCCCCGGTCCGCGCCCCGGCTTTGAGGGTGGCCAGTTGCCCCTCGTGCTCAAGCTCCCCACCCGCCGTGGGTTCACCAACATCTTCCGGACGGACTACGCCGTCGTGAACCTCGGTGCGCTGGACGAGCGCTTCGAGAGCGGCGCGCAAGTCACCCCGGAGACGATGGTGCAGGTCGGTCTCCTGCGCAACCTGAAGCAGCCGGTCAAGGTGCTGGCGAAGGGCGAGGTCACCAAGCCCCTCTCGGTCACCGCGCACCGGTTCTCGGCTCAGGCGCGCCAGCAGCTGGAGGCTGCAGGCGGTTCCGTTGAGCAGCTGCCCGGAAGGAAGCGGGGGAAGGACAATGCAGGCGACCTCAGCTAGACCTGCGTCCGGGCGGCCCCAGCTTCTGCAGGCCATCATTGACGCCTTCAAGATTCCCGACCTGCGGATGAAGCTGGTGTTCACCCTCGCCATGCTCGTCGTCTTCCGCTTTGTCGCGCACGTCCCCGTCCCCGGCGTCGACCGTGACACACTGGCCCTCGTCTTCAGCGGCGGGCAGTTCGGCGACATCCTCGGCTTCCTCGACCTCTTCAGCGGCGGCGCCCTGCGCAACCTGAGCGTCGCCGCCCTGGGGGTCTACCCATACATCACGGCATCCATCATCATGCAGCTGCTGGTGCCCGTCATTCCGCAGTTGAAGGCGCTCTCAAAGGAGGGCGACTACGGCCGGCAGAAGATCAACCAGATGACCCACTACTTCACCGTGCCCATCGCTCTGGCGCAGGGCTACGGGCAGATCATCCTGCTGCAGCGGGCGGGCGTCTTCGTCGGCGTCGACATCACCGGCGGCGCCTTCCCCGCCATCATCCCGATGGTGATCTCGATGGCGGCCGGCACGGTCTTCCTCGTCTGGCTTGGCGAGCAGATCACGGAGCGAGGCATCGGCAACGGCATCTCCCTCATCATCTTCGCCGGCATCGTCGCCGGGCTCCCGCAGATATTGCAGCAGGGTTTCATCAGCCGTGTGGACCCCACGGGCCTCATCACTCTCGCCATCATCACCCTCGCCATCATCTATCTCATCGTGGTCTTCACGGAGGCCCAGCGGCGCATCCCCGTGCAGTACGGACGGACCGTGTTCCGAGGCGGGGCGGTGAGACGCGCACAGGGGACGTCCTATATCCCGCTGCGCATCAACTCGGCGGGAATGATCCCGCTCATCTTCGCATTCGCCATCATCATTCTCCCCGGCACCGTGGCCAGCTACTTCGCCAACCCGTCGGACCCCGGCTTCGTCTCGCGGTTTGCACAGGGAATGGTGGGCATCTTCGACGGGACCAGCTTCATCTACTGGGTCATTCTTTTCATCCTGGTGGTCATCTTCGCCCTCTTCTACACCATGATCACCTTCTCCCAGATGAACTTGGCGGAAAACCTGCAGAAGCAGGGCGGGTTCATCCCCGGCATCCGGCCCGGCCGGCCCACAGAGGAGTACCTGCAGCGGACGCTGATCCGCGTCAGCTGGGGCGGCGCGCTCTTCCTGGGCTTCGTCGCCATCATCCCCTACTTCGCGACGCTGTTGACCGATGTGCAGGCGTTGCGCCTGAGCAGCGCCGCGCTGCTGATTCTGGTTGGCGTGGGCCTCGACACCATGCGCCAGCTCGAGGCGCAGCTGCTCATGCGCCGCTACGAGGGGTTCATACGATGACGCGCACGAACGGCGTCGCCCCGGAGGCGGCCTGATGCTGGTGGTGTTGCTGGGCGCTCCCGGCGCGGGCAAGGGCACGCAGGCCGACATCCTGACGGAGCGAAACGGCCTGACCCACGTGTCGTCCGGCGACCTGCTGCGCATGCACCGTCAGCAGAAGACGGAGCTCGGGCAGCTGGCGCAGTCCTACATGGACCGCGGCGACCTGGTGCCCGACGACGTGGTCATTCGCATGGTGCTGGACAAGCTGTCGGAGGAAACGGACGGCCCCGGCGTCGTCCTTGACGGCTTCCCTCGCACCGCGCCGCAGGCGAAGGCGCTGGACGAGGCGCTTGGCGGCAGCGGCATAGACGTGGTGCTTCATGTGAAGGTGCCGGAGGACGAGCTCGTCCGGCGGTTGAGCAATCGCTACATCTGTCGCGGCTGCTCCCGGCCGTATACCGCCGAGAGCATGGGCAAGGCTTGCGAATCCTGCGGTGGTGAGCTATATCAGCGGGAGGACGATATGCCGGAGGCGGTGCGCAACCGTCTGCAGGTGTACGCGAACCAGACCTACCCGCTGATCGACTACTACGAGGGCAAGGGCAAGCTGGTCGAGGTGAACGGCCTGCAGGACGTCGACGCCGTCACGGCGGACGTCATGGAGGCACTGGCGCACTAGCGGCGAAGCGCCCGCTGGTGCAAGATACGGGCCAAATGAGTACAATGGGACTTTGGGCCTTACAAGAGAGGTAGACCTGTGGAATCACCGGAAGCGTCACGGCGCCCGTCGATAAAGTCGCCGCGCGAGCTTGAGGCCATGCGGCAGGCGGGTCAGGTGGTGGCCAGGATGATCGCCGCCATCACCCGCGCCGTCGAGCCGGGGATGACGACGCAGGACCTCAACGACGTGGCGGTGCAGGAGCTCAGCAAGCACGACGCCAAGCCGGCCTTCCTGGGCTACCTGGGGTTCCCGGCCACGATATGCACGTCGGTCAACGAGGAGATCGTCCACGGCATCCCGGGCAGCCGGGTGCTCAAGGAGGGCGACCTCGTGAAGTGCGACGTCGGCGCCATTGTCGACGGGCTGCACGGCGATGCCGCGGTGACCTTGCCCGTCGGCAAGGTCTCGGACGAGGCGTTGAAGCTCATCGAGGCGACGCGGGAGTCGCTGAACGAGGCCATCGCGCAGGTACGCGCGGGAGCCCGTTTGGGCGACATCGGCGAGGCCGTGCAGAAGTACGCCGAGGGCCGCGGGTACGGGGTCGTTCGAGAGTACGTCGGGCACGGCATCGGGCGGCGGCTCCATGAGGAGCCGCAGGTGCCCAACTACGGCGTGGCCGGCCGGGGCCAGATGCTCCGGGCGGGCATGGCCATCGCCATCGAGCCCATGTTGAACGTGGGCACCTGGCGGACGAGGACGCTGGAGGACGGCTGGACGGTCGTGACCGCCGACGGCAGACTGTCGGCGCACTTTGAGCACACGATGGCCGTGGGCGAGGACGGGGCCGAGGTAATGACCCGTCTGCGCGAATAGCGCCGGTCAAACCGGCAAGGGGTTGCATGCCAAAGAAAGAGTCCATTGAGGTAGAAGGAACGGTTGAGGAGGCGCTCCCCAACGCGGTGTTCCGTGTGAAGTTGGCAAATGAACATGAGGTGCTGGCCCACGCTTCCGGCAGGATTCGGATGCACTACATCAGGATCCTCCCCGGAGACCGTGTGCTGGTGGAGCTCTCCCCCTACGACCTCAGCCGGGGGCGGGTAACGTACCGGTTCCGGTAGGCGGAGCGGGACAAGGAGTCAACATGCAGGTCCAGCCATCGGTAAAGAGGCGGTGCGAGCACTGCAAGGTCATCAAGCGCAAGGGCGTGGTGCGCATCATCTGCATCAACAAGCGCCACAAGCAGCGTCAGGGCTAGAGCCTGAGGCAGGAGGGTTCCATGGCACTGGTGTCGGGCGTCAACATACCGGACCACAAGCGGCTGGAGATCGCGCTGCGAAGCATCTACGGCATCGGCGCGACGCGCGCCAAGGAGATCGCGGCAGAGGCCAACGTCGAGGACAACCCGCGCGTCCGGGACCTGGCCGAGGACCAGCTCTCCCGCATTCGCGAGGTTGTCGACCGTCAGTACAAGGTCGAGGGTGACCTGCGCCGCGAGGTGCAGATGAACATCCGTCGGAAGATCGAGATCCGCAGCTTCCAGGGCATTCGGCACGTGCGCGGCCTGCCGGTTAACGGCCAGCGCTCGCGGACGAACGCCCGGACTCGAAAGGGTCCCAAGAAGACGGTGGCAGGACGCCGCCGCGCCGCCGCTAAGAAGTAGCATCTCGGGCGTGTCCAAGCCCGTTTGACAGCGTCTGGACGTGCTGCGGGGTAAAGGAGGCCCATGGCCAGAAGGGGAACGCGTCGCAGGGAACGTAAGTCCGTCCCGGTAGGGAGGGCCTATATCAAGGCGACGTTCAACAATACGCTGGTGACCCTGACGGATACGCAGGGCGCCGTCCTGGCGTGGGGCACGGCCGGCACCGCCGGCTACAAGGGCTCCCGCAAGGGCACGGCCTTCGCCGCCGGCCGCGCCGCGGAGATCGCCGCGCGCAAGAGCATGGAGCACGGCCTCCGGCGCGTCGAGGTCTACCTCAAGGGCCCGGGCCCCGGCCGTGAGGCCGCCATCCGCTCCCTGCAGGGTGCGGGACTGATGATTTCCGGCATTCGGGACGTGACGCCAACGCCGCACAACGGGTGCCGTCCGCCAAAGAAGCGCCGAGTATAGGAGAGCATATGGGACGGTATACCGGACCGGTTTGCCGGCAGTGCCGGCAGGTGGGCGAGAAACTCTACCTGAAGGGGGAGCGCTGCTACACCCCTCGCTGCGCCATTGAGAAGCGCCGCAACACTCCCGGCGCCTCCCGGCCCTCGCGGCGCCGCCCGTCGGACTACGCCGTCCGGCTGCGGGAGAAGCAGAAGCTGCGCTACACCTACGGCCTCCGTGAGCACCAGTTCCTGCGCAACGTGGTGCAGGCGCAGAAGCGCCCCGGCATCACCGGCCAGTACCTCCTGCAGCTCCTGGAGCGCCGGTTGGACAACGTGGTTTACAGGCTGAACTTCTCCGACTCGCGCGCCCAGGCCCGGCAGATGGTCCTGCACGGCCACTACACGGTGAATGGCCGGAAGGTGGACATCCCCTCCTTCGTCGTGAAGGCGGGCGATGAGATTGGCTGGAAGGACTCCAGCATGGAGCGGGACTTCGCCAAGGCCGTCAAGGAAGGCATTCCCAAGAGGACCATCCCCCGCTGGTTGGAGCTCGACGCCGACAACATGAAGGGACGCGTCGCCAATCTCCCGGAGGAGGGTGACATCGACACAGCCGTGGACACGCGGCTCATCGTGGAGTTCTACTCCCGCTAGTGCGGGCGAAGCGTCAGATCTGTATCGAACGAGGAGCAGCTACATTGGAGTCATTTGTCATGATAGGCCCGGCCCAGGATGTACAGCCTGGGCCGGCTGTTCCCAAGCCGGAGGTCAAGACCCTGGAGCTTGACGAGACCTACGGCAAGTTCACGTTGGAGCCCCTGGAGCGCGGCTTTGCCACGACGCTGGGCAACCCCCTGCGCCGTGTGCTGCTGAGCTCCATTCCGGGCGCCGCGGTCACGTGGGTCCGCATCGACGGCGTGCTTCACGAGTACTCCACCCTCCCCCACATGAAGGAGGAGGTGATGGAGGTCATCCAGCGCGTCAAGACGATCCGGCTGCGCGCCCACACGGAGCGGCCCGGGCGGCTTCGCCTTGAAGCCCGCGGCCCGGGCGAGGTCTACGCCGGCGACATCGTCGCCCCCGCCGACTTCGAGATCGTCAACCCGGATCTGCACCTTGCCACGCTGGACTCGGACGAGGGCACCCTGAACATGGAGTTCAACGTGGAGAAGGGCACCGGCTACGAGCCCGCCCAGCAGGCCGTCGGTTACTCCATCGGCACGCTGCCCGTCGACGCCATCTTCAGCCCCGTCCGCAAGGTCAACTTCGCGGTCGAGCACACCCGCGTCGGCCAGGTGACCGACTACGAGCGGCTGGTGCTGGAGGTCTGGACGGACCGGACGATCTCTCCCCTCGACGCGGTGCACACCGCCGCCAAGGTGCTCATGGACCACAGCGCCCTGCTCATCGGCGCCGGTCTGGAGTCCAGCGGCGAGTCGGGTCCCGGCGCGGGCATCCCCGCCGAGATCTACAACATCACGGTAGAGAAGCTCGAGCTCTCCTCCCGCACCCTGAACTGCCTCAAGCGCGCCGGGATCAACAAGGTGGGCGAGGTCCTGGAGCGGACGGCGGAGGAGCTCCTGAAGATTCGCAACTTCGGCGAAAAGTCCCTCGAGGAGCTTCGGGCGCGGCTTGAGGACAACAATCTGCCGCAGCCGGACAGCGCCTGGTCCAGGAGCGCCGAGGTAGAGGCTTCAGCGGTTGCGGTGGTCGAAGATGAGGCGCCTCCGGATGAGGAAGACGACGACGACGATGACGAGGACGACCTCGACGACAATCCCAAGGAGACCTAAGGGCCATGCGTCATAACATCGGCATTCACAAGCTGGGCAGGAATACTGGGCAACGCAAGGCGCTCTACAAGGGGCTCGCGCGTTCCCTCATCCTGCACGGCCGCATCAAGACCACTGAGGCGCGGGCCAAGGCGCTGCGCCCGGTGGCCGAGCGCTTCATCGCGTGGGGTTGCCGCGCCGCAAGGGCATTGGACGACGGCGACACGCCCGAGAACCGGGCGCGAGCCGTGCACTGCCGCAGGATGGCGTACGCCTTCGTGCAGGACAATCAGGTCATCAGAAAGCTCTTCGATGAACTCGCTCCCAAGTACAAGGAGCGGCCCGGCGGGTACACCCGCATCATGAAGCTCGGCTTTCGCAAGGGAGACGCCGCACCTATCGCCCTCATTGAGCTTGTCTAGCGGGGAAGGTGTGCAGGGTTGACCTCGGGATCCCGTCACCGCATCGCACTCATCGTTGAGTACGAGGGCACGGGGTACCGGGGATTTCAGGCCCAGTCGTCTGGGCCGACTGTCCAGGGCGAGTTGGAGCGAGCGCTCCACGAACTCCTGGGCGAGCACGTTAAGACACACGGCGCGGGCCGTACAGACCGGGGCGCACACGCCTGGGGACAGGTGGTCGCCTTCACGACCAACGCGGGCTATCCGGCAAGCATGTACCCTGGGGCGCTGAACGGCGCCTTGCCGCCGGACATCCGCGTGGTAGCCGGCGCGGAGGTCGGGTTGGACTTCGATCCAAGGCGCGACGCCCGGCGAAGGACGTACCGGTACCTCGTCCTGAACCAGCCGGAGTCGTCGGCTCTGTGGGCGCGATTCGCCTGCCACCTCCGTCAGGAGTTGGACGTGGAGGCGATGACCCGGGCCGCGGGGGCGTTTCGTGGCGTCCGCGACTTCCGCGCCTTCTGCGGCGTGGCAAAGTCGAGGCTCCACGACACCGTTCGAGAGGTCTTCGGCCTGGATGTGTGGCGGCAGGGGCCGTTGGTGGGCATAGACATGACCGCCAACGCCTTTCTGCCGCAGCAGGCCCGGCGCATTGCCGGTACGCTGGTGCGCGTCGGGCAAGGAAGGGTGAGTGAGGCGACGGTGCCCGCCCTCCTGGACGGTACGGAGAGGGCAGGCGGAGGCCCCGCGCTTCCGGCGAATGGCCTCTACCTGATGCACATAGTCTATCCAAAGGGAATACTGGACATCAGCGGCCCGGGAGGGCTGCGAGAGAGAGGAGGGCCTTGGCCCGAGGCTCCTGGCCCGGATCAAGGAGGACCGCCATGGCAACAAGTGTAAAGCGGACACGCACATACGTCGCGAAGCCTTCAGAGCTGAGCCCGCGGTGGCACCTGTTCGACGCGTCGAAGACGCCGCTGGGCCGCCTGGCCGTGCAGATCGCGACCATCCTGCAGGGGAAGCACCGGCCCACCTACACCGCGAACATCAACACGGGAGACTTCGTCGTGGTGGTGAACTCGGCCAGCGTGCACACCACCGGCAACAAGCGCGAGCAGAAAGTCTACAACTGGCACAGCGGCTACCAGGGAGGCCTCAGAAGCGTGCCCATGAACAAGATGCTGGAGCGGCGGCCCAACAAGGTGATCGAGCAGGCCGTGTGGGGGATGCTGCCCAAGACGACGATGGGCCGGCACATGCTGAAGCGCATGAAGATATATCCAGGCCCGGACCACCCCCACCAGGCACAGATAACCGGGTACGCCCCGGACGTCCCCGCGCCCGGTGAGGAAGCGTAGCAAGACGAGGAAGGGTTCGACATGACGACACGCCCGGCACAGGCATCGAGCGACCAGCAATACTACTACGGCACCGGCAAGCGCAAGAGCGCGGTGGCCCAGGTGCGCCTCTACCCCGGCGGCGGCGAGGTTGTGGTCAACGGCCGCTCGCTGGAACAGGCGCTGCCGTGGGTGACCTGGCAGTCAGCCGCAATCGAGCCCCTGCAGGTGACCGACAACCTTGGCAAGTTCACGGTCGTGGCCAAGTGCCACGGCGGCGGCCTCGCCGCCTGGGGCGACGCTCTGCGGCACGGCATCGCCCGCGGCCTGCTCGCCTTCGACCCGAACCTCAAGCCGCTCCTTCGGAGCCACGGCATGCTGACCCGCGACGCCCGCATCAAGGAGCGTAAGAAGTACGGCCTCAAGCGGGCCCGCCGCGCTCCCCAGTACACCAAGCGGTAGCTCGCACCAACCAACGGGAACAGAGGTGCGCCCCCCGCCCCGCCCCCAAGCCCCCCGCGGGCGGGCCGGTTAAAGTCCGCGAAATAAAACATTTGCGCCCCCCCCCAACGGGGGAAAGGGTTGAGCATTT
>JAPPNT010000008.1:0-410 GCA_028873745.1 Chloroflexota bacterium | reverse complement strand
AAATAATTCCGCCCCCACGGGGGCCCCCGGCGCACCCCATTACACCCTGCGGTAGCGCCCACCAACCACGGGAAACAGAGCCCCGCCCGCTGCCCGCCCCCACCGCCCCGGGGGGGCGCACCTTTCTCATGCCGGGAAATCACAGTTAGGCGCACCCCAACTCCGGTGATACGGTTGCAGCTTTGGCCAAACGTGACTTTCATTGACACGTTTCATAGCTGAGACATACAATCTTTGAATAGACTTCCCTACTGGAAGCTAGTTTGGCGGAAGGGGGTGGGAACTATGCCGGAGATGTACATCGACAGCATCCGCCTCAGCCCGATGAATTATCAGCGCGTGGTCATCCTGAAGGAGAAAGACGCGGACCGGTACCTCCCCATATGGATTGGGCAGTTTGAAGCGGACGC
>JAPPNT010000021.1:7790-11802 GCA_028873745.1 Chloroflexota bacterium | reverse complement strand
GGTCTGAGCGCCCACCTTGGCGGCGCGGAAGGTGAACGTTCCGGTGCCGTTGACGGTTGCTCCGTACACGGAATCGCCGGCGCCCTTCTCGATGGGGAGGCTCTCGCCGGTGAGCATCGACTCGTCGACAGAGGACGCGCCCTCCAGCACGATGCCGTCGACAGGGATGCGTTCGCCGGGGAGCACCTGGACGACGTCGCCGACAAAGACCTCCTCGACCGGGACCTCGATCTCCATATCGTTCCGCACGACGCGGGCGGTGCGGGACTGCAGGTGCAGGAGGCGGTTGATGGCTTCCGACGTGCGCCTTCGGCTGTTGGCCTCAAGGAAACGCCCGACCAGAATCAGCGCAACAATCACGGCGGCGGTGTCAAAAAAGAGGGTAGTCGGCATGTCCCTCGTGATGAAGTAGTCCGGGAAGAGGACAACGGACACGCTGAACAGGTACGCTGTGCCAACGCCTATGGAGATCAGGGTGAACATGTTGGCGGTCCGGAACCGCAGTACACCGATGCCGTTGACGAAGAACCCGCCACCCGCCCAGATGACGACGGGCGTCGCCAGCGCCCAAAGGGTCCACTTGGACTGCAGGAACTCCGGGGCCCAAGGGAAGACGGTTTCGAGGCTCCCGATGAGCACGAGGGCTCCAAGAACCAGCGCTACGAGCGCCTTCAGGCGCAATCCTCGGGCCTCGCGTTCGCGCTCCTGCCTCCGCATGAGCTCGTCCTCAGCGGACTCGGACGCGACGCCTTCCATGCGATAGCCCGCTTCCTCAACGGCCTCCTTGAGAGCATCGAGAGACACCATTCCCGCGACGAAGTCCACGGCGGCCTTCTCCGAGGCGAGGTTCACCCGGGCTGCCTGGACGCCCGAGATGCCGTGGAGGGCATGTTCAACGTGCATGACGCAGGAGCCGCAGGTCATGCCGCCGATGTTCAGGTTTGTGGTCTCTATGGGGATGGAGAACCCCGCTCTCGCGACGGCGGCGCTCAAGTCCCGGTGCGACAAAGAATGCCGCGGCAAAACGTCGAGGACGGCGGCGGAAGTCACCAGGTCCAGCCGAACGTCCGCCACGCCGGGAATGGCGCGAAGGCCGTCCTCGAGATCGGCGGCGCCTTCTTCCGACGTGAGGCCGACGATGGGGAGCGTAACGCGGTCAATGGCTGTGCTGCTCATGGGCACTCTCTTCGATGTGTCGTTGCGCCAGTCCTGTGCAAGGGCGCCGAAACCTGCGCCCTCCGGCAACTACATAGGATACGCGCCGCCCCATTGGGCGTAAAGGGAAGCGGGGCGCATCCCGCAAAGGCTTCGGACGAGCGGACGATTGCGCGCAGGGCGCCGCGGCGTTGCGCGCCATAGTGGCAGGGCTCATGTACAATGGTGAACCATGCCGATAGATACAACGCTTATTCTCGTCGGCCTCATCATTTTCATTGCCTCCGCCATCAAGATCACGTTTGGCGTCGGCTTTGCGTTGATTGGCACCCCACTCTTGCTCCTGGTGATGGAGCCCAACAAAGTGGTTGGCTTCATCGCGCCGTTGATCCTGCTGCAGGACATGATCATCCTCAGCCAAACCTGGCGGCATGTACCATGGCGGCACGCCGCATTGCTCGCCGCCGCGGCGGTTGTGGTGGCGCCCTTCTCGGCGCAGCTGCTCACTGTCCTGGACCCGCGCACGCTGCAGGTCACCATCTCCTCGATAATCATCGTTGTGGGCCTTGCCCTTCTCGCCGGGCTGCGCCTGAGCATCCGGCGGGAGCCGGTGGCGATGGTTGCCGGCGGGGCAGTCAGCGGGCTGGTCTTCCCGCTCTCTGGGATCTCGGGCCCGCCAGTCGCGCTCTTGCTCGTGAACCAGCAGTGGCCCGTGCGGACCATGCGGGCCGTGCTCGCCGCGTACTTGGTTGTGCTGGAGATCGTGACCATTGCCGTATTTGCCATCAACGGGGTCGTGAACGTCGAGTCGCTGGTGGAAGGCGTGTTCATGCTGCCGTTCCTGGGCATGTCTGTGGTCCTGTCGGCCATCGTCCTGCGCAAGCTGAAGCCCGAGTACTACCGCCGCTGTGTCACGCTGATTGTGGTCGTCGCCTCGCTGCTCGGCGTCGTGAACCTGATACTGAGCTGACCGGCTGTTCCTGCAACGCAACAAAGCAAGGGGCGTGATAGACTGAAGATGCTACACCTTCCCCGCATCCTGAGTTGCATATCAGAGTAGCGTTCCACTTCCCGCAGGAGGCGCCCTTGTGAGTCCCCGCCGGCGAAAGCCCAGTCTCCAGCAGTTCCCGATGCTGGTGCGCCGCGACGTCGTCGTGTTTCCCAGGGTCATGGGGCAGGTCATGGTTTTCCGCCCCATCTTCCAGCGCGCGGTGGACGAAGCGATGGCCGGCGACCGCCAGATCGTTGTCGTCGGGCGACGAAACCGGGAGGAGCGCGACTTTACCCCGGAAGACCTGTACACGGTTGGCACGTTGGCCACGGTCAATCGCGTCATGCGCCTGCCCGACGGCACGGCCAGTGTTGTGCTGGAGGGATTCCGGCGCGTCTCAATCGAAAGCGTGATGGAGACCGACCCGTTCTACCGGGGTTCGGTCCTGGCCCTGGAGGAGTCGTCGAAGGAGACGATGGAGGCCGAGGCCACCCGCCGCGCGGTGCTGGAGCTACTGGGCGAGGCGATCAAGACTTCGCACCACCTCGGCGAGGAGGACTACATCGCCGCGCTGAACGCGGCCAACAGCGGAGAGGTGGCGGACCAGGTGGCGAACTCGCTGCAGCTCCCGGTCGAAGAGGCGCAGGAGGTGCTGGAGCTTCTCGACCCCGACGCGCGGCTGGAGCACGTGCACCGCTTGCTCGCCCGCGAACTGGAGGTGCTGCGCCTGCAGAACCGCATGCAGTCAGCCGTGCAGGAGGAAGTGGAGAAGACGCAGCGCGAGCACATCCTGCGCGAACACCTTCGCATGATCCAGGACCAGTTGAAGGACGTTGACCCCACACACAAGGAGGCCAACGACCTGAACACCCGCATCGAGCAGGCCGGGATGCCGGAGGCCGTCAAGGACAAGGCCCTTGAGGAGATGAACCGGCTGTCCATGATCCCCAGCATGTCGCCGGAGTCCTCGGTGTTGCGCAACTACTTGGACTGGATGGTCTCGCTGCCGTGGAATGCGTCAACGGAGGACAACCTCGACACTGTTCACGCGGCGAAGGTGCTCGACAAGAACCACTACGGGCTGCGGAACGTCAAGCAGCGCCTGCTCGAATTCATGGCGGTTCGGAAGCTCTCGGCCGGCAAGCTGCGGTCGCCGGTGCTCTGCCTGGTGGGGCCGCCGGGTGTCGGCAAGACCTCGCTGGGACGCTCCATCGCCGAGGCGCTCGGACGCGTCTTCGTGCGGGTGAGCCTGGGGGGCGTGCGCGACGAAGCCGAGGTACGCGGACACCGCCGCACCTACGTGGGCGCGCTGCCCGGTCGCATTGTGCAGGCGATGAAGACGGCGGGCGTTGTCAACCCGGTCTTCATGCTGGACGAGCTCGACAAAATGGGCTCCGACTTCCGCGGCGACCCGTCGTCGGCGCTGCTGGAGGTACTGGACCCGGAGCAGAACCACGCATTCAGCGACCACTACCTCGAGGTGCCCTACGACCTGTCCAAGGTCCTGTTCATCGCGACGGCCAACGTGCTGGACCCGGTCATTCCCGCGCTGCGGGACCGGCTGGAGGTGCTGGAACTGCCGGGGTACACGGAGGACGAGAAGATCCACATCGCCAAGCAATTCCTTGCGCCCAAGCAGTCGGAGGAGAACGGGCTGGGCGACAGGCGGGTGCCGTGGAGCGAGGAGCCGCTGCTGCACCTCATCCGCGGGTACACGCACGAGGCAGGCGTCCGGAACCTCGAGCGGGAGATCGGCGGGGTGTACCGCAAGGTGGCGAAGACCGTCGCCGACGGGGGGCACCCCCCCGCCCGCCGAACCCCGCACAAACAGACCCCGGGCCACGGGCCCCGGTAGTTCACCGGGGG
>JAPPNT010000021.1:0-7780 GCA_028873745.1 Chloroflexota bacterium | reverse complement strand
CGAACTACCTGACCAGGGCCATCGGGCCCGTGAAGTACACGTGGGGCGCGGCGGAAGAGCAGGACGAGATCGGCGTCGCGACGGGCGTGGCACGCACGGCGGTGGGCGGCGATGTGCTTTCGGTCGAGGTGAGCGTCGTCGACGGCAAGGGCGACCTGACGCTCACCGGGTCACTCGGCGACGTGATGAAGGAGTCGGCGCAGGCGGCGTTGAGCTACGCACGGGCGCGCTCGCACAGCTTCAAGCTGCCGCCCAAGGTTTTCGAGGAGAACAACATCCACATCCACGTGCCGTCCGGCGCGGTGCCCAAGGATGGGCCCTCGGCTGGCGTGACGCTGGCGACGGCGCTGGTGTCGGCGCTGGGGCGGCTGCCCGTTCGCAAGGACGTCGCAATGACAGGGGAGGTCACCCTGCGCGGACGCGTGCTGGAGGTGGGCGGCATCAAGGAGAAGGTGCTGGCCGCTCACAGGGCGGGCATCAAGACCTTTGTGCTTCCGAAGAAGAACAACCGGGACCTGGAGGACGTGCCGTCGCAGGTACGGCGCACACTGAACTTCGTGCCCGTCGAGAACATGGACGAGGTGCTGGCCGTCGCGCTGCTTCCGGCGATGCGGGCCGAGGGTTAGGTTGCGGGCCTATTGACAATCTGAGAAAATCTACACGGTGAAGCCCGGCCTTTGAACGGGAGCAGTCCGGAGAGAGGTGCAACGTGTTTGGGTTATTCCGCGGTGGGTTCGGCCTGCCGGAGATCATTCTGATCCTCTTCATAGTGCTGCTGCTCTTTGGGGCGACGAGGTTGCCGCAGCTCGCAAAGTCCATGGGCTCGGCGATCAAGGAGTTCCGCAAGGCCGCCGGGCCATCGCTGGACGAGGGCTCGACCGACACGAAAGCGACGAACCGGCGCACGAGGTCGCGTAAGGCGTCGTAGCGTGCCAACCGCCTGACATAGCGAGGGCCCCGCCAATTGGAGCGGGGCCCTCTTTGTTTGCACTTGACCCTTGGCCTTGCTATTCGATGGATACCAGGTAGTGGTAGTGGGGCTGGCCGCCGTAGACGACCTCGACTTCGAGGTCTGCCTGGACTCCCGAGATGGCGTCGGCAGCGAGGAGGGCGTCTCCGTGGGAGGCGTCGCCGCCGTAGTAGAGCGTGACGAGGGAGCCTTCTTCCGGCTCGGCAGCACGCACGAGAGCGAGGAGCGCGTCCTGCATCGACGGCTCCGAAGCCGCGAGCTTTCCGCGCAGCAGGGACATGACCTCGCCCGCGCGCACCTGCGTGCCGTCGATGACAGCGTCGCGGACGGCGGTTACAACCTCCCCATCGGCCACTGACTCCGCGCCCTCCGTCATCGACCCAGTGTTCTCGTCGAGGTCTCGGACGGGAGAGAAGCCCAGCATTGCGGCGATGCCCTGCGGCAGCGACGTCGTCGGGACGACGCGCGCGGGGATGGGGGACATCTCGGCTGCCTGCCGCGCGGAGGCGACGATGTTCTTGTTGTTGGGCAACAACACCGCCGACTCGGCGTGCAACGAACGGATCCCCTCCAGCAGCTCCTCCGTGCTGGGATTCATGGTCTGACCGCCGGAGACGATCACCTCCACGCCAAGGCTCCGGAAGACGCCCTCCAGGCCGTCGCCACGCACCACTGCCAGGACGCTAACCGCGGCCGGCGGTCCGTCCGTGCGGGCCGCGCGGACGGCTTGGTGCTGGGTGTCCATGCTCTCGACCTTGATCTGGTCCACCACGCCCACCGAACGGCCAAGGTCGAGCAGCGCGTCGGGTTCCAGCGTGTGGGCGTGGACGCGGACCGTGCGTGTGTCGCCGATGACGACGGTGGAGTTCGCCATTGCGTCGATGGCGCCGCGCAGGCCCTCCGGGTCCAGGGCCTCGCCGGTGATGATGAACTGCGTGCAGAAGCCCCACACCTCTTCCTCTACCGCCATGAGGAAGTCGTCAGATATGCGACCGAGGCCCTCGACGCTTTCCATGCGGATGGACGCCGGGTCCTCACCTCGCAGGGCGAGGAGGCCGCCCTCGAGGAAGACGGAGAAGCCCTGACCTCCGGCATCTACGACGCCCGCATCGCGGAGCACCTGGAGCTGCTCGGGGGTCTGCAGGACGGCCTCTCTGCACACGGCGAGGCCGGCTTCCAGGAGTGCGAGGGCGTCTTCAGCGTCGGAGGCGGCGTCCAGCATGGCCTCGCCGGTGCGGCGCATGACGGTGAGCATAGTGCCCTCGACGGGGTTGCTGACTGCGCGGTACGTGGCGGCTCCGCCCTGCGCGAAGGCGTCGGCGAGCTGAGCCAGGTCGGCATGGGGAAGGCCCTCGACGGCGGAGGCGAGGCCTCGGATGAACTGCGAGAGGATGACGCCGCTGTTGCCGCGCGCTCCCATGAGGGCGCCGTGGGCGGCGGCGCTGGCCGTGTCAGCGAGCGCGGGACCATCGGCCTGCTGTGCGGCCTCGACGACGGTCTTCAGGGTGAGGAGCATGTTGGTGCCGGTGTCGCCGTCGGGCACGGGGAAGACGTTGAGGGCATTGACGGCCTCGAGATTGACCTCGAGTGCCTGCGCGCCGCCGGAGAGCAGAGTCAGGAGCCCGCCGGCGTCCAGATGTGTGGTGGTCCTCTCGTTCACCGGGCAGCCCCTCCCGTCCGCCAAGTTTGCTTGCCCCGGCCGCAAGGCTGTGCTACTGTAGTTTGAAATTGTAAGCAAGCGGCGATAGACCGTCAAAAGGTAGGCCATGGCAAGTTGTCAAATATGCGGCAAGGTTGGCGGCAGCGGCCACAACGTTAGCCACTCCAAGCGGCGCACCAACACCCGTTGGCTCCCCAACGTCCAGCGAGCGACCATGGTGGTCAATGGCCAGCGCGTTCGGGTGAAGGCGTGCACGCGGTGCATTCGCAGCCAGTACAAGCCCTCTCGCGTTCGGTAGACCCCCGTGACTTTCTACGTTCCCCTGATTGCACATCAGTCGAGGTGCGCCGTGTCGGCGTCACCTAGAGTTCACGGATGCTTCCGCGCAACCGGTTCATCGCCTCCGCGACGCTTTCCCTCTTGTTGAAGATGGCGGACCCGGCAACGAGCACCCTCGCGCCGTTCTTAACCACTTCTTCCGCCGTCTCAGCATTGATGCCGCCATCCACCTCAAGCTCCGTCTCGAGCGAACGCTCGTCCAGCATGGCGCGAACCCGGCGCACCTTGGGCACGACGGACGAGATGAACCGCTGACCGCCGAATCCGGGGTTCACGGTCATCACCAGCACGAGGTCCAGATCGTCGACGATCTCCTCCAGGACGCTGGCGGGCGTCGAGGGGTTCAGGGCAACGCCAGCACGGGCGCCCGACTCCTTGATGAGATGGACAGTCCGGTGCAAGTGGGCACAGGCTTCCGCATGCACGGTGAGGATGGACGCTCCAGCCTTCGCGAATTCCGGTATGAGCTGGTCCGGCGCATCCACCATGAGGTGAACGTCCAGGGGCAAACTGGTCCGGGAGCGCAGGGCGTCCACCAGTATGGGACCGAAGGTCAGGTTGGGGACAAAGTGGCCGTCCATGACGTCGACGTGAATGTAGTCGGCGCCGGCGGCCTCGGCCTCGGCCACCTGGGCGCCGAAGGCAGCGGCGTCGGCGGAGAGGATGGACGGCGACACCTTGATACGAGAAGTCCCTGGCATTGCGCTCTCCTGCTGTATGGACAGTTTCGCAGTAGGGGCAGGTTTATGATATAGCATAAAGCGCCCCTGCTTTCCATCTTGCATAGAGAAGGGAGGTATGAGGGCATGAGTCCCGCCATGCTGGCGGTACTGACCGGCCTGTTCCTTGCCCTTGCGTCCCTCTACATCCGATGGGGGTTGGAGCGGGGCACGTCCGGCGCTGCCGTGTTGATCGTCAACATGATCAGCGCCTTCGTCGCCTGGCCGCTCTACCTGGTCTTTGCTTCCCACTCGGACACTTCCAACTGGGCTGTGTTGGCCTTCGTCGGCGCCGGTGTGACGGGGCTCTTTCTGGGCCGTGTGCTGCTGTTCGCGGGCATGCAGAGGGTGGGCGTCGCTGTCTCAACACCCTTGTACAACGTCCAGGCGCCCCTCTCCGTCATGGGCGGCGCGATCCTGTTCAGCGAAGCCCTCTCCCCGCTCATCGGCCTTGGGACCGCGGCAGCCGTAGGCGGCGCCGGGCTGCTCTGCCTGGGCAAGTTCAGCCTGGGCCTCGAACAGCGGGCCCAACTTCGCGAACTGGCACTCCCCCTCGCCTCCGGCATGTGCATTGCGGCAGGATTCGTGCTGCGGAAATGGGGGTTACTGGAAACTCCCGACATCTACCTTGGCCTTGCCATCATGACGTCAACGGCGTTCGTGATTTCCCTGGGCTCGGCCGTGATTCACCGGCAGACGATCCGCTTTCCGACAGGCCGGCCTTTGAAGATGTTCGTCATGGCCGGGCTCATGACCAACGTGGCCCACCTGAGCAGTCTGGCGGCGCTGCTGCACGGCAACCTTGTGGTGGTCATCCCCCTCCAGAACACGGAGATGCTCTTCGCGCTGCTGCTCTCGCTGGTGTTTCTGCGCCGGCTGGAGCAGGTGACGCTCGCCGTCGTGGCGGGCGCGGCGCTCGTGATGATGGGAGCAGTGCTGGTTAACCTCTAGCGTGGCGGTTACATTGGAGCAATGCGCCACACGTCGCCGCTAAACCGAGAAGGACGGGGCTAGCCCATGCCTCCTGCGCTGCTAGCCGTGCTCGCGGGGATGTTCTTCGCCCTGGCGTCCTTTTTCACCCGGCTGGGGCTCGAGCGCGGGACGACTGACGCGGCAGTGCGAACGGCAGCGGTAGTCGCCGTCGCCGTCTCCTGGCCGCTGTTCTTCTTCCTTGCGCCCTGGACGAGCCTCTCGAGCTGGGCGGTGTTGGCCTTCGTTGCGGCGGGGGTGTGCGGGCCGTTCCTGGGGAGGCTCCTCCTGTTCACGGGCCTGCAGCGCGTGGGCGTCGCCGTCACCACGCCCATCTACAACGTGCAGGTGCTCTTCACCGCGGTCGCCGGTGTGCTGTTCTTCAGCGAGACGCTCACGCCTTTCATTGGCATTGGAACGGTTGCGATGCTTGTTGGCCTTGCGTTGCTGAGTCTGGACGCATCCGGTGGCAACAGGGACAGGCCGCGGCGCACGCTGGACCTGCTGTTTCCCCTTGGCGCTGGGTTTTTCATCGCGATCACGTACGTGTTCCGGAAATGGGGGCTGCAGATCACGCCCGAGGTGTTCTTCGGCCTCGCGGTCATGTCCGTGACGGCGCTCGTGACGTCGATGGGCATGGGCGCTGTCAAGCGGCAAGGCCTGTCCTTGCCTGGCGGCCGCACGCTGGTAATGTTTGCGATTGGCGGCGCGATGGCGATCACGGCCCACCTGTGCGTCCTCGGCGCGCTGCTGCGAGGCGACCTGCTGATCGTTGTGCCCCTGCAGAACATGGAGCCGCTGTTCGCGGTCGTGCTGTCGCGGCTCTTTCTTCGGCGGCTGGAGTTGGTCACGCCGGCCGTTGCGGCAGGGGCTGCGCTGGTGGTAACCGGTGGGGTTCTGGTCAACCTGTAGGAAGCGCGAAACAGCAAGAGGGCGCCCCATTGGAGCGCCCTCCCGTGTTCTATGCCGAATCGTCTAGTCTGTGCCCAAGTTGCGCTTGAAGAAGGCCAGCGTTCGCGGCCAAGCGTCGTCCGAGGCCTCCTTGTTGTAGCTGCCGCGGCCGTCGCAGAAGAAGCCGTGGCCGGCGCCCTTGTAGACGTGGAACTCGACGTCCTTGCCCGCGTCCCGTAACGCTGCCTCGATTCGCTCGACGTGAGCGACGGGGATGCCCGCGTCCTCCTCGCCCCAGAAGCCGATGACCGGGCAGGCGACTGCGCCGGCGTTGTCGAGGCCGTTGGGCGAGCCCGCGGGGGCGTCGTCGCGGGGGACTATGCCGCCGCCGTAGTAGATGGCCGCGGCGGAGATGCCGGGCACAGCGTGGGAGGCGAGGTAGACCACGCCGCCTCCGAAGCAGTAGCCGACGATACCGACGTTGGAGTTGACCCGGGCGTCGTTCTTCAGGTGGGCCATGAGGGCGTTCAGGTCCGCCGTGATGCCGTCGGGCGTGGTGGTGGCCCGCAGCGCGAAAGCATCCTCGCGGTTCTCGTAGGAGACGGTGAGGCCGTCGCCCTGGCGGTAGAAGAGGTCGGGGGCGACGGCGAAGTAGCCCTCGGTGGCGAAGCGGCGGGCGACGTCCTTGATGTGGTCGTCGACGCCGAAGATCTCCTGGATCACGATGACGACCGGATGGGGGCCATCGCCCTCCGGGACCTGGGCGAAGCCGGTCATGGTGCCGTCCGGCGTTGAGATGGCCAGTTCTTCAGCTACGGTACTCATAGTTCCTCCTCAGTGTCTTGGGTTTGCCCGTATTGTACCGAACCCTCAGGAGACCGCAAGCGCGGACTCGTCAAGGCGTGGCTCGATGCGGGCCACACCACGCGGCCTTCGGCGATGTGACGACGGAGCGCGCTAGGCGGCTACAGATCGAAGCTGACGACGACGGCGGCGTTGACGATAACGGTGGCGTCGTCGCCCGCCTCGTTGGGGATCTCGAGGCCGCCCTTGACGACGTTGATGGTGTTATTGTTGCCGTGGGGCAGGGCCTCCAGGACCGCGGCGCCGTCGACTGCGTCCGGGTTGGGGGCTGCGATGGTCACATCGACGAGCATCTCGTCGACGCCCTTGCCCAGGTGACGGGCGGCGCCGAAGCTGTTGTGCCAGATGGCCTCGCGCACCGCACGTTGGGCTGCCTTGGTGTAGTCACGCCCATGCAGGTCCACGCCCATTCCCATTTCCAGAAGAAATCGTCTCTTGGCCATAGCGGCGCACCCCCTCGTCCCGGTTGGCTGGTGCACGTATCATAGCGGCGGCCCGGAATGCGCGCCAGCAAGTCGCGGGCAAGGGAGGTCGTCATGCACTGGTGCAGGTTTCTGGATGGAGACGAGGCCGCCTATGGCGTGGTGGACGGCGATTCTTTGCGGCGAATGACGGGCAGCCCGTTTGCAGGCGGGACGGCCGGCGGCGAGGTGCGTCCGCTGTCGGAGGTGAAGCTACTCATTCCATGCGTGCCGCCCACCTTCTACGCGGCGGGGGCAAACTACCGCGCGCATCTGGCGTGGGCGGCGCAGGCCCTGGGCGGCAGCGGGCAACCGCCGCCGCGCGCCGACATCGGCTACCGGGCCAACAACGGGCTAATCGCGCAGGACGAGGCCATCGTCATTCCGCGCGACGCCGGTGGGCCGGTGCAGGTGGAGGGGGAGCTCGTCGCCGTCATCGGACGCACGGTGAAGGGGCTGACGCGCGAGAACGCGCTCGACTGCGTCCTCGGGTACACGATCGGCAACGACGTGAGCGAGCGCACGTGGCAGCGTGGCGATCGGACGCTTTGGCGGGCCAAGAACGCGGACACCTTCGCGCCCATGGGGCCGTGGATCACGCCGGGGCTGGACCCGGAGAGGCTGGAAGTCATCACGCGCGTCAACGGTGAAGAGGCGTCGAGGTATCGGACCGGCGACGCTATCTACTCGTTTGTGGACTTCCTGGTGGAGACAACGAAGTACGTCACGCTCTACACGGGCGATGTCATGTGGCTCGGCTGCGACGGCGCGACGCCGGACATCACGCCTGGGGACGTGGTGGAGATCGAGATCCCGGGCATTGGGACGCTTCGGAACCCGGTCGCGGGGGAATAGACCGCTCGGCTCCCGCTGCCGGAAGATGCGGCCCCGGAGCTTGGCCCCGGAG
>JAPPNT010000070.1 GCA_028873745.1 Chloroflexota bacterium | reverse complement strand
ATGTCGACGCAGTTGCCGTCGACGTCGAACTTCCAGCCGTGGTAGATGCACATGACGCCGCATTCCTGGTTGATGCCGAAGTAGAGCGACGCGCCGCGGTGCGGGCACGACTCGGCGATGAGGCCGACCCTGCCGTCGGTGTCGCGGAATGCGATGAGGTCCTCGCCGAGGAGCCGGACGCGGACGGGCGGGCCGTCGTTGTCGGGCAGCTCGCTCTTGAGAAGGAAGGGCTGCCAGTAGCGGCGGAAGAGCTCGCCCATTGGCGTGCCCCGGTTGGTGGTCGTGAGGAACTCGTTTTCCTGCTGACTCAGCATCGTGTCCTCCCCTTTGCTTCGCTCAAAGGCGGATTGGCTGCGGTTTTCGGGATGGTATGCATCGCAGGTTGCGATGTCAATAAACGCTCCGCGCCCACTCGCGAGGGTCTGGCTCCCTTCCCTTGACAGGCCGTAGGGGCCTGCATATCATGCGGCGCCGAGGCCACACTCCGGCTTGGGTGATTTGCGCCCTAAAACTGGAGCAGGCCAAGCAAAACCCTTTCGAGGAGGCAATCATGACCAGCGGCACATCCCGGACGTTGCTCACCACCGTCGAGGGTCCCGGCGGCACCGCCCAGCTCTACGAGTCCAGCGACGGCGGCCCGCAGCCCACGTACGAGGTCGACTGCGGCGGCCAGACCCACACGTTCAAGTCCATGGGTGAGGCCTACATCACCGCCGGTGAGCTGGTGGGCACCAAGACCTAGGTCATTCCATACCGCTAACAACTTCCCAGAATCGGGGCGGTGTGCCGCCCATAGGAGGTTGTCCTATGTGGAATGGGCTCAAGGTTGTTGACGTCCACGGTCACATATCCCGCCCCCCGCAGGTGCGGCAGTTTGCGGCAGGCCTGATGTCCAACCGGACAGCGGCAAAGATGAACATCCCGGACGACGTGGCAGAGCCGGCCTTCCAGCGGCACATCGCCGACCTGGACGACCGGCTCATCGATTTCCAGCTCGTCGGGGCGCGACCCGTCGACCAGTGGCACTGGATGCCCATGTTTCTGCAGCGGTCGTGGGCGCGCGCCACCAACGACCACATCGCCCAGTCCGTGCGGTTGCATTCGGACAGGTTCGCGGGGATGACGCACCTGCCCCAGGACGCCAGCGCGCCGGACACCAAGCATACGCTGGAGGAGCTGGAGTACACGGTCAACGAGCTCGGCTTCGTCGGCTGCTATCTGAACCCCGACCCCGACGGCAAGCGCGGCGCCCCCGGCGTACATGAGCCGTACTGGTTCGACCTCTACGAGAAATGCATCGAGCTAGGCGTCCAGATCCTCATTCACCCGTGCCCTTCGGAGGACCCGCGCATCGAGGTGGTGCCGGCCAACTACCAGATCAACAATGTCGTGGAAGAGTACATCGCCCACATGCTGTACATGTACGGCGGCGTGTTCGACCGGTACCCGGAGCTGAAGGTCTGCATCTCCCACTGCGGCGGCGCGCTGCAGCGCTTCATCCCGACGGACTACCAGCACTCGGGGCCGGACAAGGACTTCTCCAACAACCTCTTCTACGACAGCAACGCGCTGGACCCGATCTTCCTGGAGGCCGCCATCAAGCAGAAGGGCGTAAGCCAGATGTGCTTCGGCACTGAGGTGCCGGGCTCGGGCCGCGCGGTTCGCCCGGAGACGGGCCGTCCCGGCGACGACCTGGTGCGCACCATCGACGGCATCGAGTTCCTTTCGAGCGACGACAAGAAGGCCATCTTCCACGACAACCCGCTGCGGGTCTTCAGCAAGGTTGGCGCGCTGGTCAACTAGTGGCGCACGACCGCGTTCAACATCGAGAGACGAAGCGTCCCCATGTGAACAAGGCGTGGGGGCGCTTCCTTTTGTCTCGCCTCACGAGCCGGTCAGCGCGCTGAGGGCGGCGACGGCCGCGACGGTCACCGCGGCGCCCGTCCACTGCAGTGCTCGCGGGCGCTCACGCAGGAGCAGGACGGCGAGGCCGCCAGTCACCACCGGGTGCGCGGAGGCGACGGGCGCGACGACGGACACGGGAGCGGCGTCGACGCCGAGGTTGAAACCGATGAAACCAGTTGCGTCCAGCAGCCCGACGGCCGCGAGCAGGAGCAGCGCCTTGCGTCCGCTGGGCAGCTGCAGCGGCTCTCGGCGGGCGAGCATGAGGCCTGCGATGGGAGCGGTCGAAAGGGCGCGGACGACCAGCACCGCGAGCATGGGGCCGGCCGCCTCTGTGGCCTGGTCGAGAAACGCGAGGGCCATTCCGAGACCGACCGTCGCGCCCAGTCCCCATGCCATTCCGGTGCTCTGGCCTGTGCGCGTCGAGGAGTGCGCGGAAAGCATGAGAATGCCGCCCAACACGCACGCCAGCAGCGCTCCCTGCCCGGCGGACACCCGCTCTCCGAAGAGGAGGACGGCCGCGATGACCGTGACTGCCAGCCACGCGGATGACGCGCTCGACACGATGGTCACCGTGCCGCGCTGGAGGCCGGTGTAGAACGAGGCGTACCCGCCGCCGAGGAAGGCGGCGCTGAGGGGCGCCCACACGGCGACGGCGCGCCAATCGACGTCGGGGCCGGCCGCGGCCGCTAGGGCGGCCAGCACAAAGACCAACGGCATGGCGAGGCCGATGACCTGAATAAGCAGTGCCGTGCTGAGGCTGCCGACGCGCATGGCGATGAATCTCGCCAGGTAGTCGCCCAGTCCCCAGGAGAAGAGCCCGACGGCGCCCCAGAGTATGCCTGCCAGCGGGTCTATGGGCGCCTCCTTCCGGCGCGCCGAGAGACGCCGCCGCTTCCGTCGACCACGCCTACCCCATGTACCCCGCGAACTCGTCCCGTGCCTGAATCCGCTGTTCGAGGTTGCCGAAGGCCATCGAGTAGTGGCCGGTGTAGCCCATGCCCTCGATGCGCCGGAAGACCGCGGGGAAGTCGATGTTTCCCTCGCCGGGCAGCAGGTGCACTTCCTTGTCGCCGTTGTTGTCCGCCAGCCGGACCTCGCCGGTGCGATCGATGCCGAAGGCGTCAAGGAAGCCGTCGATGCCCTCGGGCACCAGGTTGGCGTGGTTCACGGTGAAGGCCATGCCGAAGTTCGGCGACTGGATGGCGTCGAAGTAGCGTTTGCACTCCTCGATGTTGTGCGCCATGTAGTGCACCTCGGCGTCGTCCGGCTCGAAGTTCAGATTTTCCAGCAGCAGCCGGACCCCATGGTTCTCGGCGTAGTCCGTGGCGCGCTGCAGCCTCGCCAGCGACGCCTCGAAGCGCTGGTCCACGTTGGAGCTGAAGTGCAGGCCGCCGTGCACGATGGTCCACTCGCACGCTAGGCTCTCCGCCAGGTTGATGTACGCCCGCAGGTACAGGTCGACGGCGTCCGAGAGGTAGGGGGAGAACTCGGCCACGTTGACGCCGGAGAGCGTGTGCAGGCCGATGTGGATGTCGTGCTCGCGGCAAGCTGCCTTCACGGCCGTTACGCGTTCGTCGTCCCACGAGCCGAGGACGTTCGGGCCGAGGTCCGCGCTGAAGTCGAGGAAATGGATGCCGTTGGCGGCCGCCCACTCGAGAGCGTCCTCAAGCCGCGTGCCGCCCGAATCGTTGCCGATGCGGTCCTTGAAGTCCATGGTCCCTCCTTGGCGCCCTTCGAAAGGCTCAGGGCGAACGGCGTGGCCGGGCGTCTAGTCCTCGACCTCGACGATCATCTCAATCTCGACCGGAATGGCGTTGGGGAGGGTCGCCATGCCGACGGCGGAGCGGGCGTGCCGGCCACGCTCGCCGAAGACCTCCACCAGCAGGTCCGAGCAGCCGTTGATGACGGCGGGCGGCGACGTGAACTCCGGGTCAGCGTTGACCATACCGAGCACCTTCACGACGCGCGTCACCTTGTCGAGGTCGCCGATGACGCTCTTCAGGTTTCCGAGGAGATTCAGGGCGCAACCGCGGGCGGCCTCGTAGCCCTCCTCGACGGTGTAGTCGCGGCCCACCTTGCCGGCCCATTGCCGGCTGTCGGGCTGGCTGGGACCCACACCGCTCAGGAACACCAGGTCGCCCGTGCGGACACCGGGGACGTAGTTGCCCATGGGCGTTCCCGGCGTTGGCAGCTTCAGGCCCAACTCCTCAATCCTTGCTTCCACCTGCATGGCGAGTCCTCCTGCAATGGTTCCGGGGGTTGGCGTCTCGGCCAACGGACATACTACGGCACAGCGCGTCGATGGTACAGCACGGCGGCTCCGCCCGCTTGGCGGCTGCTATACTTGCTTGCGGCGAGCGGCACTGAAAACCTGCCTCTTGCGCCAGTAACAGACCAGGAGACCACTTTGGCGGCCAAGCGCGTCGGCATCATTGGCTACCCCATTCGGCACTCGGCCTCGCCGGCGTTCCAGAACGCGGCGCTCCGGCACTGCGGCGTTGACGCCGTCTTCACGGCGTGGGAGGTTGCGCCGGAGGCCCTCACGAGGTGGGTGTGGGACCAGGACCGCACCGACCTGCTCGGATTCGGGGTCACCGTGCCCCACAAGACGGAGATCATCAAGCAGCTCGACCACGTGGACGACGACGCGGCGTCCATCGGCGCGGTGAACACCGTCGTCGTCACGGAGCGGCGCGAGCTCGTTGGCTACAACACGGACACCTACGGCTTCCTGCACGCGCTTCAGACGGAAGGCGGGTTCGATGTGCGGGGGCAGGACGTGCTGGTGCTCGGCGCTGGAGGCGTGTCGCGGGCCGTTTGCGGCGTGCTGCTGCGAGAGGGCGTCGCGTCGCTGACGCTGGCCAACCGCACCGTCAGCCGGGCGGAGTCGCTGCTCGCCGACCTCGACCACCACGGCGTGCCGGTGCAGAGCGTCGCACTGGACGAGGGCTCGATCGCCGAGGCGCTGCGCGGCCGAGAGCGGGTCAGCCTCATCGTGAACTGCACGTCCATGGGCATGCTGCACGGCCCCGCGGAGGGGGCGTCGCCCATATCCGCGGGGCTGATACCGCCGAGCGCTTTTGTGTACGACCTTGTCTACAACCCGCCGGTTACCCCGCTGATGGCGTTGGCGCAGGGCGTCGGAGCACGAACACTCAACGGCCTGCCGATGCTCGTCTACCAGGGCGCCAGGGGTTTCACGCTCTGGACGGGCATCGACGCGCCGGTCGACGTCATGATGGCGGCGGCGCGGGAGGCGGTCGAGGGCTAGGCGCTTGTAGTCGGCTCGTCCTGTTCACGGTTCCCGCTTCCGCTATAATGTTCTCGCTGGCGCATGTACCGCAGTCTGGAGTCTTTGGCTGTGGTGTTGCGCCGGGAAAGGGAGTGCTTCGTGGTCAAGTACATGACAGCGGGTGAGTCCCACGGCAAGGGGCTCACGATCATTGTGGAGGGGTTCCCCGCAGGCTTCCCCATCAGCGAGGACGGTATTCAGGAGGACCTCGCACGGCGGCAGCGGGGCTATGGCCGCGGCGGTCGGCAGCTTATCGAGAAGGACCGGGCTGAGATCCTGTCCGGCGTGCGGCACGGGCTGACTATGGGTTCGCCGATCTCCATGTGGCTCGAGAACAAGGACTTCGCCAACTGGCACAAGGTGATGAACATCGAGCCGGTCGACGAGCCGGGCAACACCGTCACCCGCCTGCGGGCCGGCCACGCCGACATGCCCGGCACCATCAAGTACGGCCAGAGCGACGTCCGAAACATCTTGGAACGCGCCTCCGCCCGTGAGACGGCCGCCCGCGTGGCCGCTGGGTCGGTTGCCAAGCACTTTCTCCGCGAGTTCGGCGTGGAGGTGCACTCCCACATCGTGTGCATCGGCGGCATCTGGGCCAACTACGACCACCCCGTCGACTGGGCGCGCGTCGTCGAGTCGCCGGTGCAGTGCGTCGACCCCGAGGCCGAGGCCGAGATGATCAAGCTCATCGACAAGGCCAAGGAGGACGGCGACACCGTGGGTGGCATGGTCGAAGTGGTCGCCACAGGTGTGCCCATCGGGCTCGGCTCGCACGTCCATTACGAGCGCAAGCTCGACGCCCGCATCGCGCTGGCGCTGATGTCCATCCAGGCATGCAAGGCCGTCGCCATCGGCAATGGCTGGGAGGCCGCCGAGCTGCTGGGGTCGCAGTACCACGACATCCTGCAGCCCATCGACGACAACGGCCACGCAGCCGAGCGTGCGTACCCGAGCGCCAGCGGCCCGTGGCGCCGCGACACCAACCGCACGGGCGGCACCGAGGGCGGGATGAGCACGGGCATGCCCATCGTGGCGCGCTTCGCCATCAAGCCCATCGCGACGCTGGCCAAGCCGCTGCCGTCCGTCGACTTAGTGACTGGACAGACGGTGCAGGCCCACTACGAGCGCTCGGATGTGTGCAACGTGCCACCCGCGGGCGTCATCGGCGAGGCGGCAGTGGCCTTCGTGCTGGCGGACGCCTTCCTGGAGAAGTTCGGCGGCGACCACATCGAGGAGACGCGCCGCAACTTTGCGGCGTACCAGAAGACCATCGGACCGCGTTCATGGCCGGTGGCGGTCTAGGGGACGGCCGGACGCATCTTTGTATCTGCGAGCGTCCAGGGGCGCTCGGAATGACGGGGGCACATGCCGCAGCCGCAGAACATCATCGGCATCGTCTACGACTTCGACAAGACGCTCAGCCCGCACTCCATGCACGACGATACGGTGCTGCCCTTCCTCGGCCGCACGCCGGCGGACTTCTGGGAGGAGACGGACCGGCTCGTCGACGACACGACGTACGAGGCGGAGCTGGCGTGGATGCGGCTGCTCCTGGAGCACGAGGGGTTCCGGAACCTCTCGAACCAGGACCTGCGCCACATGGGTATGTCGCTCGTTTTCTACCCCGGCGTCCCGCAGGTCTTCGACGAGCTTTCGGCCCTCGTCGACCAGCCGAAGTACCGCGAACACGGCGTCACCGTCGAGCACTACATCATTACGTCCGGCCTGCGCGAGATCATCGAGGGCAGCAACATCCGGCCCTTCGTCAAGGCCATCTTCGGGTCGGAGTTTGCCGAGGATGCGGCAGGCAAGCTCTACTTCCCCAAGCGGGCCATCAGCCACACGCAGAAGACGCAGTACCTGTTCCGCGTCAACAAGGGCTACATGGATCTGCGCAAGGACGTGAACGACCACGTCCCGCATGAGGAGCACCGCATCCCCTTTGCCAACATGGTCTACATCGGTGACGGGCCGACCGACGTTCCCTGCTTCGCCGTCATGACGCAGATGGAGGGCCACACCCTCGCCGTATACGATCCCGAGGAACACCACTCCTTCCAGAAGTGCATGGATCTGCGCCGGGCGGACCGCGTCGAGGAGATTGCGCCTGCGAACTACCAGCGCGGCACGCACCTGTGGCGGCTGCTGGAATACCGCATCCTGGAGATCGCGGACGATATTGTCGAGCGTCGCAAGGGCAACCCCGAGAGCAACATCATACCTGCGCCGAGGTTCTAGGCGGCGCAGGTTGCGGTTGGAGCTTCTGAACCGGAAATTGCCAATGACCAGACCCAAGGGGAGGACAGGATGCCGGACATTGTGAAGCGGACGCTGGGTCGGACGGGCTATGAGGTCACCGCGCTGGCTTACGGGGCGATGGAGCTGCGGGGCGCGCCTCGCGGCCGCGACATCGACCCGGAGGAGGCCGGACGCATCCTCAACGCCGTGCTGGACGGCGGCATCAACATGATCGACACGTCAATCGACTATGGCGTGAGCGAGGAGCTCATCGGCCGCTACATCTCTCACCGCCGCAACGAGTACTTCCTCGCTTCCAAGTGCGGCTGCTGGGCCACCGGCGGCGAGCCCCCGGCGAACGCCGCGCTGACGGGCGGCCGCTTCCCGCACGTCTTCACCCGGGAGAACATCGTCAACGGCGTGGAGCAGAGCCTTCGACGCATGAATACGGACCACCTTGACTTGGTGCAGTTCCACGCTAGCCCCGCCGTCTCCGTGCTGGAGCAGGAAGGCGCGGTTGAGACGCTGCTCGACCTGCAGCGCGAGGGCAAGATTCGCTTCCTCGGCATGTCCGGCACCCTGCCCAACCTGCCGGAGCACATCGCCATGGGCGTGTTCGACGCCTTCCAGATCCCCTACTCCGCTGTCGAGCGCGAGCACGAGGACGCGATGGCCCAGGCGTGTGAGGCGGGCGCTGGCGTTATCGTCCGCGGGGGCGTCGCCAAGGGCGACCCGGACGGCGGCGGGCACGGCGGCGACCGGTGGGAGCTGTGGGACAAGGCCAACCTGAACGAGCTGCTGGAGGGCATGACCCGAACGCAGTTCATGCTGCGCTACACCATCGCCAACCCCAGCATGCACACCACCATCGTCGGCACGGCGAACATCGACCACCTGGCGGAGAACCTGCGCACAGCGGAGCTCGGCCCGCTGCCGGCGGACGTCTACGCGGAGGCGCAGCGGCGGCTGTCGGAAGCGGCGTAGTTCGCATACGTGCTCGTTGCTCCGGGAACCAAAGTTTGCTGGCAAGCGTCTAGGTGGCCGAGCGGCGTCGCAAATCGAATGGGCGCTGGTCTCGAAGGGCGCTTGTTGTGGCTACGGAAACCCATTGACCCAAGCGCAATGCCAGCGTAGTATGCTCACGACAAGCGGCAGGTATTCCAATGGGTGATGTGTGCTAGCTATTCGAGCAAGGTAAGGAGGTCTCCATGACAAGGTACTCTGAAAGGTTGCGACTTATCTGGCTCCTTGCGGTAGCCGCGGTGTTGGCGTTAGGCATGATGGCATGCGGCGGTGACGACGACGGCGGCTCGACTGCGACCACCACGACGACCGCGCCGGTGAGTCAACCGGCCGCCCCGCAGGCGGCAGCGGCCCCCGAGTTGCCGCAGGCGCCTTCCTCAGTGGCGTCGGCCCCCATCATTCCGGAAGCCCCGGCGCAGCCCGAGGCGATGGTCAAGTCCGAGACTGCCATGGCGCCGACCGGAGAGACGTTGGTCGAACGGTTGGTCATTGCCAACCCGGCCCCGGGAACGGAGTCCAACAACCCCGGCAGGGACCTGGGTCCGTTGAGCACCTTCCAGGTGAGGCCCATCTACGAGAACCTCATCGGCTTTGACGCAGAGTCAGGGGCACTGGTCCCGCAGCTGGCGACGTCCTGGAGCGTCGAGCCGGACGGGATCTCGATCCGCTTCCTGCTGCGCAAGGGTGTAAGGTTCCACGGTGACAACGGTGAGATGACCTCGCGTGACATTGTGTACACGCACGCGCAGCTAACCCAGCAGGAGTCGACCCACCCCCACCGCTCCCGCTTGCGCCTTGCCACAATTGAGGAGGTAAACGACTACGAGGTCGTCTTCCGCCACAGCAGGGCCAACGCGGAGTTCATGCGCATGATCTCCGAGCAGGTGGGTTCCATTCAGGTCCAGAGCTCCAATAACGCGGGAGTCAGCAGCGGCGACCCCGCCGACGCCCTTGGAACCCAGGCGGACCTGACGGGCTCCCCGCTTGCGGGAACAAACGCCTACCAGTTCGTGAGCCGCACGCAGGGTCAGGGCATGCTCTTCGAGCAAGTGCCCTACGAGCACTGGCGCTCGAGCCCGGACTTCAAGGAAATCGAGTTCAAGTGGATGGGCGAGGCCTCTACTCGCATGGCGGCCCTCCTGACGGAAGAGGTACACCTGACCCAGTTGGCGGAAGACCAGAAGCCGGACGCCACCAACAGGGGCATGGTGGTCCACGCGGGCAAGCACGGCGCCCAGCGGGTGTTCGTGGGCTTCCAGGGCGTGTTCCTCGACAGGAACTGGGGCACCTACCAGGCGCAGGGGACCGAGTGCGGCTACGCCCACTGCGACTCCCCATTCCTGGACGTGCGTGTCCGCAAGGCGATGAACAAGGCCATTGACCGGAACTTGTTGAACGAGGCCTACTTCGGCAACAAGGGCCAGATCATGGTCATGAACCACCACCGGCCCGGCGCCGCCTACCACAACCCCGCCTGGGACGCCAACTTCGAGACAGAGTACGGGTACGACCCGGACGCCTCGCGCGCTCTGCTGGCCGAGGCTGGGTACTCCGCGGACAACCCGTTGGAGATTGAGGTCCAGATTTCCACCCATGCCCAGTTCAGCCAGTCAGCAGACGTTCTTGAGGCTCTGGCGGGCTTCTGGCAGGACGTGGGCATCAAGGCCAACCTCGATGTGACGGATGCCGCAGCGCGCCGCGCAGCGAGCCGGGGCTTCCAGTACAAGAACCACGTAGGGTTCGGCGCCACGTTCTCCTTCGACATCCAGGGCTGGCGTGTGTACAACTCGCACGTCTCACCGCGTGGCAGCTCCCTCGAGCTGCAGGAGACCAGGGACCTCATCGACACTATCCAGATGACCCTGGACCTGGACGAGCAAACGAGGCTGATGCGGGAACTTGGCGACCTGGCCTACCCGCTTCACATGGGCATCTTCCTCTACTGGATTCCGGCGGAACTCGTCTACAACCCCAAGTTCGTGGAGTCCTACAACTTCCCGGGGAACATCTCAGACCTGTGGACGCACTACGAGTTGGTCAAGGCAGTCCGTCAGTAAGCTGAGTGAGGCATTGTGCGATTGACCGGGGTGTCCCGCATGGGGGCGCTCCGGTCATCGCACGTCAAGGAGGGCGGTCATGCTGACCTTTCAGGAGAACGAGACGCTGGCGCGCGTCGGGCCGGGAACGTCCATGGGCGCGGTGATGCGCCGCTACTGGATGCCGACGCTCCTTTCGTGGGAGTTGCCGGAGCCGGACTGCCCGCCCATCCGCGTGCGGCTGCTGGGGGAGGACCTGGTCGCCTTCCGCGACACCAACGGCAACGTTGGCATCCTTGACAACTACTGCCCGCATCGGCGCGCCAGCCTGTTCTTCGGCCGCAACGAGGAGTGCGGGCTGCGCTGCGTCTATCACGGCTGGAAGTTCGATGTGAATGGTGACTGCGTCGACATGCCTTCGGAGCCGGCCGAGTCCAATTTCAAGGACAAGGTGAAGGTCACCGCCTACCCCACCGCCGAGTTCGGCGGCATGGTCTGGACATACATGGGCCCCCGCGACCTGCAGCCGCCGCCACCGACGATGGAGTGGACGCAGGTGCCGGACCTCCACCGGGGCACGACCAAGGTGGTCCAGCGGTGCAACTGGCTCCAGGGCCTTGAGGGCGGCATCGACACGGTGCACACGAACTTCCTGCACCGGCGGTTTGCTGGCTCCGGCACAGATGTCATGGACCGCGCTCGCGCCAACTCCCTCGCAGCCCACGTCGAGGTCGTGCCGACCGACTACGGCTACACCTACGCCGGCATCCGCCACGTGAGCGACGACGAGGGCGATTACGTCCGTGCGTACCACTTTATCGCCCCGTTCTACCAGCTCCGGCCGGGCGGCCAGCTCCAGCGGCGCCACGGCCGCGCCTCCGGGCACATTTGGGTGCCCATCGACGACGAGAACACGATGGTGTGGAACTTCAGCTACCGCTTCGACGGCAACGAGATGGCCGAGTCGGAGCGGCGGCAGACGGGATCAGGCAACGAGTTCTGGGTGGACATCGACGTCGAGAATGGCTTCCGGTCACGAGCCGCCGCCGAGAACGACTACCTGATCGACCGTGAGGTGCAGCGCAGGGAAACCTTCTCCGGCATTCCCGGCACCAACACGCAGGACCGTGCCGTGCAGGACACCATGGGTTCCATCTGCGACCGCACTCGCGAGCACCTGGGCACCACAGACCGTGCCATTATCATGGCGCGCAAGATCCTGCTGAACGCCGTACGCGTCGTGGAGGACGGCGGCGACCCACCTGGGCTTGGCCACAACGTTTACCAACTCCGTCCGATCGAGAAGGTGCTGCCAAAGGACACGGCCTGGCGCAATGCCCTCTGGTCCGAGCTGTACGAGGGCGCCCCCTACAACCCGGACTACGTGGCTGTGTAGGGCTGCCGAGAACCGAAACGCAGCAAGGGAGCCCCGGCAACGGGGCTCCCTTGTGCTTGTCCACCGAATGTGGGCATTGGCGGCGCCGCGCCCGGTGCGGGATAATCGACAGTGACCCCTGATGGAGTCCGCCGTTCGCAGTGAACTGTCAGCGCGCGTGCGGAGTGGGAGCAGCCATGCGAGTCGGGTACATCCACATGATTGGCGGGGCCAGCGGCGACATGCTGCTGGGAGCGCTGCTCGAT
>JAPPNT010000128.1:7832-12191 GCA_028873745.1 Chloroflexota bacterium | reverse complement strand
GGCGGGGTGATGATTGCGCGGCCCTTCAAGATCACGAAGATTGGGCCGGTCAACCTCTTCGTCAAGAACGTGGGCGCGTCCATCGAGATGTACACGGAGGACCTCGGCTTCACGGTCACCGAGGAGGTCGAGCACAAGGGGCGACGGGTCGCATTCCTGCGCAACGCGGCCGAGCACCACACGCTGGGCCTGTTTCCTGAGGAACTGCGCGGCGAGCTCGGCTGGCCGGACGTCTCGACGTGCATGTCCTTCGGCGTCGAGGTCGGCAGCTACCAGCAGCTCAGGGACGCGGTGGCGTTCCTGAAGGAGCACGGCGTCCGCTTCCTCGACCTGCCCGCCGAGCTGCACCCGGGTATCGACTACGCCGCCTACTGCCTGGACCCCGACGGCAACGGCATCATGCTCTACTACTACATGGAGCAGCTCGGCTGGGACGGCAGGCCGCGCCCGGCGGAGCTGCGGCGCCAGCTCGGCCCGGAGGCGTCGACGCATCGAGCCGAGGACTGGCCGGAGGCGCTGGAGCCGCTGTCCGACACGTACGTCGACCAGGTCTTCCAGGGGCCGATAGGGTAGGTTGCAAGTGCGGCTTGGCCGTTCACCCTTCGATTTCCCTCAGGGCGAACGGCCAACTGTCGTTCCCGCCTGCGCGCGATGAGTTCCTCGGCGTGCGTTCAATACGCAAGGGAGCATAGCATGTGGTACCTGACGTTCTCGCGTCCGGCAGCGCCTCGGGAGCAGATCACGCCGCACCTGCAGGAGCACCTGGACTGGCAGCGGCGGATGCACGACAGCGGCCGGGTGCTCTTCTCCGGGCCGTCCGGCGACCGCTCGATGGGCATTATCTTGGTGCGGGCCAGTTCGCTTGACGAGGCCAGAGAGGCGCTCGACACAGAGCCGTTCCACGCCCTTGGCCTGCGTACCTACGAGATCATCGAGTGGGACGTGCATCAGGGGCTCGGATTGGGCGGGTTTTCGGGCGAGAGTCTCGCGATGCTGGCGAAGGAGAAGGAAGCGGCGGGGTAAGCTATGGCCGTCTGTGAAGAGTCTGTTGGGTAACTGGCTGCCAGCGCCCCCTTCGAGAACCTCAGGGCAGGCTTTGACAAGCTCAGGGCGAACGGATTTGAGACCAATTGAGGAGCTGACAATGCGGACGATCGACACCCACGCGCATATTGTTCCGGAAGAGGTGCTGGACCTGCTGCCGGAGCCGTTTGGGACTTTCAATATGGTGGGAAACATCACGGACATTGGGGTGCGGCTGGCGGACATGGACGCACAAGGCGTGCAGGTGCAGGCGCTCTCGGCGTGGCTGGGGCTGTTGAGCAAGGGAACCGAGGCAGCGCAGCGCTTCAATGACGCCCTGGCGCGAGTCGTGGGAGCGAACCCGGACCGATTCGTCGGGCTTGCCATCGCGCCGATGGGAGAGCCGGAAAAGGCGCCGGCGGAGATCGATCGGGCCGTCAGGGAGCTGGGCATGGTGGGGCTCGGCATCGCGTCGAACGTCAACGGGACCAACCTGGACGCCAAGGAGTTTGGGCCGTTCTGGGCCAAGGTGCAGGAACTAGACGTCCCCGTGTTCATCCATCCGGCCAACGTCCTGGGGCCGGACCGGCTGGAAAGCTGGTTCCTCAACAACATCATCGGCAACGTCACGGACACAGCCGTCGCGGCCGGGAGCATCATCTTCGGCGGCGTGTTCCACGAGTTCCCAAACCTCAAGATCTACCTCGCACACGGCGGCGGGAGCTGCCCGTACATTCGCGGCCGGTGGGACCACGCCTTTCGCTCGGGCCTGACGGGATCGTCCGTCACGAAGTTGCCGAGCGAGTACATGAAGATGTTCTACTTCGACGCACTGACGCATTCCCACCAGACGCTGCACTACCTGATCGACTCATTTGGCCACGACCGGGTAATGCTGGGCACCGACTACCCTTTCGGCATGGGCGACTACGCGCAGGTGGAGTTCATCAGCGAGCCGGGCTACCTGTCGGACGAGCAGAAGGCGGACATGCTCGGCGAGACAGCTGCCAAGCTGTTCAAGATCTAGCCGGACACCGGAGACCCGAGCCCTAGACGAGGCTTTCGAGCGCAGATGGTTGAGGACGCCTGGATAGCTGCAATAGCGGCTGTTGCCGGTTACCTGGCCGGCAGCATATCTCCGTCCTACATCCTGACGCGGGCGCTCAAGGGCGATGACATCCGCAAGGTGGGCACCCTCAACGCCGGCACGCTGAACGCCTTCAACTCCCTCGGCAAGAAGGGCGGCGCCTTTGTCTTCCTGTTCGACTTCGGCAAGGGATTGTTTGCGGCGCTCGTGCCTGGGTGGCTTGGGTTGCCGGAGGCCGCCACATACGCGGCAGCAGTGGCGGTGGTGGCGGGCCACAACTGGCCGGTGTGGCTCAAGTTCGTTGGCGGCAAGGGCGTCGCGACGTCGGCCGGGGTAGCAGTGGGGCTGATCCCGCTGCTGGCCGCGGCAGCGCTGGCGCCGGCCGTCATCCTGCTGGTGACGCTCAAGAAGTTTGCCATCGTCGCCATGGGCACGGGGTTCGTTCTGCTGGTCGCGCTCACCTACATCACTGGCCAGTCGCTTGGCGTCTTCATCGTCATCTTTGGCGTTTCGGCGCTGGTGGCCATCGCGCAGTTCACGCGGCCGACGTGGGTCCGGCCGGAGGACGCGCCGCCTGGCCAGTAGGTGTAAGCTCGCCTTCGGATGTGCCTGTTCAGCTTGACATCCTTGCGCCGCGCGCATAGTCTCAGCTACAGGTTTCGCATAGTATTGTTCACCCCACCTACACAGTTGGAGGAGTCATGCTGACCAGAGAGGAAAACGAACTGTTGACCCGAGTCGGGCCGGGGACGCCAATGGGCAACCTGATCCGCGAGTTCTGGATCCCGGCGCTGCCGTCCAATGAGTTCCCGACGCCGGACTCGCCGGCCAAGCGCATGAAGCTGTTGAGCGAGAACCTCGTCATGTTCCGCGACAGCGATGGCAACGTGGGCTGCTTCCCGGAATCGTGCCCGCACCGCGGCGCGAGCCTGTACTTCGGCCGCTCAGAGGAGGGCGGACTGCGCTGCATCTATCACGGGTGGAAGTTCAACGTCGGCGGGCAGTGTCTCGAAATGCCCTCGGAGCCGGAGACCAGCAACTACAAGGACAAGGTGCGCATCCGCGCCTACCCGTGCCGCGACGTCAACCACATGATCTGGGTGTACATGGGGCCTCGGGAGACTCCGCCTCCCTTCCCGGCTTTCGACGTCAACCTCATCCCGGAAGAGAACGCCTTCCCGCCCATCATCATGATGGAGGAGGCCAACTGGTTCCAGAACCTCGAGGGCGACACGGACTCCGTGCACCTCGATTGGCTGCACGCGCGGCTTCGCGCGGACGTGCCGCCAATCGGCCGCGGCCACATCCGAGGCACCTACAGCTCGATGAAAAATCCCTTTGTGCAGGCGAAGCCGGCGGACTACGGCGCCTTCTACACGGCCAGGCGGAAGGTTGGCGACACCGAGCGGTACTGGCACCGCATCAACCAGTTCATTTTCCCCATCTTCACCATGGTGGGGGGCGATGGCGAGCAAGCGCACCTGCGCGCCCACGTGCCGGTCGATGACACCCACTCCATGCTGATCTCGCTCGGCGGCTACCTCAACAAGGCCATGACCAAGGAGGAGCGCAACAGCCGGATGTTCCAGGACCCCTTCTACCCCTCCGGCGGCTATGTGCAGCGGACCAGCAACCCGCTTACGTACTTCCACACGGTCGCGAACAAGGACAACGACTACTGGCGCGACATGGAGGTGGAGAAGACGGAGATGATGAGCGGCGTACCCTTTGTCATGAATCTGCAGGACCGCGCGATGACGGAGCTCATGGCCAATCCCGCGGGCGAGGCGATCTATGACCGGACACGTGAGCACCTGGGCACCACGGACGGCATGTGCATCGTGGTGCGGCGGCAGCTTATCCGGGCCGCCAACGCGCACATGGAGGACGGCACCGTCCCGCCGAACGTGGACGACGCCGAGCTCAACCACGTGCGGCACGCCTGCGTCGGCCTGGACATCGACGGCGACTGGGTCGCGGCCAGCGAGGCGCAGCGGTACTCGCAGGAAGAGCACAAGTGCCTGTGCTTCGCCGTTCTCAGCATGTCCGACGACGCCGACCCGAACAACATGCCTGCAGAGGTGCTGGGGCTGGCGTAGGCTCAAGCAATCCCGGCAAATGAAAGGGGCGCCCCACCCCGGGGCGCCCCGACACTTTTGCCGGGGCCAACACAAAAGGGGTGGGGGGTTATGCTTGATTTCCGCCGGGGCCACGTCGGAGACGCCGTGGCGGGGGAGGGCGGCGCTGGG
>JAPPNT010000128.1:659-7822 GCA_028873745.1 Chloroflexota bacterium | reverse complement strand
TTCGCCGTACTCCCCCCGCCCCCCCCCCCCCCCCCAAACACCCTGCCGGGGTGGGGGGGGGGGGTGCGTTACCAAAAACCACCCCCTTAAATCCTCCGGCCCCCCCCCCGGCGGGCCCCCCCTACTCTTTGCCCGTGACCAACTCTACAGGTCTGCGGTGATCTCCTTGATGACCTCCGGGTCCTCGTCGAAGACGACGTCGCGGGGCAGGACGGCGCTGCTCGAACGCTGACGATAGATCTCAGGGTTATGGGCCTGCATCGGCTCGATGCCCTCCTGCAGCTCCTGGGCGCCCTTGATGAGGCGCCGGCGCATGGCGATGATGGCGAGGTCGCTGGTGCCGAGGTGCTCCAGCTCGCGGTTCACCACCTTGCCCATCGTCTCGATCATGGCGGCGTCTTCGACGCGTCCGGTGCCGCGTGGCATGCCCGCGTAAGTCTTCGTCTTCTGCATTTCCCGGTCGATAAGGTAGTCGTTTTCGATGTTCGCCTTGGCGCGCCAGGTGCCGGGAATGAGGTTGCGGCACGAAGCGATCTCGCGGCGGTCCTCGTCATACATCGGGCGCCTGGGGTGCCAGTGGCTCAGGTAGACCCACGTGGTCTCGTCGTCGCGGGGCACCCACATACGGCAGCGCACGTAGGAGTTCTCGCCGGTGCCGGGCTCGCGGGGCGTCATGGTGTAGAAGGGGTGGAGCCACTGGGAGATGCGCCAGTAGTAGCTGTCATTCTCCGCGGGCCGCCGCGCGCCGATGAGCAGGCCGTAGTCCTTGTTGCGGACGAAGAAGTTGGCCCAGCGCTCGTTGTACATGTAGCGTCCGCCCGACGTGGTTGCGGCCGGCGCGACGGTACGGGCGTCGAGGTTGCTGTGGAGGAAGCTGGCGTGGACGGTGTCGATCTCGCCCTCCACGGACTGCACGAAGTTGCACTCGTAGATGAACTTGGCGAACCCGCGATTCTCCTCCGGCACGTGCATCCACTCGAAGTCGGGCATCTGCGGCGTCTTGTCGGGCGGACCCATGTACGTCCATACGAACCCAGACCGCTCCTGACACGGGTAGGCGGTGACCTTCACCTTGTCCTTGAAGTTGCTCTCGGCGGGCTCCGAGGGCATGTCGACGCAGTCGCCGTGGACGTCGAACTTCCAGCCGTGATAGACGCAACGAATGCCGGACTCCTCGTTGCGGCCGAAGAAGAGGCTGGCCCGGCGGTGGGGGCAGTAGTTGTCCATTAGGCCGACAGCGCCGTTGGTGTCACGGAAGGCGACAAGGTCCTCGCCCATGAGCCGCACGCGAACGGGGGGACAATCGGGTTCGGGCAGCTCCTCCGACATCATTGCGGGGAACCAGAACCGCCGCAGGTACTCGCCCATGGGCGTGCCGGGGCCGACACGGCACATGAGCTCGTTCTCGTCATGGGTCAGCATGGCAACCTCCCTCGTGCAACTGGCTAGAGGCTAGTCGGCGGGGAGGGGCGCGTCAAGGGAGAAGGGGGCGTCTGCGCACTATCTGGTGAAGAAGTCCAGGACGTTGCCGAGCCCCTTGGACTGGGCGCGGTAGATCTCCGTGTAGCCGCAGTTCAGGCAGCAGAGGGCCGTGAACTTCTTGTTCTGCACGTCAAAGAAGCGTGAGTATTTGCCGGTGGCCCGGATCTCGTCGGCCTCGAACTGATCGTGGCCGCACTTGGTGCAGGAGAACGTGCTGCGCGTCGCCATGTCACTCTCCCTTCATTCGCCCTCGACGGGGACCCTCTAGTTCCAGACTACTTGAGGGATGAACCCAAAGCAAGCGAGCATGAGGGCAACGGTTGCGGGAGGCAGGGCTTGCGAGGCTGAACTAATCGTAGATGGGCAGGGTGCCGCGCTCGAGGTCGTTGCCGACGGTGTCTATGAGCGTGTCCAGCATGTCGATGTCCCACTCGGTGACGAAGGTGATGGCCGTGCCGTCGGCCTCCATGCGAGCGGTCCTGCCGATGCGGTGGACGTACTCCTCCATGTTCTGGGGCATGTCATAGTTGACGACGTGGGACACCTCTGGGATGTCCAGGCCTCGGGCAGCCACGTTGGTGGCCGCCAGCACCTTGAGCTTGCCTTCCTTGAACGAGCGCATGACGCTGCTGCGCTGTGGCTGCGTCATGCCGCCGTGGATGCCGGCCACCCTGACGTCGTGCCGCTGCAGCGACCGCACCAGGTGGTCGACGCCCGCCTGAGTTCGCAGGAACAATAGCGCCTTGCCGCCGTTGAGGTCCTGGTGGAGGAGGCCCGCCAAGCCGCGCACTTTGTCCTTGTCCCAGACCTCGTAGTAGACCTGCTGCACCTTGGGTGCGGTCTGCAGCTCCTCGCCGATGCGCACCCATGAGGGCGAGCGCAGGTGCCGGTGCACGATACCCCTCACGGCTGCGTGCATCGTCGCGGAGAAGAGCGCGGTCTGGCGCTCGCGCGGGGTCTGGCGGAGGATGCGCTCGATGTCCGGCAGGAAGCCGATATCGAGCATCTCGTCGGCCTCGTCCAGCACGGCCGTGCGCACTTCGGCCAGCGAGAGCGTGCGGCGGTGCAGGTGGTCGAGCACCCGCCCGGGCGTACCGACGACGACGTGGGCGCCGGCGTTGAGGGCCGTTATCTGGGGGCCGATGGGCTGACCGCCGTAGCAGGCAACGACGCCGACACCCTTGAACTGTCCCAGCCGTTGCAGCTCATCCTTGACCTGCACGGCCAGCTCCCGCGTCGGCGCGAGGACGATGGCCTGCACCTTCTTCAGGGCAGTGTCCACCTTCTCAACAATCGGGATGCCGAACGACGCGGTCTTGCCGGTGCCAGTCCTCGCCTGGGCGACCACGTCCTGGTTGGCGTTCATGAGGGGGATGCACTGCACCTGCACGGGCGTCGGTTCCTGGTAGCCCATGACGTGGAGCGCCTGGGCGACTTCCCTGCTGACGGATACGGGGCCGAAGGAGGTGGGGGCGTCCGGAGCAAGGGTGGGGGCAGTCTCGGCTGACTTCACGGACTTTCGGCGGCGTCGGCGCTTGGGCTTGGCCGCGTCTGGGGAGGCTTCGGGTGGGGTATTGCGAGACAACGGCTCAGAGGCGATAGGCGATGCCGCGATATCTGACGGAGGGGACGCTACTGGATCCGCGTGCCTGGGCTTTCGCCGCCACCATCGGAAGAATCGGGAGAACGTTTGCTCAACCTGTTCGGGAGCCTGGGCGGTATTCGGAGTCTTGGGAGCTATGACAGTATCCTCACTTTGTAACTACGTACCATTGTGGGGGCAAGCGGCGGGTTGGTCAACTCCCCTCGACGCCCGGCCATCCCCGCCGTAGTACAATGTTCCCGCTCGCGTGCGCGCCCTTCGACAAGCTCAGGGCGAACGGGTTGGTTTGCGCGCGGAGGCCATCCTGCAACGAGAGAGGCACTGACATGGGCGTGACGGAGACCCTTGCCCGCTTCATTCTGAACACGCCGACCGAGGCGATTCCCGCTCCCATCCTGCATGAGGGGAAGCGGTGCATCATCAACTACATGGCAGTTGCCCTGTACGCCTCCGCCGACCCGTCGATGGGGATACTGACGGGCGTGTTCGAGGAGGAGGGCGGCTCGGCGAGCGCGACCCTCATCGGCGCGGGGACGCGGACGAACCTGCAGAACGCGGCGCTGGCGAACGGCTACCTCGCGCACCTGGAGGACTACGACGACACGCACTTCCCCACGGTCATCCACCCCTCGGCGCCGACCATCCCGGCGGCCTTCGCCATCGCAGAGCGCGAGGGCGCGACGGGGCTGGACGTGCTGGCGGCGACGGTGCTTGGCGTCGAGGCGTGCTGCCGTGTCGGGCTCTCCGTCTACCCGAACCACTACGACGCGGGATGGCACATCACCGGCACCTGCGGCGTGTTCGGGGCGGCTGCGGCCGCCGGTCGGTTGCTGGGGCTCGATGAGCAGCAGATGACGTATGCCCTCGGCATCGCCGGGACGCAGGCGGCGGGCGTGCGGGAGGTCTTCGGGTCGATGACCAAGGCCTTTCACGCGGGCCGCTCGGCGCAGAGCGGCGTGCTGGCGGGGCTGCTGGCGCAGCGCGGCTTCACGTCCACCCGAGAGATCCTGGAGGGCCGCCGGGGATTCGCGGCCGTGCTCTCGACGGCATCCGACATGGGCCAAATATCCGACGGGCTGGGCGAACGATGGGAGGTCCCGAACAACGGCCTCAAGCCATACTCGTGCGGCGTCGTCAGCCACCCGTTGGTGGACGCGATGATCGCGATGCGAGAGGACGATGGCGTGCTGGCGGACGACGTGGCATCGGTGTCGGCGCGGGTACACCCGTTGGTGCTGGAACTGATGGACCGGCCCAATCCGCGCGTGGGGCTGGAGGGTAAGTTCTCCCACCAGCACTCGATGGCCGTCGGCCTCATCGACGGCGGGGCCTACCCGGCGCAGTACACCGACGAGCGCGTGCTCGACCCCGCCGTCTCCGCGTTCCGCGACAAGATACGCGCTACGGTCGACGCGTCGGTGGCGGAGGACGCCTGCGAGGTAACCGTCACGCTCCACGACGGCCGTGAGGTCACGAAGAGCATTGCACATGCAACCGGAGCGCCCGAGAACCCGCTGTCCGATGCAAGGCTGGAGAGCAAGTTCCGCACGCTCGCACACCGCGTTCTCTCGGAGTCGCAGACCGACGAGCTGCTCTCGACGCTGTGGTCGCTGGACACCGTCGACGACGTGTCGGCGGTCATGGCGCTGACGCAGGGGTAGGTGGCTGGCTGGCAGAGCGCGACTAAGCGGCCGCAATCTCGATGATTGTCAGGTGGGCGCCCTGGGGGTCCTCCAGGTAGATGAAGCGCCCTACTTCCGGCACGGTGAGCTCCGGCGTTATCTCCGTCGCCCCCAACGCCTTGGCGCGCACCCGCGCCGCGTCGAGGTCTTCTACGCCGAAGTAGATGGACCAGTAGGGCGGGAACTCGCCCCACTGCTTCTGGATCTCCATCATCCCGGCGGCTGGCTGCCCGTCCAGCATGAAGGCGGTGTACTCCCCCGTGCCGTCGGCCATGGGCCCGGTGGTGGCCTGCCACCCAAAGAGGCCGCCGTAAAACCTTGTCGACTCCTCCGGGTTGTTGGTGTAGAGCTCATTCCAGGAGAGGGCGCCAGCCTCCGCAAAGACCTGCGAGCCGATCTCGTTCTTCGGCTCCCACAGCGCAAACACAGCGCCGGTGGTGTCCTGCGCGACGACGGCCCTGCCCGCTTCGAACACGTCGAAGGGCTCCTGAGCCAGCGTCCCGCCGAGCTCCGTGATGCGACGTGCGGACTCGTCCGCGCTCTCGACGGTGAAGTAGCTCTGCCAGAACGCGCGGCCGCCCATCATCTCCACCATCTCGTCCGGCATCTGGTAGATGGCGAAGCACAGCCTGCCGTTCTTGTTCAGGGTCGTATAGATGGCGTCGGGGCCGTCGGCCAGGTCCATCGCGTCGACCTGCAACAGCTCCGCGTAGAACTTTCGAGACGCCGCCGCGTCCGGCGAGCCCAAGTCGGCCCAACTGAACATGCCCGGGGTGTGCTTCGTGACTTCCATGCGTTGCTCCTGCCAATACCGGTCTCTGTGCAGACGAGACTATAGCCAAGTGCGGGGTCTGCCGCAATGACTTCTGCACATATGCGCCGATGATGATTACTATGCCTATAGCGAGGGTGACACGCCCTCGCGCCCGCGCTACAATGCCCCATCAGCGTCCGGGGGGCATTCGAAGGAGAGGTGAGCGATGCTGTCCTTTGAGGAAAACGAACTGCTGTCGAGGGTAGGCCCCGGCACGCCCATGGGCGAGCTCATGCGGCGATTCTGGCAGCCCATCCTGCTCTCTGAGGAGGTGCCGGAACGTGACGGCGCCCCTGTGCGCGTGCGGCTGCTCGGCGAGGACCTCGTCGCGTTCCGCGACTCCAACGGCAACGTCGGCATGGTCGACTACTACTGCCCCCACCGCAGGGCGAGCCTGTTCTTCGGACGGAACGAGGAGGCCGGGCTGCGGTGCGTGTACCACGGCTGGAAGTTCGACATCGCCGGCGACTGCGTCGACATGCCCTCGGAGCCGGCGGAGAGCAACTTCAAGGACAAGGTCAAGATCAAGGCGTACCCGACGGTGGAGGCCGGTGACTGCATCTTCGTCTACATGGGACCGCCCGAGGTGCAGCCGGCCTTCCCGCACCTGGAGTGGACGCGCGTTCCATCGTCGCACCGGCTGGTCATGCGCTGGATCCAGGACTCCAACTACATGCAGACCATCGAGGGGGACCTGGACACGTCGCACGTGTCCTTCCTGCACCGTTGGTTCGACCCGAACAACCGGCCCCGGGGTGTCGGGCGGCGCATCAAGAACGGCAAGGACATGACGGTCATCGACGGCTCGCCGAAGCTGATCGTGCAGGAGACGGACTACGGCTTCATCTACGGCTCCCGCCGGAACATCGGCGACGGCGAGTACTACTGGCGGTGCACGCAGTTCATCCTGCCGGCGTACAACCTCATCCCCAGCCCGACGTGGCCGACGACTGGGCACGCCTGGATTCCCATCGACGATGACCACACGTCGGTTTTCTCCTTCACCTACGACCCGCATGAGCCCATTTCCGAATCGCAGGCGGAGATGCGCCGCGCGACAACCATGGAGATGGAGCGCGTCCACCACAAGACCATGGACGGCCACATCATCGACGGCTGGCATGACATCCGCCGGATGGACAACGGCTTCCTGATCGACCGCGACCTGCAGCGCACGTTCAATTACACGGGCATCCCGTTTGGACGCTCGCAGGACGAGGCGATGACGGACAGCATGGGGCGCATCGTGGACCGGACCCGGGAGCACCTGGGAACCAGCGACACGGCCATCATCTTCGCTCGACGGCAGCTGCTGCGGATGGCGCGGGAGCTGCAGGAGGGCGTCGAGCCGGTTGCGGTGCAGGACCCGGCGGCGTTCAACGTCCGCGCCGTCGACGTCGTGAACACCACCTCGGACTTCAAGGAGCTGCTGGCTACGGACGGGCACTTGGCCAAGGGGACTGCGTAGCTGCCGCCATTTCTGGAGAACGAGAGGGGGGGCCCCGGGAAAAGGGCGGCCCCCGCCAATTTTTTGTTTAAAAATTTTTGTTGTGGCGGGGGGAGTGGTGTTTTTGGAGAGTTT
>JAPPNT010000128.1:0-649 GCA_028873745.1 Chloroflexota bacterium | reverse complement strand
TTTTTTTCCGGTGTGGGGGCTCGGGCTGGGTCTGTGCCCTTTGGGTCGGGTTTTGGCGCCTTTTTTTTTCCCCCCGGGGGGGCGCCGCGGTTCTCGGGGGCCCCCCCTCTCATTTTGTAGGTCACAATGTTGGACTAGGCCGGTGTTCAGGGGTTTGATGCGAGAGTTGCACAGCACGAGGGCGACAACGCACGAAGAATAGTGGAGTGGTTCTTGAGGGGAGCTGCTGGCGACCCGGAGGGGATTCGAACCCCCGATCTCCGCCGTGACAGGGCGGTATGTTAGGCCGCTACACCACCGGGCCGCGTTACTTCGATGGTAGCTGTAGGCGGGCCGGAGTGTCAAGGCGCGCTAGCTGGGGCGCACGGCCCCTCGGCTAGAACGATCAACCCAACCCGTGGTAGCCGATGACGACCTCGCCGTCCACGACCATGACCGGCGTGATGGGCTCGCCGTTGGAGAGCCGGAGCAGCTCTTCCTTTGCGCCTGGGACCTCATCGATGTCGATTTCCTTGAAGGCCGTGCCGTTGTCCTTCAACTCGGACAGGGCGGCGTCGGAGTAGCTGCAGTCCTTGCGCGTGTAGATCACGACGGTTGCCGTCTGGGCCACGTGTCACCTCGTTAGCGAGAGTGTTTCAGGGACATGATA
>JAPPNT010000221.1 GCA_028873745.1 Chloroflexota bacterium | reverse complement strand
GTGGGTCAATTCCAAATTAGCGCTACTGGGTCAGTTTAGAGTTAGCACTAACAGTCTCCGAGGGGGCCGTCCTCGCGTCCAAGGACGCCGTCGGGCTCTCGCGGCAGACAGGTTGCGTGATGCCGCTGCGGGGAAATCGGAAGCGAATCGTAATGTCGTCGTGCCCCATGCGCCGCAATGGACTGCCGGGGCACGACGCCAAGCACGACGCCGGAGGGGTTCATTGTGGCCCCGCTGCGACATCGCCGGATTTCCGACGAAGACTTGGGCCGCGGGCACCCTTTCCCACACCCCTCGGACCCGTGCCGGCGTGGAGAAGTCTACGGGGAAGTTATCAGCCAGATGTAATGGACACAGCTAGATGCCATAAGTTCTTGTCAGCAGGCGCTCCCGCCACTAGAATCGCCCGTGGCCCCGGGGAGTGGAAAGGAGTGGAAGCGTGGTGGAGCGAGCCGACTTGCTGGGTGAAATAGAGGCCCTGAAGGACCGCCTGACGCGGCTCAGCGAAGCCAGCCTCCGCATCAACGAGAGCCTCGATCGGGATGCCGTCCTGCAGGGTGTCCTGGACTCTGCCCGTTCCTTGACGCGGGCCCGGTACGGCGTCATAACCCTGTCAAACTACGGGGGAGGGCTCGAGAACGTCCTCTTTTCCGGCATGGACGAAGGGGAGGTGCAGGGGTTCCGGGATATGCCGGACGGGCACCGGTTCTTTGACTACCTGAACGGGGTCTCGGGCACGCTGCGTGTGCCCGACCTCGCCGGACACTTGCGAGGGGCAGGTCTGCCGGAGTTCCGTCCCCCCGTCGCTGTGGACGCCAGGATGGCCTTCCTCGCGGCTCCCCTCCTGCACAGGGGGGAACGCGTCGGCAACATCTATGTGGCCGAGAAAGAACGGGGCGGGGAGTTCACGCGGGAAGACGAGGAGACCTTAGTAATGTTCGCCTCCCAGGGGGCCCTCGTGCTGGAGAACGCGCGCCGGCACTGGGACGAGCGGCAGGCCAGGGCCGACCTGGAGACGCTCGTGAACACCTCGCCGGTGGGCGTCGTCGTCTTCGACGCAAGGACGGGCGCTCCGGTGTCCTTCAACCGCGAGGCTCTGCGGATCGTCGATGTGCTACGGGAGCCGGACCAAACCCACGATCAGTTGCTGGAGGTCATAACCTTTCGGCGCGGCGACGGCAGGGAGATCTCGCTGAAGGAGTTCTCGATGGCGGAATTGCTGCGCAGGCCGGAGACGGTGCGCGCCGAGGAGATCGTGCTCCGCGCCCCCGCGGGGCCGAGCGTCACGGTGCTGCTCAACGCCACGCCGATCCTCTCGGAGGAAGGCGAGGTTGGCTCCTTCGTAGTCACCCTCCAGGACATGACCCCGATGGAGGAGCTGGAGCGGCTGCGGGCGGATTTCCTGGCCATGGTCAGCCATGAGCTGCGCGCGCCGCTCACCTCCATCAAGGGCTCGGTGACGACCCTCCTCAGTGCCGCGTCCGAGCTGGACCCGGCCGAAATGACCCAGTTCTTTCGCATCATCGACGGGCAGGTGGACCATATCCGGTACCTGATCGGCGACCTGCTGGATGTGGCGCGCATCGAGACCGGCACCCTCTCGGTCATCCCGGGGCCCTCAGACGTGGCCGATATGGTGGACGAGGCGAGGAGCCGGTTCCTGGTCGCCGACCGCAGGGACACGGTGGCCATCGATTTGGACCCGAACCTTCCGCCCGTCATGGCCGATCGGCGTCGCGTCGTCCAGGTGCTCGGCAACCTGCTCACCAACGCCGCCATGTACTCGCCCCCCCTGTCCCCCATCCGGGTGACAGCCGTGCGACAGGGCCTCGACGTGGCCATCGCCGTGGCGGACGAGGGCCGGGGGGTGTCCGCGGACCAACTGCCACGCCTGTTCAGCCGGCCCACCCGGCGAAATCAGGGAGAGCAGGGGAACGGAGCGGCCGGCGCCGGCCTGGGCCTCGCCATCAGCAAGGGCATCGTCGAGTCGCATGGAGGCCGCATCTGGGCGGAGAGCGCGGGCCCGGGCATGGGCGCACGCATCACCTTTACCCTGCCGTCGGCTGAGGAGGGGCGGAAGCGACCCGCGATAGGACACGCCGCCACGCGGCACACACCGCCACGCGGCGAAGACCCGGGGCAAGTCCGCGTCCTCGCGGTGGACGACGACCCCCAGGCCCTGCGGCACATCCGCGACACCCTCACCAAGGAGGGGTATGCCCCGATCGTCACGGGGGACCCCGAGGACGTCCTCCGGCTCATCGAGCGGGAGAATCCCCAGCTGGTCCTGCTGGACATGATGCTGCCTGGATACGACGGCCTTGCATTGCTGGAGGACATTGGTGAGACGTCCGACGTTCCCGTCATCTTTCTCTCGGTCTACGGGCGGGAGGAGCTGGTCGCCAAGGCATTCGATGCGGGGGCGGTGGATTACGTGATCAAACCCTTCTCGCCCACGGAGCTGGCGGCGCGCATGCGGGCTGCCCTGCGCATGCGGGCTTGGGACGAACCCACCATGCCCTTCGTCCACGGGGACCTGGTGGTCAACTACGTGGAGCGGCGCGTGACCCGAGGCGGTCGTCCGGTGCAACTAACCGCCATAGAATACCGGCTTCTCCGCGAGCTCGCGATGAATGCCGGACGCGTGCTCACATACGAGAACCTGCTTCGCCGGGTCTGGGGGGTCACCCATTCCGGCGACATTCGCCCAATGCGCACGGTCATCAGCAACCTGCGACACAAACTCGGCGACGACGCGAAGGAGCCGGCCCTCATTCTCACGGAACCCCGCGTCGGCTACCGCATGCTGAGCGGTCGGCGGGGCGCGGACTAGTCCCGCGCCGATGCTTCTCGCCTGCGCGTGGCGTCCAGTCTACGTCAGCTCCGCCAGGAGGACGAAGAGCCCAAAGACGACCACGATGCCGGCGAGTGCAAGCCCGAGCGGCGGCCGGCCCAGCCTGCGCATCGTGGTCTCGGCGTCTACCCCCTGGGCATAGCGGGACCGCCCCAGGATGGCCGGCCAGCCCGAAGCGGGCGTCCTGACGAGCTGTGTCGCAGTCCGGGTTGTCCAGTCGACTCCCCGCTGCGCCCCTGTGAACACCGCCTCCAGCGGCTCCTGCAGCAGGACGCGCAGGGGCGTTCCCGCCTTGCGATAGAACCAGTCGGTGTCGAGGGTGATGGTGGCCTCGCCGCCGAGCTTGCCTCGCAGCAACCAGAAACCGACGGCGGTGAACCCGAGCAGTTGAAGCGTTCGCACTACGTGGTCGGCGGTGTACGGCTCGTAGTGGACCGGGAAGGGCAGCAGATTGTAAAGCGCGTCGGGGTAGACGCCGATTCCGATGCACAGGGCCGCGGCCAGGAACATCGCAACGAGCATGCTGCGCGGCACCGGCCCGACCCGAATGTCGTCCCGCCGGGGGCCGAACCAGGTGAAGTAGGGGAGCTTTAGGCCGGTGTGCAGGAAGGTCCCCACCGACGCGAGGTACAAGGAGGCGACCACCCAGTAGAGATGTTCCTGCTCTGCCGCATAGACCATGAGCGACTTGGTGACGAAGCCGCTGAACAGGGGGAATGCTGAGATGGCGAAAGCGCCAACCATGTAGAGCACGACAACCAATCGCATTCGGTCGCCTATCCCTCCGAGAGCCGTGAGTGTGCGGCGGCCGGTTGCATAGATGGCGGCGCCCGCGCCCATGAACAACAGGCCCTTGTAGATGACGTGGGCGAAGGCATGGGACACGGCGCCGTTGATGGCGATCTCGGTGCCGATGCCCACGCCGGCAACCATATACCCCACCTGGCTGATGATGTGGTAGGCGAGCAGGCGGCGGATGTCGTTTTCGAGCACAGCGTAGACCACGCCGTAGAGGGCCATGATCACGCCGAGGGCGATGAGGATCTCCCACCCGGCGAAGCCGCGCGCCATGACGTAGACGGCCGTCTTGGTGGTGAACGCGCTCAGGAACACACTGCCGGCGATTCCCGCCTCCGGATAGGCGTCCGAGAGCCAGGCGTGCATCGGGACGACGGCGGCATTGATGGCGAAGCCTCCCAGGATGAGCCAGCTGGCTATCGTGCCCTCGAAGAGGGTGAAGTCGAGCGAGCCGCCCGTGCCGAGGTGCCACAGAACGCCGGCCAGCAGCACGCTGCCGCCGACCAGGTGAACGTACAGGTAGCGCATGCCCGCACCGCGCGAGCCGGGGAAGCCTCCCGCCCACACAAGGTAGGCGGAGGTGAACGCCATCAGCTCCCAGAAGAGCACCAGCGTCAGCAGGTCGCCGGCAAAGACGACTCCGAGTGAAGTGCCGCCATACGCCAGAGCGGCAGCCTGCTGATAGCGTTCGTTGAGGTGCCAGGCGTAGATGCCGCTCAGGACCGCGGCAATCGCGAAGACGTACCCGAACACCATGCTCAGCCCGTCGGCGCGCAGCGGCTCGAGATCGAAGGAGAGCCAGGTGAGCGTCCAGGAGTTGCCGTCATCGAGCGCCCAGATGAGCTGGGCAAGGACCAGCAGCGGGGCGCCGACCGCGATGACTTTGCGGACGATGCCCGCTGGGGTCAGTGCGACGAGGACCGCCGCAACCACCATGATGACGGCCGGAGGCAGGCTATCCATCAGGACGCTCCCCCGGCTCGGCCTCGACGTGCTCGCCTGTGTACGGGTCTTCGTGCTTCATCAGGAAGCTATGGCCGACCCACTTCGCGGCAACGATGATGACGATGCATGCGGCGAGGCCGAACCCCACCCAGAAGAGCGGGATGTCGCTGCCAACGAAGAGGCGCTCCCGGTGATCGACGAAGAGGACTTCAATCAGGGCCGAGAGAGCGACGCCGACGGCGATCAGGACGGCTGTAAGGCGGTCGATACTCACGGTGTGTCTCCCGCGGCCGCAACTGGCGCCGGGAAGACATCGCCGGCGACGCTTTCCGCGAGCTCGAAGAATCCGAGTGGGAGGTCGGGCGCGATGCCCCACACCAGCGCGAAGATTCCCGTGAGGGCGATTGGCACGACCATGCGCATGTCGGCCTCGCCGTATCGCGCGTGGTCGGTGGAGGAGCGGGCGAAGGCGCGCACGACAATGGGGAAGAGGTAGGCGGCGCTCAGGACGCCGCTGGCGACGTAGAGCAGCAGGAAGAGCTGTTGGCCCACCTCCGCCGCGCCCCACCCCAGGTATACCTTGCTGGTGAACAGCACGAAGGGCGGAATGCCGGCCATACTGAGGGAGGCAAGGGCAAACGCGCCCATGGTGATGGGCATCTGCCGTCCGATGCCGTCAAGCTGGCTTACGTTCTCCTTGTGCGTCCGCACGTGGATGGCCCCCGCCGCGAAGAACAGCGTTATCTTCGTGACGCCGTGCCCAACCATGTGCAGGAGCGCTCCGGTGAGCGCGATCGGGCCGAGCAGCGCGGCGCCGAGCACGATGTAGGAGAGGTGACTGATGGTCGAGTAGGCCAGCCGCCGCTTCAGGTTGTCGTGGCGCAGCGCCAGCATCGAGGCGATGAGGACGGTCGCGGCCGACAGCCCCGCGAGGACCGTCCACGCGCCCATGTCGAGGAGCAGCGCGGGGCCGAAGGCGAAGGCGACCACGCGGACCATCCCGAACACCCCGGCCTTCACGACCGCGACGGCATGGAGCAGGGCGGAGACGGGAGTCGGGGCGACCATCGCGCTGGGGAGCCAGCTGTGCAGCGGCATGACCGCGGCCTTCACGCCCACGCCGCCGGCGAGCAGCGCGAACAGTCCCCACTGCGCTGCCCCGTCCAGGGTTGTGCCGTCGAGGAAGCCGCCCGGCTGGAAGGTCGCGTCGATGCCGAGGACGTGGAGCCATGCGGCCGCACCGATGAGCAGGAGGCCGCCTGAGAGCGTGTAGGCGAGGTACTTCCTGCCGGCGACGATCGCCTCGTCGGTCTCGCGGTGCGCAACGAGTGGATAGGTGAACAGGGAGAGCAGTTCGTAGAAGAGGATGAACGTCAGCAGGTTCTCGGCGAGCGCGACGCCGACGGTCGCGGAAATGCTGAGCGCGAACGCGGCGAAGAACCGCGTCTGCTTTTGCTCACGTTCCCCGCGCATGTAGCCGACGGCATAGATTCCCGAGACGACCCAGAGGGCGGAGGCGAGCAAGCCGAAGACCATGCCGGCCGCGTCGGCGCGCAGGGCAATGTCGATGCCGGGGGAGATCTCGAGGAGCGTGGTCCTGGCGGCCTGCCCGTCGAGCGCATCCGAGAGCAGGAGGAGCATCACGGCCAGCAGCGCGACCGCCGCGATGGTCGACCAGGCGTCACGCAGATTGCGCCGTCGTTCCGTGGTGAGCGCGACGAGCACTGCCCCGCCTGCGGGGATGAGCACGGCAGCGATCGGCAGAAGCGAGTCTGTGGTCATCGGACGCCAGGCTCCAATACGTGTGTCACGATGAACGAGTTTGCTACCCCGAGTACCACCGTCGCAAGGGCAAGGACTGCGAGGGGCAGGACAACGTCGACCGGTGACTCGGAAGCGCCTCTCACGTGCGCAGGCACGCCCTCGTCCGAAGCGTCAGGGGCATCGCCTGTCTCGTCAACGGGCACGCCCGTTTCTTCGGAGGCCTCGTGGCCTTCGGCCGGCAGCGCCGGACGCAGGTAGACGCGCTCCAGCACGATGAAGACGTAGACGGCCGTCAGCAGAGAGCTGCCGAGAACGACTGCCACGACGACCCACTGGCCGGACTCCACGCCCGCCTGGGCCGCCCACCACTTGCTGAAGAAGCCGGCCATGGGAGGGATGCCCACCATGGAGAGCGCGCCGAGGGTGAAGCAGGCCATGGTCAGGGGCATCGCACGTCCCAGGCCGGTCAGGCCGTTCACGCTCGACAGGCCGGTCGAGAGGCGCACCGAGGCCGCCGCCAGGAAGAGCGTCCCCTTCATCACCGCGTGGTTCATCACGTGCAGCAGCGCTGCGACCAACCCCAGGGGCGTCGCGAGCCCTATGCCCACAGCGATCAGACCGAGCTGGCCTATCGAGCTGTAGGCGAGCATCCTGCGGATGTCCGATTGCCTTATCGCGGCCACGGAGCCAAAGACGATGCCGACGAGTCCCAGGACGAGCAGTCCGTCGGCCACCAGCGCCTCGTCCTTCAGGTAGCCGTCCGGGAACACGCTCAGGAACATGCGGACCATCGCGTAGGCGCCGACCTTGGTCATAATCGGCGCAAGGAGCGAGTTCACCGATGAGGGCGCGTGGGTGTAGGCGTCGGGAAGCCACAGGTGCAGCGGCACCAGCGCCATCTTCAGGCCCAGCCCCACGAAGATGAAGACGGCCCCTGCCTGCACGGACCTCGATGATGGGCTTGCGGCAAGAATCGTTGCAGTCTCCTCCATGTTGAGCGTCCCGGTGCTGAAGTAGAGGAAACCGACGCCCAGAAGGTAGAAGGCGCCGCCGATGGAACCCAGGACCAGATAGCGAAAGCCGGCCAGCATGCCCGCGCGCCCGCCCAGGAACACCAGGGTATAGGCGGCCAGTGACGATATCTCCAGGAACACGAACAGGTTGAAGAGGTCAGCCGTGACCACCATGCCGCCGAGTCCGGCCAACAGCAGCATGACGAGGGCGTAGAAGGGCCCCGCGCGGGCGCCGGCCTCTCGCTCCGCCCAGCGTCTCGTCCCCGCGATCACCAGCGTCGCTACGCTTGTGACGACCAGCGCCACGAATGCGCTGACCTCGTCGACGACGTACTGGATCCCCACCGGCGGGGCCCATCCGCCCAGGTCATAGCGAATGCTGCCGTTCGCGAGCACCTCCGCCAACGCCCAGGCGGAGGCGGCCGTGGAGAGCGCCGAGCCGCCCAGCGCCAACGAGAACGCAACGCCGGACCGCGTGCGCGTCACAACAGGGATGACCACTGCCAGCAGCAGCGGCGGCAGCAGGATCAGGATGGGGAGTTGGTCTTCTATTGGCGCACCTGCTCTATGAGGGATTCCTCGTCCAAGCTGCCAAACTCGCGGTGGATGCGCACCAGGAAGGCCAGCGCGACGCCGGTGATCGCGACGTTCACGACAATTGCCGTGAGCATGAGCACATGGGGCAGCGGGTTGACGTAGTCAGCGGCGTCGGCGTTGCCCGCGCCCTGCTCGAGCAGGATGGGCAGCGTAGCGCCTTCGCGGAGGCCGCCCGCCACAAAGAAGAGGATGATTGCGGACTGGAGAATGTTCATGCCGATGAGCTTCTTCACGAGGCTCCGCTTTTGGATCATGCCAAACAGGCCGACGGCGATCAACGCCGCGCACATCCAATAGGGGAATCGGGCCGCAATCTCTTCAATCATCCAGGTACCGCTCGGTCAGGTAGTCGTACAGGATCCCCAGCGTGCCGAGGACGGCCAGGAACACGCCGAACTCGACGATGAAGATGCCCCTGGCGCGCAATGTCTCATCGTGCGTGGCAATGTTGTTGAACCACCCGACGGGCAACTGACTGTAGTCGAGGAAGTTGGCGCCGAAGAACAGCGGTACGACGCCGGCGAGCAAGTACACCGCCATGCCAAGGCTCGCCGTCCAGATGAGGACCCGGGTGGGGAAGCGGTTGACGGCATGCTCTCTGCCGAGGGTGAGCCGTGCCAGCACGAATGCCGCGGCCACGATGGCCCCCGCCTGGAATCCTCCACCGGGGCTCGCTTCGCCATGCACCAGGACGTAGATGCCGAACACGATGATGAACGGCACCATGAAGGCCCGCACGATGAAGTGGAGGATTAGGCTGTCATGGGGCTCGGTCATCGGTCCTGGACCCCCTCATCAGCACAAGTAGGACACACAGCCCCGCCGTAAAGATCACGAGTGTTTCCCCCAGGGTATCGTAGCTCCTGAAATCGGCCTGCACCGCCGTGACCAGGTTTGGTATCTCGATTTCCTTCTCGCCCTGCTCGACAAACTCGGGCGAAAGGTGGACGTTCGCGGGTGCGTTGGGGTCGGCCCGGTCCGGCAGGTCGAGCGATACGTAGATGAACAGCGCCTGGAAGCTGATGAGAAACGCCAGCGTGAGCCACCTCAATCGACCGACCTCCGTCTCGTGAGGCTGAGGGCGCCGATGAACAGCACGCCGGTGATGCCGGCGCCCAGCGCCGCTTCAGTGAGCGCGACGTCAACCGCGCCCATCATGGCCAGCAGCGCCGCCACAATGAGGCTGTAGATGGTGAGCGCCGCCACGGATGCGATGAGGTCGCGCACCTGCAGGGCGACAATAGCCGGTACCACCAGCATCGCGAACAGCGCCAACTCCAGTTGCCAGATCATGTTTCTCCTACCACGCTCCACTCGCTGCAGACCCCGCAGGTCCGGCGCGGCCTAGCGTTCACCTTGAGCCTCGCTCGCCAGGTGCAGACCATCACGCCGCCAGGGCATGAGTCCGTTCCGGACTGCGGCCCGCGTCAGGACGTGGACGCCCACGGGGTTGGATATGGCGACGAAGAGCACGATGAGGGCGAGCTTCAGTCCGGTCAGGCTGACCCCTGCGGAGACCAGCAGCCCCAACAGGAGCAGGGTGATGCCAAGCGTTTCCGACTTGGAAACGGCGTGAACACGGCTGAAGAAGTCCGGAAGGCGCACCAGTCCGATCACGGCGATCGCCATGAAGAAGAGTCCAGCCGCCATCAGGGCCAGCGCTACGATGTTCATGTCCCCTCTCGCTCAGCCGGTTCGTCGCCTGCGTGGCGTTCGAGGTACTTGCCGGCGACCACCGAGCCGATGAAGTTCAACAACGCGTACGTGAGAGCCAAATCGACGAACATGTCCGGCCGGTCGAAGATGAAGCCAGTCACGGCCAGCAGGGCGATGGCGTTCGTGGCGACGGCCGAGGCAGCGAGCAGGCGGTCGAACACCGTTGGCCCTCGCAGCAGCCTCCAGAACGCCACGGCGCTGATGCCAATGATCACGGCGGCAACAGCCGTGAACTCGGTCATAGCGGCACCTGCCCGGGACGCAGGACGTCGGTAAGCTCAACCCGGTCGGCGGCCGGCTCCGCAAACACTCCGGCGACCCGGCGCTGGATGCTCCCTTGCGCCAGCTGTTCCCGGGTCAATCGCGAGAGGCAGTGGACCAGGAGCGTACCCTCAAAGGCGTCGACGGTGACCGTGCCGGGGGTGAGCGTAATCGACTGCGCCAGCAACACGTGCGCAGGCTCGGAGACCAGCGAGGTCTCGAACTCGACCAGCGCCGGCTCTATGGGAATGCGCGGGTGCAGCACCAGGTATGCAACGTGGATGCTGGCCGCCGTGATCTGGTAGGCCATCCATGGGTGGTAGAGGAGGAACCGGACTGCCGTCCACACGTACCAGCCGAACCGTGACGGCAGCGCAGTGAAGGTGTGCTCATGGGTCCCGCGGAAGAGCAGCTCGGAGAAGGTAATGGCGACAACGGTTGCGATGCCCCCCCACGCCAGGAATTCAACGCTGAGGTCTCCTGAGAAGGCTACCCACAGCCCGAACAGGGCGGCGCCCTGTATCGCCATGCGCACAGGTCTCTTCCAGGGACTTGAAGGGGTCTGATCGGGGCGGGCGCTTCCACGCATTCCGTTCCACCTGGGGAGCGTTCGAGACTCCTCCGACTAGGGGCTTCACAGCCAAGGCGGAGCGAGTCGCCAACTAGCGGGGAGTCTACGTTTCGCCGAATCGCCGTGTCAAGAACGCCGAAGCTCCGACACGCTCTTCCAGGGTTGGGCGTTCCGTCGCTGCTCTTCCTCTATCCCTACGCGGCCTTGCGGAGGGAACACTCGCTTGGCGCTCACCCTGGCGACATGCATATTTCGACGCCGCCGCTCGATTGCTGACGCTCCCGATGGCTTGGGAGCCGTTAGTGTCGCGGTCCCGAAGGGTCTACGTCTTGGGCAGGGGCTGTGCGCCGACCTCCTGTGCCAGCAGTTCCGCCACCAGAGCACGCCCCACTGCGTAGATCGCCCCTCTGACCAGGTCCGGTTCGTTATACAGGCGGCGCAGTAGGTCCTCGTTGGCGACCAGGTAGCGGGCCACCATAGAAGCCAGCGTGTCCACGCGTTCCTGGTCCGGCTCCTGCTGGTCGAGCGGGGGTCGTTCCAGTTTGCTGTCCATCATGCCTCTGCTCACGGTGCCCACCAGCGCGTCGAGAACGGGCTGGGTGATCTCATTCGCCATCAGTCCCTCCCTGTCTTTGGATGCGCCGGCAACGTACACCGGCAGCCCGTCGGGCGCAAGGTCAAGCCCCCGTATGCAACACGCGCGGGAAGGGACAGGCCCGGAGGCTCGCCGGAACGGGCGAGAGGCGGGGTTACCAGCCGTGGCAAATGCCTACCGATTTCGTAGCAGTCTCACTTGTCTCATTATTGTTTCATCTGTTGTGGGGGGTTGTGCCCGATGGTATTCTGCGTGGCGTGGGAAGGAACACCCGTCGCGCGACTCCCGCCGACGGCGTGCAGGGAAGTAGGAGAGGAGGCGTCATTGTGACCAAACAAGCAGGTCTTTCGCTCATGCTGGGAGTGGCCCTTGCCTTTGTGGGATCCCTGTTCATGCCGGGGAACTTCCTGATCGACACGGCAGACCCGATCGACTACGCCTCGACAGTGGACGCCTGGGCGAACAATACAGTCCTCGCGCAGTGGATGACGTTCCTCATTCTCATCTCGATGATGCTCATGGTCTTCGGCGCACTGGGCCTCTATCCTCTGGCGAGCAGCCAGGGCGGGCTGGCCGGAAGGTTGCTGCAGTTCGGCATTGTTGCGTCCATTATCGAATGGAGCATTCTTGTCATCGCGCAGGGCATGCGGCACTTCTCAATCCACCTGCTTCAGCGGGACGAACTCGGCCACTCCGGCTTGGACTTTGCGACCGGGGCGCTGGAAGTGCACGTGGTCACGATCGCAATCACGATGGCGTTCCTGGCGCTGTTCCCGATCGCGACGTTCCTGACGGGCTACGGGCTGGCAGCGCGGTTCAGCTCGATGGACGTCTACAAGATCGCCAGCTACACCCTGGTGATCGGCGGGGCCGTGGGGTTCGTCAACTTCATCTTTGCACTGAACTCACCGGACCTGGGCCTCGACCTTCTGCTGTATGTGAACAGCGCTATCCTCTGGATCGGCGGCATCTGCCTGTTCATCATCGGGCTGGGCATGTACAAGGGACGGAGCGAGCTGACAGCAGAGGCGGCCTAACCGCCGAGTAGCGCTCGATTCATGAGGCCCTGAGAGGCCTCGGACAGACCGTACTCACGGGGTGCGCGGGTCAGGCTTCGGCCCGCGCACCCCTGTTGTTTCAAGGAGCGTTCACATGGCGCAGGTCCGGTTTGGGGTGCAGTACAACGGCGTCTCCATGTCCGGGGTCATCGGACCGCTGGAGTTCGCGCGGCGGATGGAGGCGCTGGGCTACCGGTCGTACTTCGTGCCGGAGCTGGAG
>JAPPNT010000150.1:8560-12921 GCA_028873745.1 Chloroflexota bacterium | reverse complement strand
CCACCGCCCCCGCGTTGTTGTTGCCGACGAGCGCCGCCTCCGCCCCGGTGAGCTGCGTCAGCAGCGCCTCCGCGTGCACCCGCCGCGACCCCCGTTCGCCGGCAGGCAGGTCGTACTCAAGGTCCGAGTAGCCTTCGGCCACGCGCCGCACCGCGGCGAGCGCGGCGGCGCTGAGGGGCGCGCGCCCGAGGTTCGTATGGATGATGACGCCCGTCGCGTTGATGACGCCCTGCGGCCGCAGCCGCGTGAACGTGTGCGCGCTCTCGACGACGGCGGCGGCGAGCGACTCGGCGGTCGGCGCGTCCGCGCCGTTGCCGATGGCGGCGCGGGCGTCGTCGATCTGCACCCGGACGAGGTCGGTCACGATCTCCCGCGGGAGCGTGGCCGTGAGGGCCTGCACCTCCGGCGTCTGCAGCAGCCGCTCGACGCTTGGCAGATTGCGATATGCCTGGGTCATGAACGCTTGGTCCCCCTGGCGACAGCAATGAAAGTCATAAGCCTGAATGCGCAGGGAGTATAGCAAGGGCGCACCCACGCGGCTACCGCGCCCGAGGTTGGCAGTCCGGGGCAGGGGCGGTAGGCTGTCCGCGGAGACCTGCACAGGAGACACACATGGCCTTTGTTCCCGTGGACAAGCTGTATTCCGACGTGCCGCCCGGCTCGATGCGTCTGGCGATTGTGATGGGCGCCTTCATCCTGCTGTACAACGTCGACGGCGTCATATACGCGACGTCGCACTTGTGCCCGCACGCCGGCGCGGCGCTGAACTACGGCCGGCTCGACGGCTGCGAGGTGGAGTGCGCCCTGCACGGAGCCGTCTTCGACGTGACCACCGGCGAGGCGATCATGGGCCCCTCACCGGACGGGTTGTGGGTCTACCCCGTCAAGGTCGAGGGCGATCAGGTGCTGGTGGACCTGGACTAGCGCGGGCCGTCGCCTACCCCCGAATGAGGTTGTCCGCGATGGCTTTGCCCCGAAGGTCGCCCTGCGCCGCGAGGTGCTCTGAGAGCGCCTCGACCGCCGCCGAGACCATCTCCGGCTGGACGCCGTCGGCCTCGTCGCCGAACTCGGCCGCGCGCACGAGGTCCGCGGCGTCGTCACGGATCTTCCCGAAGGCCCACGCCACCTGGTCGGGGACCTCGGCGAGTCCCTCCGGGAACGACTTCTGCGAAGCGTTGGGGTTCTCCGGGTCGTAAAGGCCGCCGTGCCAATGCCCTCGCGCCTGGTGGCAGTCGAAGCGCGCCACCTCCTGGTTCCGCACGTCGATGCCCACGGTGGGTCCGCCGCACGGCACGCCGCCAATCCTGACGATACGCACCGGCCACACATAGGCCGCCACCTGCCCGTCCTCGGAGATTGGGATGCGCATCTCCTGTCCCAAATACCGCTCGTTTGGTCGCTTCGTTGGCATATCGACCTCCTGTCCGGCCTCTTGCGCCCCACAATAGCACAGGCAGTCAGCGCCGCACAGTGCCTGCAACCCCTGCCGCCGCGCCCTTGCCCTCGCCACCGGACACCCCGTACCGTGTCCTTGCCGCAGCACGGACAGCACGATCAGGAAGGAAGAGGCCATCGACGCAAAACAGAAATCAATTCAATCCGTAGCTGGACACCCGCCGCACAGCTATGAATTGATTGAGGAACAATTGGCGGCCCAGCTACGGATTGTTTTCAAACAAATCCCCGCGCCAGCTAGCATTGTTTCTGAAACAATCGAGGTCGTCAGCTATGAGGGGTAGCAAACAAAACCCGTCTACCGCGGTGGTAGCGAAGGGTGCGCCCACTGAGATTGCCAAGGGCTACGCGTCGTCGTCCTCGCCCTGCATCGCCCGCAGCGTCTCGATCTCCTGCTTCAGGTCCGCCTGCTTCCGCGTGATGAAGAAGGCGTAGGCGAAGAACGCCACCCACGTCACGGCGAATGCGGCAAAGAGAAACGGCAGGTACTCCTCCCCCTCCGCGCCGAGGGCCGGGAGCGCGAGCAATAGTGCTGCAATGAGAATCGCTTTATGCCTGGCCATAGGTGTACCGCATCCGTTCCAGTTGAGTTTCCTGCCGCCGCAGCTCCGTCCGCTCCGCCAGCAGCCACGCGAAGAGCGCCGTGAACGCGAGAATGCTGACCAGGAACGTGATCTGCATCGACGGCTCCAGCGCCGATTCCTCGGCCAGCGGGCCGAGCACCTTGTTCGGGTGCAGGTCCCGCCACCACCGCGCCGCCATGTACACAATCGGCACGTCGATGAAGCCAATGATGCCGAGCACCGCGGCATAGCGCGCGGCCGTCTCGCCGGGCGGCGCATAGGCCCGCAGCATCAGGTAGGCCACGTAGAGGAACCAGAGGATCAACGACGTCGTGAGCTGCGGCGACAACGACCACCACACCCCCCACGCCGGTTTGGCCCACAGCATCCCCGTGATGAGCATCAGTGAGGTGAACAGTACGCCGATCTCCGCCGCCGCGTAGGCCACGTTGTCCATCCGCTCACTGCCCTTCCACAGGTAGCCGATGCTGCACACCGCCACCACCGCGAAAGCGAGAAACCCCACGAGCGCCAGCGGCACGTGCACGTAGAAAATCCGCTGTGAGATGCCGAGGACGGCGTCAGTGGGCGCGTACAGGAACGTCATACCCAGCGCCGCCAGCATCAGGCCGCCGCTGAGGCCAAGCAGGGACATGCGCACGGTCATACGATGACGCTCCTCGACATGGGCGCTATTCGCTCACGATGAATTCGAAGGTTGCGGCCGCGACGACGGCAAAGATGACGTCGAAGGCGGCGATGAGGCCGATCCAGTTGCCGTAGTCCGCGAAGGCATCGCCGGCGTAGATCGCCCTCGTCGCCTCCGCCGCAGCAATGATAACAGGGGCGGCTACGGGGAAAAAGAGCACCGGCAGCAAAATCTCCCTCGCCCGCGTGTTCACCGCCATCGCCGAGAACGCCGCGCCAACCGTCGCGAAACCGAACGTCGCCAGCCCGATAGTCAGCCACAGCCCCGGCTCCAGCAGCGGCAGGTTGAAGACGACGGAGAACGCCGGCAGCATGATGGCCTCGACCAGCAGCATGAAGAGAAAGGCCCCCAGCATCTTGCCGGCGTACAGCGCGTCGCGACCTACCGGGCTCAGCAGCAGCCCCTCCATCCCGCCGCGCTCCTTCTCCAGCGCGAAGGTGCGGTTCAGCCCCAGCATACCCGCGAAGGTGAACGCCACCCACAGCGCCCCCGGCGCGACGGCCTCCACCATCCGAGGATTCGGGTCCAGCACGAAGCTGAAGATGACGATGACCAGCAACGAGAACACGACGATGGGCGTCACTATCTCCCGCGTCCGGCTCTCCAGCAGCAGGTCCTTCCACAGCACGGCGAGCACTGCCGACCACCAGGAAGCGCCCGGGTGGGCGCGCCGCTCATCCATGCCGCACGCCTCTCTGGGCCATGACCCAACCCGTTCGCCCTGAGCGTTCACCCACCCCCGTTCGCCCTGAGCCTGTCGAAGGGCAAAGCACCGCACACATCGCAAAAACTCGTAGCCCCCTCACAGCTCGCCCCCCGTGTGCTCCGCGTAGATGCGGCGAAACGTGTCGGCTTCCGAGGCGTCCGCAGGGCCGTCGTACACAACGCGCCCCCCATGCAGGATGGCGGCGCGGTCGCCGACGCGTAGTCCCTGCTCGACGCCGTGCGTCGTGACGATGGCGCTGCCGCCGCCCTCCCGGTGCTGCGCAAGTAGTGACTCCAGCGCCGCCATAGCGTCCTGGTCAAGTCCCGTCTCCGGCTCGTCGAGCAGCAGCAGCGGCGGGCGGTGGATAACGGCGCGCGCAAGGGCGGCCCGCTTCTGCATGCCGTTCGAGATCGTCCTGACACGGGCGTTCATGACGCCACCGAGGCCAAGCGCTTCCGCCACCTCCGCCGCGCGGCTGCCTCCCGACGCGCCAAGCCCATACATCCGGGCATAGAATCGCAGGTTCTCCGCAACGGTCAGGTCGTCGTACAGAAACGTCTGGTGCATCACGACGCCGACGAGGTGCCGCACGTCGGCCCGCCGCCTGCCGGCGTCGACGCCGGCGATGTGGAGCGCGCCGCCGCTCGGACGCGTCAGCCCGGCCAGCGTGCGAAGCAGCGTCGTCTTTCCCGCGCCGTTGGGCCCGAAGAGTGTGAGGACGCTGCCCCACCCCAGCTCGAGGTCAAGCCCTCGCAGAACGGGACGCGCGCCGAAGCGCTTGGCCAGCCCGGCCGCGCTGACTGCGGAGTGAATCGATGTCACGCCGTACCCGCCGTTTGGAAGGAGGGGGTTCGGAGCCGTGGGGGGGGGGGGGGGGGGGGGCGCCGGCGGGCGGCCGGGCGGGGGGGGCGCGCGGGGGGGGGGAGGA
>JAPPNT010000150.1:0-8550 GCA_028873745.1 Chloroflexota bacterium | reverse complement strand
CCGTCCGTCGCTGGGCGACGGGCACACTGGAACGGCCTCGGTGAGGGAGGCGCCATCGGTGTGCGAAAGCAGCAAATGGGTGCGTGTAGGGTTCATGAATCCGATATGCCGCTGAACGGTTTCGGCTGACTGGCGGGGGGTTGCGCTAAGCATCCCGCATAGTATAATTGGGGTTCGGCCTAACGGCCAAATCCACAAGGAGGGGCGGTGATTGAATGCGCTCGGAGTACACCTGATCTTGGAGCTACAGGAGTGTCGGTCGGATCTGTTGGACGACCTTGACTACGTACAGCAGACCCTCCTGGACGCCGCCGAGGCTACAGGTGCCACAATAATCGGAAACACGTTCCACAAGTTCTCGCCGCAGGGTGTCACCGGCGTGATTGCCATCGCAGAGTCCCACCTTTGCATCCATACGTGGCCGGAGTATGGGTACGCCGCAGCAGACATCTTCACCTGCGGCGAAGGTTTCAGCCCCCACGAAGCCGCCGCAATCATCGCGGAAAAGTTCGAAAGCAAGTCGTCGTCCGTCCAGCAACTGGCGCGCGGCATGCTGAAGCAGCTGGCGGGCGCTGAAGCCTAGAATGCAAGAGCGTTTATGTTAGGCGACCCCACCAAATGGTACATAGAGCGCATCACGCCTGATCTGGTCCAGCTGACCAGCATCAAGGGCGTGGTGTTCTCGGGGAAGAGCAAGTACCAGACCGTTGAGGTGCTCGAAAACGGGTGCTTTGGCCGCTGCCTTGTCCTCGACGGCAAGACGCAGTCATCGCAGGCGGACGAGTTCATCTACCACCAGAGCCTCGTCCACCCGGTTATGCTGGCGCACCCGAACCCGGAAACGGTCTGCATTGCCGGCGGCGGGGAGGGCGCCACGGCCCGCGAGGCGCTTCGCCACAACACCGTGAAGCGGGCCGTGATGATCGACCTCGACGCCGAGGTAGTCGACCTGTGCCGCGAATACCTGCAGGGACACCACCAGGGCGCCTTCGATGACCCGCGCCTCGACCTGCAGATCAACGATGCCTCCGCGTACCTCCAGGGCACGCCGGAGCGCTTTGACGTCATCCTGCTGGACCTGCCAGACCCGATGGAGGGCGGCCCGGCCTACCTGCTCTACACCCGCAGCTTCTACGAGATGCTCCGGGACAAGCTGAACCCCGGCGGCCTGCTCGTCACCCAGTCCGGGCCCGCCAGCGTCATCAACTACACCGAGGTATTCACCGCCATCAACCGCACCCTCCGGGAAGTCTTCCCGACGGTCGTGCCGTACAGCGTGCACATGCAGTCGTTCGGGGAAACGTGGGGCTTCAACGCAGCCTCGCTGGGTCCCAACCCCGCCCACCTGACGCCGGCCGAAGTCGACGCCCGCCTCGCCGAGCGGGGCATCGCGCCGCTGGACTTCTACGACGGCGTCATCCACTCCGCGCTCTTCGCGCTGCCCCCATACATCCGCGCCGCCATCGAGTCAGAGGACCGCATCATCACCGCGGAGAACCCGCTTTTCGTTTTCTAGCCAGAGAGCGCCAGCTCTCTCACCTGCACCCTCCCCTGACGCAATTCCAATGTGCTGGCTATTCGCCTTTGGTAGGCGAAGGTCGGTCGTATCCTCTAGCGAAACAGGTCGGAGTGCGTCCCGGTTCGGAGAAGCAGGACAGTGTCTTGTTCGGTCGCCCAGATCAACAGCCAGTCCGGCTCAACATGGCATTCCCAAGTACCCGCGTACGGACCTGATAAGGGATGTGGTTTGTGTTGGGGAGGTACGGGGGAGCCAACCTCAAGCAGTTCCACAATTGCCCAGAGTCTTTCCAGGTCGCGGCCCCTACGTTGGGCCAGGCGTAAGTCTCGCTTGAATTTGCTGGTCGTCGTGACGCGCATCAGCTAGCGGAATTCGGCCTTGAGATCATCAAGCGTCTTGTACGCTTCCACCCCAACACCCTTCCGCGCATCATTGATGACCTGCAGGGTCTCGCCGTTTGGAATATGCAAGTCCTGCGGCAAGTCGCCGTCCGCCGCAATGTACCTGTAAAGCAACGCGACTGCATCAGAGGGGGTCAAGCCAATTGCCTCTAAAGCAGCTTCGGCCTGCCGCCTCAACTCTGGCTCAACCCAAACCTTGACTGTTCCGTCCCTTGCAGTCGCCCTCGCCATAACGGCACCTCCACTGTCATTATAGGGCTAAGGCGCAATCTCAGGTTGCCTTTGGTCTTGATCGAGGCGGCAATCAAAAGACGACGCCTTGGCCCCACGCCCTTTCCCCTGTGGTAGACTTCTTGTAAGCGCTCGCTGCCGCGAGACACAATCGTCCCTTGAACACCGGAGTACTACCTGTGCCAGAACGCATCTTCATCGGCGTGGCGTGGCCCTATGCCAATGGCCCGCTGCACCTCGGTCAGATTGCCGGCGCCTATCTTCCGGCCGACATCTTCGCCCGCTACCACCGCCTTCGCGGCAATGATGTGCTCATGGTGTCCGGCACGGACCAGCACGGCACGCCCATCACCATCCGCGCCGAGCTCGAGGGCCTGACGCCGCAGCAGGTCGTCGACAAGTACCACGCGCAATACCTCGACGTCTGGGAAAAGCTCGGCATCTCCTTCGACCGCTACACCACGACGGGGACGGACAACCACCGCCAGGTCGTGGGCGACCTCTTCCTCGGCCTGATGCGCGAGGGCCTAATCTACCCGGAGAACGGCGAGTACGCCTATTGCGCCAACGATAACCGCTTCCTCCCTGACCGCTACGTCGATGGCACCTGCCCCCACTGCGGCTTCGAGCGCGCCCGCGGCGACCAGTGCGACCGCTGCGGCCGCACCCTGGACCCGCATGAGCTCATCGACTGGCGCTGCCACATCTGCGGCGCAACGCCCCAGATGCGCGAGTCCGAGCACTTCTTCTTCAAGCTCAGCGCCTTGCAGGAACGCCTCCGCCAGTGGGTGGAGTCCGTGGGACAGGGCATCTGGCGCCCCAACGTCTACGGCTTCACCATGAACTGGCTCACCGAGGGCCTCCGCGACCGCGCCATTACCCGCGACGTCGAGTGGGGCGTGCCCCTCCCTATCGAGGGGTACGACGACAAGCGCATCTACGTGTGGTTCGAGGCATGTACCGGCTACCTCTCCGCTGCCATCGAGTGGTCGGAGGGCCGGACGGACGGGCGGACGTGGCGCGACTACTGGTCGGACCCCGACACCCGTGGCTACTACTTCATCGGCAAGGACAACATCCCGTTCCACACTATTGTGTGGACGGGGATGCTCGTCGGCTACAGTGACGACGGCAACCTGGGGCAGCTCAACCTGCCCGTGAACGTGCCCGCCAACGAGTTCCTCTCGCTCGAGGGCCAGAAGTTCTCGACGTCCCAGAACTGGGCCGTCTGGGTGCCCGATTACCTGGAGCGCTACGACCCCGACCCCCTGCGCTACTACCTTTCGGCCAACATGCCGGAGTTCGGTGACGCCGACTTCTCCTGGCGCGAGTTCTACCGGCGCAACAACGACGAGCTTGTCGCGACGTTCGGCAACCTCGTCCACCGCGTGCTGACGCTGACAAACCGCAACTTCGAGGGACTCGTCCCGGCAGCCGGCCCCCTCGACGGCGACGACCGCGCCCTCATCGAACGGGCGTCGCAGACGCTGGAAGACGTCGCGGCCAGCCTCGAGGAACCGCGCTTCCGCGAGGGCATCGGCAAGGCCATGGCCCTCGCCGCCGACGCCAACCGCTACATCGACCTCAAGGCCCCGTGGCGCACGGCCCGCGAGGACCGGGAGCGCACGGCCACCACGCTGAGCACGGCGCTGACGGCCATCGCGGCTCTCAAGACGGCCCTCTACCCCTTCATGCCCCACGCCAGCGAGCGCCTTCACGCGCTCCTCGGCTTTGATTCGGACATCATGGCCGACGGCTGGACGGTGAACCCGCCGCCTGCCGGCCAGGCGCTGCAAACGCCGACACCGCTCTTCACCAAGCTCGACGAGGGCACTGTGGAGCGCGAGATGGCCATACTTGAGGCGCAGACCGCGCGGTAAGGGAAGGTGATGGAACGGATGGAGACGGCGCTCGGCTTCTACGCGCCCATCGCTGACGGGCTCCGCAGGGTGGAAGAGAGCCTGGAGGAGGTGGCGTCCGGCAGTGAAGACCCCATCAAGGGGCTGCTGGAACACGTCGTCGCCGTGCGGGGCAAGCGCGTGCGGCCCTCAATCACGCTGCTCGTCTCGAAGGTTCTCGACTGCGACACGGACAAGCCGGCCATCATGGGCGCCGCCGTCGAGCTCCTCCACCTCGCCACCCTCATCCACGACGACACCGTCGACAACGCCGACGTTCGCCGCGGCCGCGCCACCCTGAGTAGCCTGTGGGGCCCCGAGGTCGCCGTCCTTGTCGGCGACTACCTCTTCGCGACGTCGGCCATCCACGTGTGTAACACGGAGAACATCCGCGTCATCAAGGGCTTCTCCCGCACCATCATGGACCTCTCCAGCGGCCAGCTCACCGAGCACTTCATGGCCAACCAGTGGCAGCAGACCCGCGAGCAGTACTACGACCGCATATTCAAGAAGACGGGCTCCCTCTTCGCAACCGCGGCGGAGTCCGGCGCGATCCTGAGCGGCGCCGACGAGCGCACCATCGAGGCGTTTCGGACGTTCGGCAGCAACCTTGGCACCGCCTTCCAGGTGGTCGACGACATCCTGGACTTCGAGGGCTCCGCCGAGGAGATCGGTAAGCCTGTTGGCAGCGACCTCGCCTCAGGCGTCCTGACGCTGCCCGCCTTGTTGCTGGTCGAGCGCTACCCGCGCGATAACCCCGTTGTCGCGGTGTGCGAAGGCGTCGAGCGCGAGGCGAACATGGAGCTCGCCGTCGACATGGTGCGCAACTCCGGCGTGATGGCCGACGTCTACGCGGAAGCCGGCGCGCTCCGTGCCCGCGCCATAGACGCCCTCGCGCCTCTGCCCGACTCTGAGGCCAAGCGCGCGCTGCTGGAGCTCAGCGACTTCGTGCTGGAACGGCACGTGTAGCGGCTGCTACAGCGGCCTCTCGCGGCCCGGTTCTTGTGCTATATTTCATGCCACACCAAGAGTCATGGAGGGATCCATGCCAAAATTCGCACTGGGCCAGGCGGTCCGGATCGTTGAAGAAGCGAAGAAAGAGGGTCGCGACCTTCTGTACGTGGGCAGGGTCGGCACAGTGAAGCGCATGCACCAAGTGCGCCCCGGTGGCTGCGTCGTCGACGTGGAGTTCGAAGGCGAGGAGCGCACACCAAGCTTCTGGGAAGAGTGGCTGGAAGCCGCAAACTAGGCGCTAGACTCCGGTTTGTACTCAGCCTGGTCCGTCCCCTCGGCGATGGCCAGAGCGAGGCGGGGCTGTACGGTGCGCTGAATGTCCTCCCAGGACTCGATCTCCGCTCGGCGCAGCTCATAGGTCTTCTGCAAGTTGAGCCAGAACTGTGCGCCCGTGCCGAAGTAGCGCGCCAGCCGGAGAGCCGTGTCGGCAGTGACGCCGCGCTGGGCATTGAGGATCGCGGTGACCCGGTTGGTCGGCACGCCCAGCGCCTTCGCGAACGCGTTGGCGGACAGACCAAGCTCGTCAAGCTCGTCCGCGAGAATCTCGCCCGGGTGCACCGGGGGCATGCCGTTCATCGGGTTCATGTCAGTCGCTCTCCTAGTGGTAATCCACTATTTCTACGTCGTAGGGGCCGGTGTCTCCCCATCGAAAGCAGATCCGCCACTGCTGGTTGATTCTGATGCTGTACTGGCCGTTCCGGTCTCCATAGAGGCGTTCCAGCCTGTTGCTGCCAAGGCCCGCAAGGTCCCCGAGGGTCTCCGCGTTGTCCAGCATGGTCAACCTTCTGACGGCCTGTCTGGCGAAACCCCGGAACTCCCGAACGTCCTGACCCTGAAAGAACTGAAGCGTCTTGCGGTCCCTGAATCCTGCAATCAATTGTATGCCTTACGTAAAAGATACAACAACCAAGCGGCCTTGTCAACCATTCCCAGGAAAACCTGTATTCCGATGCCTGGTGGGAAACCCGCAAAAGCGGCCGCCCTGCCGGAAGCCTACCCGCTCCGCGCTGCCGCCACCTGTTCGTCTGCGTGGTACGAGCTGCGCACCAGCGGCCCCGAGGCCACGTGCGTAAACCCCATGGCCCGGCCGAGCGCTGCCAGCGCCTCGAACTCCTGTGGCGTGTAGAAGCGGTCCAGCTTCCAGTGCATCTTGGACGGGCGCAGATACTGCCCGATGGTGAGGAGCTGACAGCCCACCTCGCGAAGGTCGGCCATCGTCTCGCGGATCTCGTCCTCCGTCTCCCCAAGTCCCACCATGATGCCCGACTTGGTCGGGATGTGCGGCGCCATCTCTCTCGAGCGGCGCAGGAGGCGAAGGGAGCGATCGTAGTCCCCCTTGGGCCGCACGCGACGGAAGACTGAGCGCACGGTCTCGATGTTGTGGTTCAGCACAGCGGGCCCGGCGTCGAGCACGGTGCGCAATGCGTCGTCGTCGCCCTTGAAGTCGGGGATGAGCACCTCGACCGAGCATCCGGGCAGCGTGTCGCGAATGCGCTCGATGCACTCGGCAAAGACCGATGCGCCTCCGTCCGGCAGGTCCTCGCGGGTAACCGACGTGATAACGCAGTGGGAAAGGCCGAGCTTCCTGACCGTTTCGGCCAGCCGCGCGGGCTCGCCGGGATCGAGGGCGTTCGGGCGGCCGGTCGTGACGGCGCAGTAGTGGCATCGCCACGTGCAGATGTCGCCGAGGATCATGAAGGTGGCCGTGCCGCGGTCCCAGCAATCGCCGATGTTCGGGCAGTGGGCCTCCTGGCACACAGTGTGCAAGCCCTCGTTGAGGACAAGGCTGCGCAGCCGAAGGTAATTCGGGCCGCCGGGGGCAGGCACACGGAACCACTCAGGCAAGCGGCGCTCAAGGGGCACGGGCACCTCCGGTATGGTCTGCCTTCATCATAGCAGAGGGGCAGAAGCCGGTGCGCGGGCTCCACCTCAATCGCTGACACCACTCTGCTACAATGCAAATGGAGGTGGTGGTCCTATGTCCGACGGGGTCAGAGTCCGCTTCGCGCCGAGCCCCACAGGCGAGCCGCACGTCGGCAACATCCGCACGGCGCTCTTCAACTGGCTGTTCGCGCGCCACACCGGCGGCGCCTTCGTCGTGCGCATCGAGGACACGGACCAGGAGCGCAAAGTCGAGGGTGCGCTGGAGTCGATCCTCGCCTCGCTGCGGTGGCTCGGACTCGACTGGGACGAGGGCCCGGAGAGCGAGGACGGCGGCAGCCACGGCAACTTCGGCCCCTACTTCCAGTCGGAGCGTCTGGCGCTGTACCACGAAGCAGCCGAAAAGCTGCTGGCCGGCGGCGACGCTTACCAGTGCTTCTGCTCGCCCGAGCGCCTGGACGCGATGCGCAAGGAGCAGCAGCGGAACCAGCAACCGCCGGGCTACGACCGCCATTGCCTGACCCAGCTAACCGCCGAGGAGCGCGGGCGCCGAGCGGCGGTGGAGCCGCACGTCATCCGCTTCCGCATCCCGAGGGAGGACGGCACGATCTACGTCAACGACTTCATCCGCGGGCAGGTGGCCTACGAACCCACGGTGCTCGATGACTTTGTCATCTTGAAGTCGGACGGCTACCCGACATACCACCTTGCCAACGTGGTGGACGACCACTTCATGGAGATCTCGCACGTCATGCGCGCCGAGGAGTGGCTGCCAAGCACACCCCGGCATGTGCTCCTGTACCGATCGCTCGACTGGGAGCCGCCCGTCTTCGCCCACCTGCCCATGATCCTCGGCCCCGACCGCTCCAAGCTCTCGAAGCGCCACGGCGCCACGTCGACTCTGGCATACCAGCAGGACGGCTACCTGCCGGAGGCGCTCACCAACTTCATGGCCCTGCTCGGCTGGTCGCTGGACGACCACACCGAGGTCTTCTCCCGCGACGAGCTTGTCGAGCACTTTGACCTTGACCGCGTAGGGAAGGCCGGCGCAATCTTCAACGCCGAGAAGCTCACGTGGATGAACGGGCTCTACATTCGCCAGCTCCCGCCCGAGGAGCTCGCCGAGCGCATCCTGCCGTTCCTGGAGCGCCCCCATGCCGAGGGCGGCCTGTCGGATAGCGTCGAGCGGCCCCTCGACGCAGCCTTCGTCGCCACGCTGACGCCGCTGATTCAGGAGCGGCTCAAGCGGCTGGACGAGGCCCCTGAACTGCTGTCACTCTTCTTCGAGGGGTTGCCGTCCCCGGCCGCGAACGACCTCGTTCCCAAGGGCGTGTCGCCGGAGCAGGCCGCCGAAGCACTCACCGCCGTGGTTGACCGGCTCACGGGCGTCGGAGAGTGGGAGGAAGTCGCGCTTGAAGACGCCCTGCGCCCAATGGCGGACGAACTCGGCCTCAAGACGGGCCAGCTCTTCGGCGCAGTCCGCGCCGCGGTTACGGGGCGCACCGTGTCGCCGCCCCTCTTCGCGACGATGGTGGCCCTCGGCCGCACCCACTGCATGGACGCGTTGAACAACGCAGTCGCAACGCTGCAAGCCAGAGCCTGACGG
>JAPPNT010000017.1 GCA_028873745.1 Chloroflexota bacterium | reverse complement strand
CTACCTTAACGTCGACCCCGGCACGATGTCCCCCTACCAGCACGGCGAGGTCTTCGTGACGCGCGACGGCTCCGAGACCGACATGGACCTGGGCCACTACGAGCGCTTCACGGACCTGGAGCTGACCAGCTCCTCCAGCGTCACCGCCGGGCAGGTCTACAGCGGCGTCATCGCCAACGAGCGCGCCGGCGAGTACCTGGGGGGCACCATCCAGACGGTACCGCACGTTACCAACGTCATAAAGCAGCACATGATGCGGCTTGCGAACGAGTCCGACCCCGACGTTGTGGTCGTCGAGGTGGGCGGCACCGTCGGCGACATCGAGGGGCTGCCCTTCCTTGAGGCGATCCGGCAGATGCCCAGAGAGGTGGGGCACGACAACGTCTACTACATCCACGTCACCCTGCTCCCCCACATCTCCTCGACGGGCGAGCTCAAGACGAAGCCGACGCAGCACAGCGTGAAGGAGCTCCGGAGCATCGGCATTCAGCCCGACTGCATCATCGTCCGCAGCGACTTCCCGGTGCCGGAGGGCATCAAGGACAAGATCGCGCTGTTCTGCGACGTCAAGCGGGAGGCGGTGATCCCGCTGCAGACGGTGGACACCATCTATGAGGTGCCGCTGGTGCTGCAGGAGGCAGGCCTGTCAAACCTCCTCGCACAGGCGCTGGGGCTGGGCGAGCTGCTGCCGGACCTGCGGGACTGGGAGGAGATCGTCGGGCGGATCAAGGAGCCCAAGGCGCCGCTGAAGGTGGCGGTCGTCGGCAAGTACGCCAACCTGCCGGAGGCGTACATCTCCGTGAAGGAGGCGCTGCACCACGCCGGGCTGTTCCATCACCGGGACGTGGAGGTCAGCTGGGTGCCGTCGGAGGACGTGGAGGAGAAGGGCGCCGACCGCTTCCTGCAGGACGCCTGCGGCATCGTCGTGCCGGGAGGGTTCGGGCCCCGGGGTGTCGACGGGATGGTCGAGGCCGTGCGCTACGCCCGCGAGCACCAGGTGCCGTACCTGGGACTGTGCCTGGGCATGCAGCTCATGGTCGTGGAGCGGTCGAGGGACTGCGCGGGCCTCCTGGGGGCCAACTCGACGGAGTTCGACACGGAGACGCCGCACCCGGTGATCGACCTGATGCCGGAGCAGCGGGACATCACGGAGATGGGCGGCACGATGCGGCTGGGCGTCTACCCGTGCCACATGGCGCCCGGGACCATCGCGGCGCGGGCATACCAGGAGCCGGTCGTAGACGAGCGGCACCGGCACCGCTTCGAGCTGAACAACGACTACCGGGAACGGCTGGAGGACGCGGGCATGCGCTTCAGCGGCCTCTCGCCTGACGGGCGGTTGGTGGAGATCGCGGAGGCGACGGACCACCCGTTCATGGTCGGCACGCAGTTCCACCCGGAGTTCCGCTCCCGCCCGAACCGGCCGCACCCGCTGTTCCGCGAGTTCATCGCGGTGGCGCAGCACGTGACGCGAGAAGGGATGCAGCCGCCGCTGCCGCTGGACGGCATCAACGGCGCGACAGAGGGTTAGATTCGAAACAAGGCCAGCCCCCGCAAGGAAACAGGCTGCAAGAGCGGGGGCTGGAGTGAGGACACTGTCCAAGGAGAGAGATGCAAGAGACCGCAGTCACTATGGCACAACTGGAGGCCAAGACCAAGGAAGAACTGGTCGAACTGGCCCATGAGATGGGCGTGGAGAACGGGGCCCTGCGGCGGGAGGAGATCGTCTTCCACCTGCTGGAGGCGTTTGCCAAGCGCCAGGGGTACGTGCTGGCGACGGGCCTGCTGGAGATCATCGGCGACGGTTACGGGTTCCTGCGCCAGCAGGGCCTGCGCGCGGGGCCGGGCGACGTCTACATTTCGCAGTCGCAGATCCGCCGATTCGGGCTCCGCACCGGCGACCAGGTGACGGGCCAGGTGCGCCCGCCCAAGGAGGGCGAACGCTACTTCGGCCTGATCCGCGTGGAGGCCGTGAACGGCTCCGACCCGGAAACGACGCGAACGCGTGCCCACTTCGACAACCTGACGCCGATGTACCCGCGGGAGCAGCTTGTGCTGGAGTCGCGGCCGGACAACCTGTCGCAGCGGCTGATCGACCTTGTTGCGCCGCTGGGCAAGGGGCAGCGGGGGCTCATCGTCTCGCCGCCCAAGGCGGGCAAGACGTTCCTGCTGAAGGACATTGCCAACGGCGTGCTGGCGAACTCGCCGGATGTGTACCTGATGATCGTGCTCGCGGGCGAGCGGCCGGAGGAGGTCACGGACCTGCGGCGGTCGATCAAGGGCGAGGTCTACTCGTCGACCTTCGACGAGCCCGTCGAGGACCACTGCCGCACGGCGGAGGTCTCGCTGGAGCGGGCCAAGCGGCTGGTGGAGAGCGGCAAGGACGTGGTGGTGCTGCTGGACAGCCTGACGCGGCTGGTGCGGGCCTACAACCTGGCGCTGCCCTCCACGGGGCGGACGCTCTCCGGCGGCATCGACACGAGCGCGCTGTACCCGCCCAAGCGGTTCTTCGGCGCGGCGCGGAACACGGAGGAGGGCGGCAGCCTGACCATCATTGCGACGTGCCTGGTGGACACGGGCAGCCGCATGGACGAGGTCATCTACGAGGAGTTCAAGGGCACCGGCAACAGCGAGATCCATCTGGAGCGGCGGCTGGCCGAGCGCCGCGTCTTCCCCGCCATCGACATCCACCGCAGCGGAACGCGCCGCGACGAGCTGCTCCTGAGCGAGGAGACGTTCAAGCAGGTGATGCTGCTGCGCCGCATGATCTCGCTGAGCGCGCAGACGTCCAACATGGACTCGACGGACGCGACGGAGCGGGTGCTGGACTGGCTGCGGAAGTCGAAGAACAACAAGGAGTTCTTCGCCAACCTCATGCAGGAAGTGACGCGGGGCCGGGGCGTGGAGCGGTAGGGCGACAGCCACACAGGCCCGTCAAACCCTCTCCCGGACGATTCTCACCCCTAGAACGCGGTGCAGTTTCCCTTTGTCTGCTATGGAGTGTCGGCTATTGCCTCATCGAGGGCGGCAACAGGTTGGGGATGCCGTCGACGATGGGGTAGGTCTGGGGGCAGTCCGGGCAGCGCAGCGTACCGGTGACGATGTCGTCGACGTCCTCGGGCTCGGCGGCGAGGAGCAGGGGCGACTTACAGACGGGGCACGCCAGGATGTCCATGAGGTCTCGGCGCATCGCACGCTCCTTCCGGGCTGCCTCGTTCGCGCGACCCTTCGACAAGCTCAGGGCGAACGGGGGGCGTTTCGTCGGGGTTCCTGCCTCCGCAGGAACGACGGAGGACACGGGCAGGGTACCACCTACTGCAGGGCGCGTTCAAACAGCGCCTGCATGAGCGTCGAGAGCAGGAAGACCACCACCCCTATGGCGACGACCTGGTTCGCGGAGTCCATGAGCTGCCGCCAGCCCGTCCTCGGCGGCGGCGGCGGTGCAGGCTGCGACGCGGGACGCGGTCGGCGACGGCGGATGACGCCGGCCAGCCAGAACATCCACAGCGTCAGCGCCAGCTTCACGCCCAACACCGCCGCGTAGCCGGCGCCCGCGTGCTGCGACGTGAGGCGGTCGAAGGCGAGGACGACGCCGGTGACGACCATCGCGATGACGGCGATGTCGACGAGGCCCCTGAACTCGTCGGCGAGCGTCTGTCCCGTCCGTTCGCCCTGAGCCTGTCGAAGGGCCTCCCCTCGCGCTGCAGGGCGGATGACCAGCAGGTAGACCAGCCCGCCTCCCACCCAGAAGGCGGCCGCCAGCGTGTGCAACCACTGGGCGATCACCAGCACGACGTCGGTCACTTCCACGCCCGCTACTCCCTTGCCGTCTCTTCCGCCACCAGCTCCGTGCCCCACTCGAGCGCGCGCTTGCGCGTGGTGTCGTCGAGGTCCGCTCGGCCGCCCAGGTAGCGCTCCAGCGCCTGCTGCGGCGTGATGCCGCTCGCGTCCGAGCCGATGCGGGGCCGGCGTTCGTGCACGACCTGGCGGCTGACGGCGGCGACCGAGTGGGCGCTCGCCAGGGCGTCGCGTATGGCGCGCTCGTTGACGCGGCCCGCCAAGGGCGACGGCACGGTCACGTGCACGCGCACGATGGCGCCGGTAACGTCGCGCTGCTCTATTCGCCGGAGGACGAGGGCCGTCGGGTCCTGCTCGTCGGTGGGGACGGTCACCTCGACCGTCAGGAAGGGGCGGGCGTCGACGGGGACGTGCTGCCACTGCGTGCGCCGGCCGGGGGGCGCCGCCGGGTCGATGTCCACGACGCAGAAGCCCTTGCTGTCGTCCTCCTCGCTGAAATCGACGCGCTGGAGACTGCCCGGATAGACGACGGGCGGCGCCGCGATGAGGCTCTGGTGCTTGTGGACGTGGCCAAGGGCGACATAATCGAAGGCCGGCAGCGCGAGGGAGCTCGGCTGGAGGGCGTAGTCGCGGCCGAGCATCATAGAGCGCTCGGAGCTGGACACGGAGCCGTTGACCGTGACGTGCGCGGCGAGAATCGCGGGGAGGGCGGGGTCGAGGGCGTCGGCTTCCTGCAGGATGCGGGCGGTGAGGTCGGCCTCCACGTAGCGGGTGACCTCATCGATGGGGGCGCCCTGGTGCTCCTCCCGCGCCAGCAGCTGCCCGCGGCGTATCCACGGCAGCGCGACGATCTGGAGCGGCCCGGAGCGGGTCTCGACGCGGTGGGTGCCGAAGCGCTCGGCGACGGTGACGCCGGACACGTCCAGCGTGGGGAAGATGGCCAGCGCGGTGGCGCGCGTGGGCGAGTGGGCGATGTCATGGTTGCCGGTGAGCAGGAAGACGGGGATGCCACGGTTCACGAGCGTCGCGACGCGTCGGACGAACTCGCGCTGGTGCGTCTGGGACGGGTCTCGGCTCTTGTAGGCGTCGCCAGCTATGAGCACGAGGTCGGCGTCGTGGCGGACGGCGTAGTCGACGACCTGGTCGAGGGCGCTGAGGAAGTCGAGGAGGCGGGTCGACAGGCCGAGATACGTTCGCCTATCAACGCCGGGGGCGAAGTACGGGGGCAGCGCGTCGACGTCGGCCTGGGTGGCGGGCCGCCCGTAGTTCTCCACGCCTATGTGGACGTCAGCCGTGTGGACGATGCGCACGGGTGCCTACAGCTCCATGACGCGGCGGAGCCACTGGGAGAGGCCTTCGATGTCCCTTCTGGAGAGCGCGCCCAGCTTGCGCAGCAGGTGCGAGGAGCGCAGCGTGGTCAGGCGGGCGCGAACGGTGCTGGGGCCCAGCAGGCCGGCGTTCTCCCAGTCCATGACGGAGTAGTCGCCTATGCGGGGCGAGGCGCGCCCGTGGCCGGTGATGGGCGCGATGATGACCTCGCTGGTGCCGGAGTTGAAGTAGTCGCCGCTGACGACGACAGCGGGCCGCCGCTGCGTCGACGTCGGCGAGTTGAGCGGGAAGGGCACGAGGACGACGTCGCCGTGGCGGACGTTAGAGACGGTCATAGGCGGCGTCCTCGGCGCTGTCCCAGTCGGTGGTGAAGGTCTCGTCCGTAGCTGAGACGAGGGCGGAGGCCTCCTCCTGCAGGTTCAGCTCCTCCACGGCCTTGTGGGTGACCACGTACAGGTCCTTGCCGGAGGGGTGGGGGAACTTCTCTATGAAGCGGGACTTGACCTGCTGGCCGATCCACTGGTGCGGGGTCTCGTGCTCGTCCAGGAGGGCGAAGAGGGACTTCTGGTCGAGGCCGCCGGTGGCGTAGAGGCGGGTGAGGAGCTCGCGGCGGCGGCGGTACATGCGCTCGAGGGTGGGTTCGGCGGGGCCGCCAAGGAGGTCCTGGAGACGGTCTATGGTCTCACGGAGGGTGCGGAGACAAGCAATGATCTGGTCGTTGTTGTGGTTGGAGTTATTGTTAACCATGTGCTTGACTCCTGCGAAACGATTGATGAGCACAAGCCAACTATGGATTGTAACAGCTACGGAAGGGAAGGCAAGGGGGATGATACCAGCGCGGGCAGCGGGCCGCAAGGGTGCAAGTGGAACGAATTTGGAAATTGAGCCGGGGTCTCACTCCCTCGGGCGTGAAGAGGCCGGAAGCGCAGCCCTCTACACCGTCACCGGCGGCTCTTCGAATCGCTCCACGACCATCTCTTCCGCCCGATCGCGGGCCTGCCACAGGTCGTAGGCGCGCTGCAATCCCAACCACAGCTCCGGCGTGGACCCGAACGCCTTGGACAGCCGCAGCGCCATGTCCACCGACACCCGCGCCTTGCCGTTCACGAGGGCCGACAGCGCCTGCCGGGTTACGCCGAGGCCCTTGGCGGCGCGGGTGATGGAGAGGCCCAGGGAGTCCAGGCAGACTTCCTTCAGAACTTCTCCGGGGTGGCAGGGGTTGTGCATGGGCATGGTGGGCTCCTTACGGTAGGCAGTCCGTAAGTATACCCCCCCCTACCACCCGAAGTGCAGCTCCACCGCGTCAGCCCCGTCCCACGGGAGCGACGCCACCCACGCCTCGACGCGGGCTCGCTCCGGCGCCGAGAGGCCGCGGCGGGCCGCGAAGTCCGCCAGCAGCGCCGAGACCTGCCGCCGCTCGATCCAGCCCCAGCTGCCGCCCTCGCCGGTCATGTAGCCGGCGGCGGTCTCCTGCCCGGCGAGCTCCCAGGCGAAGGCGTAGGCGGGGCCGGAGGGGCGGGGCAGGTAGTCGACGCGGATGATGCCGATGTCCAAGCCCATAGGAAGCCTCCTACCAACTGAAGAACAATTCCAGCGTATCCGCGTCCGTCCTGGGCAAGGTATTCAGCCATACCCAGATTTCAGCCACTTCCGCATCCGACAAGTCTCTGTCGTCGGCGTAGTCCTCGACCTCAGCCTTCAGGTCGTCGGGAAAGAACACCTTATAGCTAGTCCTGCTGCCTTCCATGAAGTCACCGTCCGTGACGGACTCGGCAAGCCAGGCGGCGAAATCAAGGGCAGCTCCGGTGGGTGTCGGCGTCTTGGTGGTGACCACAGTGCAAATGAGCAGGTCGTGGGCCATGTTGCGCCTCCCGGTCGAAGGTGGACCGGGACCATAAGGGTGGACCGGCGCGGTGTCAAGAGTCTCTAAGGGAGTTTATCCAGAGGATCTTTCTGTTCTTCTCGCACTCGGTTCAACTCGAGTTCAAAGGCGTCCCTACACATAGCAAGGAAATCTACCCCAGATACAGCACCTCGGAAGAACCCACGAGGGTCTATGTCATCTGATGGTGATCCACTAGCATCACTTCTGCTTGAGATAAACAGTGCCCGTCCCATAGCCAACCTAATTGCTGAATTGGCGACGGTGTAGAAGTCCGGCATCCATGATTCAACTGTACGGCTCAGCTTATTGCACAATGCGGGTGCGAATAGATCATCGTCACGGACTCCATACTTCTCGCGAAGCTTTAGCGCAATCAACCACAACAGATGGGAAGCAGAGTACTTCTCTCGGTTCTTTTGACGCCGAAGATAGTCATGCATCCTCCAAGGCAAAAGCAACTGAGATGCCCTTATGCCTTTGGGGAAAGCACGCCTATACCACACCTTTTCCTCGTCAGAGCGAATGTCCTGAAAGACGAACCTCACTCTGTCCATAGCTTCAGAAGGATACCCGTTGAACGCTAGTGTGGCTTGTGCCAATGGCTGAACCTCAATATGACGTTTGTTGTTTTTGGGGCTGTATCGTCCCTTTTCTTTCTCAGTGAGGACGAAGCTCCAATAACCCTGTCGCAACTCGTAATACCACGGGGGCTGCAAATGATCAAAGGCGTACTGTAGACTCCGCTGCTCCTGCTCAAAGGCAGTAAAGTCCTTCGCCTTAAGTGCTGACTGCGAATTGGATGCAATGGCAATTTCCTCAGCAAGAGTCCTATCTGCGACGGCTATCTTGACATTGACTAAGGTGTCACTTAAGTCCTGTCTTGGGGTGGCCTTTGCAAGCGAATCATTGACATTGACAAGAGTAACGGTCGTCTGGCAGCCATTAACGATTTGCAGCCCTTCGACATGGACGTCGCCGCCATCAACACTGAAGGAATCGCAGGTTGCACTCAAGCCATTATTCAAGAGGTGGAACTTGCGCCGACTGTCTTCTTGTCTCAGCGTGGTTTCTATGGTCTTGTTTACCTTTGAATTGGCCAATGGCCCGCGCGGGTTAGATGCGAACAGCCTATATCGTATTCCAGGAGTCTCAAAAACCCTTACCACCTCAAGCGCAGGCAGGGTTACTTGAATTGAGCGCAAATCTTCATGCGTTATTTCGTAGATGCGATCAGGCCGAGTATGGAAGTCCACGATGATGGGTGCACCGGTCGGGCTTGAGATATACTCCTCCCATCGTTGGGAGAGTTCCTCACTATTTTGAAGTATCAATTCACAACGGCAGGTTATAGATGAGCCGTTAAGCAGAGTCAGTTCCCGCGATACGTCCCTTCTGCTCAACGCGAATTCTATGGCAGCTGGTGCAAAGCCACCATTTGAAGCAAAGACCATAGTCAAGTCAAACTCGTCGGCAAGCTGATCACTCAGTTCCTTGGAAAGTGCCTTCACTGACTGATTTGTGCTTCTAGACACCCTCTCGGCGTTAAGGATCTCTTCTGGTGCTTCCCAGAACTTCGCCACCTTGCCTTCGGCGACTTTGGTATTTCCACCCATAGACTGAAAGAGCGTGACTACCTGTTTGTCGGGGTCAACATGCCAACCGTCAATCTCCAAGTCTCCCGACCCATCGATTTCGGTCCGCTCAATAACGTCATCGTCAGTTTGTGACGGATCAGTGACTACTCGAAACGCCGCATGTCTGAACGCAGAAGCTCGGTCGTTCTCATACCAGTTCTCGACAAGCTCCTCTATGTGGTCTTCAAAAGCGCCCATTACAACTTGCTCCTGTTGTAGCTAAACGGGACTGGAGTATAGCACCTCGTTTGGTGTGAGGGGTTGGTCTCGTGTCACCCCAGCCGGTCTGCCAGCGCTGACGAGAGGTCCGGGATGCCGACGCGCTCTTGGAGGAGGGTGTCCCTGTCGCGGATGGTTACCTGGTTGTCGTCGAGGGACTGGAAGTCCACGGTGATGCAGAGGGGGGCGCCCACCTCGTCGAAGCGGCGGTAGCGGCGGCCGATGCTCTGGGCGTCGTCGTACTCGACGCGCCAGCGGCCGTCGTCGACGAGGCCGGCGAAGAGGTCTCGAGCGAGGGGCGTGAGGCGGGCGTTGCGGCTGAGGGGGAGGACGGCGGCCTGCACGGGGGCGATGCGGGGGTGCAGGCGCAGCACGACGCGGGTCTCGCCGGCGCCGGCGCCCGCGGCCTCGCCGCCGACCTCCTCCTCGTCGTAGGCGTCGACGAGGAAGGCGAGGGCGGCGCGGTCGACGCCGCTGGCGGGCTCGATGACGTAGGGCGTGACGTGCTCGTTCGTGTCGTTGTCGAAGTAGCTGAGGCGCGCGCCGGAGTGCTGCGAGTGCTGCCGGAGGTCGAAGTCGGTCCGGTTGGCGATGCCCTCCATCTCGGCCCAGCCCCACGGGAACAGGTACTCGATGTCGGTCGTGGCCTTGGAGTAGTGGGAGAGCTCGTCGGCGTCGTGGGGGCGCAGGCGCAGGTTCTCCTCGCGGACGCCGTGGCGCACGTACCAGTCGAGGCGCTCGCGGATCCAGTAGTCGTGCCACTCGTCGTCCTCGCCGGGCTGGACGAAGAACTCCATCTCCATCTGCTCGAACTCGCGGGTGCGGAAGATGAAGTTGCCGGGCGTGATCTCATTGCGGAAGGACTTGCCAATCTGCGCAATGCCGAAGGGCAGCTTCTTGCGGGTGGCCGTCTGCACGTTCAGGAAGTTCACGAACATGCCCTGGGCCGTCTCCGGGCGCATGTAGACGGCGCTGGCGGTGTCCTCCACGGGGCCGAGGAAGGTCTTGAGCATCAGGTTGAACTGGCGGGCGTCGCCAAGCTCGCCGCCGCAGTCCGGGCACGTCGACGACTCGACGTGGTCGGCGCGGAAGCGGTGATGGCAGGCGCGGCACTCGACGAGGGGGTCGGTGAAGCCGGCGAGGTGGCCCGAGGCCTCCCACACGGCGGGGTTCATCATGATGGCGGCCTCCAGCCCGACGACGTCCTCTCGCCGCCGGACAACGTCGCGCCACCAGGCCTCCTTGACGTTGCGCTTCAGCTCGACGCCCATGGGGCCGTAGTCCCACGCGTTGGCGAGCCCGCCGTAGATCTCGCTGCCGGGGAAGACGAAGCCGCGCCGCTTGCACAGCGAGACGATCTTGTCCATGGTCACAGGCCGGGGAGCGTCGGGCATGGGTGCCTCCGAGGGGCCGAATGTGGTCACGGGGCCGGAAAAAGCGTAGCAACGGCTGGGGGGCGGTGTAAAGCGTCGGGGGTCACCCTATTGGGTTTGCTCGGATTGCCGTGAACAGGGGCAACCTAGCTTAGAGGCCGAACAGGTACTTGATAGCGGCAGCGCCCACCGTGATGAAGATCCCCACGGCCAGAGCTTTGATGATGCGGAGCTCACCTTCCACGCCGCTGATGCGGGCAGTCAACTCCTGGTGCTGGTGCGCGTTCTCCTGCACGAAGTCTGCGAAGTACCTGGGAACGCTGTCGTCCTGGGTGGTCATGGGTGTCCTTTCGGTGGTGTGACTCTATTCTCCGAGGGTGCGGGCCGGGTGTCAACGCGAGAATGACGCCCCACGCGGTGCTATCATGGGTGTGGCTGACGACGCTCGTCGGAAAGGACGCACGTGGACAACGCAATCGAGACGCACGGGCTGACGAAGTTCTACGGTAAGAGCCGCGGCGTGGTCGACCTCGACCTCGAGGTGCGCGAGGGCGAGGTCTTCGGGTTCCTCGGGCCGAACGGCGCGGGCAAGACGACGACCATCCGGCTGCTGCTGAACCTGCTGCAGCCCACCAGCGGCAGCGCGACGGTGCTCGGCATGGACGTGGCGGCGCAGTCGCTGGACGTGCGGCGCGCGTGCGGCGTCGTCTCCAGCGACTCGGCGTTCTACGAGAGCCTCTCGGGGCGGGCGCACCTGGCGCTGATGCAGAGCCACCACAACGGCGGCGAGCATCGCGGCGAGGAGGTCGCGGAACGGCTTGGGCTGGACCTGGACCGGCCCGTGAAGCAGTACTCGCACGGAACGCGGCAGAAGCTGGCCATCGTGCAGGCGCTGGCCCACACGCCAAGGGTGCTGATGCTGGACGAGCCGACATCCGGGCTCGACCCGCTGGTGCAGCAGGAGTTCTTCAAGCTGCTGCTGGAGGAACGCGACCGCGGCGTGACGATCTTCTTCTCGTCCCACGTGCTGAGCGAGGTCGACCGGCTGTGCGACCGCGTCGGCATCATCCGGGAGGGGCTGCTGGCGGCGACGCTGGACGTGGACGAGCTCCACCGGCAGCAGGTGCGCCGCATGGAGGTCACGCTGTCGCGGGACGCGTCCCCCGACGACTTTGCGCTCGACGGGGTCACCGTCGTTGCGTGCGAGGGCCGCCACGCCGAACTGCAAGTGGCCGGACAGGTCGGCGCGCTCATCGGCCACCTCGCCACCCTGCCCGTCGACGACATCGTCTTCCCGGAGGCGAGCCTGGAAGACACCTTCACCCGCTTCTACACCGGCGAAGGGGGTGCGGCATGAGCCTCTCCATCTACCGCAACGTCCTGACCCTCGCCCGGGTTGGCGTGCTGTCGTGGAGCGTGGTCCTGGTGCTCTGGGCGCTGCTGGTGGTCTGGATCTACCCGTCGCTGGAAGACACAGGCGTCAACTTTGAGGACTACCTGAACGCCATGCCGGAGCAGCTGCGCGCCTCCATGGGCATTGCCGGTGAGGCCGAGTCCGCCTTGATGTTCGACGCCGGCGCGTTCACCTACCTGGGGTTCCTGAACGTCGAGTACATCTCCTGGCTGCCCCTGCTCCTCGGCATTTACGCTGTCGTGTACTGCGGCGGGCTGATATCCAAGGAAGTCGAGCGCGGAACCCTCGACGTGGTTCTGTCGCAGCCTGTGGAGCGCACGACCTTCCTGTTGAGCAAGCTCGCCGGGTTCCTCACGCTGGCCCTCGCGGCCACTGTGGCCTCGGCGATTGCCGTCCTCCTGGGCGCACTCACCATCGGCGAGGACGCCAACTTGTCCAACGTCGTCGCCGTGCACGCCGTGTCCTTCCTGCTGGTTGTCGCCATCGCCGGCTACTCGACGCTGGCCTCGTGCGTCTCCCTCGACCCCGGACGCTCGCTGGCGGTGGCGGGCGTGCTGACGGCGCTGACCTACTTCGCGAACGTGCTCGGCTCGGCGATCAGCGCCGTCGGCTGGGTGAAGTACGCGTCCCTCTTCTACTACTACGACTCGCTGCAGGTCATCGCGCAGGGGGAGGTCAACTGGACGGGCGTCGGCGTGTACGTGGCGGTGTTCGCCGTGACGACGGCGGCATCCGTGCTGGTCTTCCGGCGGAAGGACCTGGTGCGGTAGGGGGCTACTCGGCCGCGGCGTCCTCGCCGGTGACGACGTTCTCCAGGTGCGTGACACGCTCTACGTTGCCTCGCAGGTTCATGGCTATGGCCACGAGGTCTATGCGGAACGGCACGTCGAGGTCGTGCTCCTGCAGGTAGTGGTAGGCTGTCGCGGTCAGGCGGCGGCGCTTGGCGGCGGTGACGGACTCCTCAGGCGTGCCGAATGCACCGCCCCGCTTGGTGCGTACCTCCACGAAGACGAGCTCGCCATCGCGCTCCATGACCAGGTCTACCTCTCCCCAGCGGCATCGGTAGTTGGCCTCGCGCAACGTGTAGCCGAGCGTCTCCAGGTGGCGGCGCGCGATGGCCTCGCCAGCATTGCCGAGCTTTGTACGGCTGCTAGGCAACCTCGGCCTCCAAACCGTCCCCGTTCGCCCTTCGATTTCCCTCAGGACGAACGGGTGCCTCCAGCAGGCGGCGCACGGGGGCGAAGGTGCGGCGGTGCAGGGGCGTCGGGCCGAGGCGTTCGAGGGCGGCGAGGTGCTCGGGCGTCGGGTAGCCCTTGTGGCGGGAGAGGCCATAGCCGGGATACCGC
>JAPPNT010000080.1 GCA_028873745.1 Chloroflexota bacterium | reverse complement strand
TTTATGGGGTCGACGTAGCCGGCGGGGGCCGGCGGGCGACTCACGAGTCGCCCCTACGGAGGGATGCGAGGCGTGGGGGAACCGCCGGAAGGGGATTGAGTTGAGTTTCATTGGCGTTTTCATTGAGTTTTTGTCGTTTCCCAATACGGGAAGGCCATTAACGACTGAAACGGCTGCCGGGAGTCCGTAGCTGGAAGTGGGTTGAGTTGCATTGAGTTGTATTGACCTTCGGAAGGCAATTCGTATGGGGAACGGATTGAGTTGCATTGGGTTGCGGAAGTCAATGATCGGCGTGGGGGGCATGGCTGTTTGTGGAGCGTCGAGGGCGTGTGCAGCAGACATGGGGGAAGGGTAGGAGAATACAGGGCGGATGGTCGAGGGAGTGACGGCAGGGGAGTGCGCCCTTCGATTTCCCTCAGGGCGAACGGGTAGCGCGGAGTGGGCGGCGGTAGCCAGTTGGGGCAAGCGCGTGTACCATGGAAGTACACGGCCAGCCACTGCAGGCGGCCGACCCAACGATTGACAGGGCACGACTTCCCTCATGCAAAACCTGGGACGATTTCTGAGGCGCCCCGACGGAGCGCCTGACGAAGACACCGCTTCCGAGTTATCCGAGTCCGCTCGCAGCATGCCCACGGACGCATCGGCCGGCGCGTTGCGCGTGATTCCCCTCGGCGGGCTGGGCGAGATCGGCAAGAACATGATGGCGCTGGAGTACGGCGACGACATCGTCGTCGTCGACGCGGGCGTCATGTTCCCGGAAGAGGATATGTTCGGCGTCGACCTCGTCATCCCGAACATCGCGTACCTGCTGGAGAACCAGCACAAGGTGCGCGCCATCCTCATCACGCACGGCCACGAAGACCACACCGGGGCGGTGCCCTTTGTGCTGCCGGAGCTCAACGTGCCCGTGTACGCGCCGAAGCTGGCGCACGGGCTTATCGAAGTCAAGCTGCGGGACCACCGGATACTCTCGGCGTCCGAGCTGCACGCGATCGAGCCGGGCGAGGAGTTCACGTTCGGCACGTTCCGGTGCGAGTTCTTCCACGTCTGCCACAGTATCCCGGACGCGACGGGCATCGCCATTCACACGCCGGCGGGGCTGGTGATCCACACAGGCGACTTCAAGTTCGACCACACACCCGTCGACGAGGTTCCGACGGACTTCGCTCGGCTGGCGGAGCTGGGGATGGAGGGGGTCACGCTGCTGCTCTCGGACTCGACGTACGCGGAGAGCGAGGGGTATACGCCCTCGGAGGCGGTGCTGGACCCGAACCTGGAGCGGATCATCGCCGAGGCGCCGGGGCGGGTGATGTTCGCGACGTTCGCGTCGCTCATCGCGCGCATCCAGCAGATCGCGAACGCGGCGGCGAAGAACGGGCGCAAGGTGGCCGTCATCGGCCGGAGCATGGTGAACAACGTGGCCATGGCGCAGCAGATGGGGTATCTCCGCGTGCCGGAGGGGGTCATCGTTCCCGTGGAGAGCCTCAGCGGCATGCCGCCCGAGCAGACGGTCATCATCATGACGGGGGCCCAGGGCGAGCCGACCTCGGCGCTCTCGCGCATCGCCAACGACGACCACCGGGACTTCTCCGTCGAGCGCGGCGACACTATCGTGCTGTCGGCGTCGCCCATTCCGGGCAACGAGGCGGTCATCATGCGCACCATCGACAACCTGCTGCGGCAGGGGGCGCGAGTGCTGCACGCCAACAACGCGCAGGTGCACGTGCACGGCCACGCCAGCCGGGAAGAGCTGAAGCTCATGCTGCGGATGATCAAGCCCAAGTACTTCGTCCCCATCCACGGCGAGTACCACCACCTCGTCGCGCATGCGGGGATCGCGGTCAGCATGGGTGTGGCCCCGGAGCGGGTCTTCATCATGGAGGACGGCGACGTGCTGGAGATGTCGGGCGACTGGGCGGAGATCGTCGACCAGGTGCCGGCCGGGCACGTCTACGTGGTGGGACGGCGGCTGTGGGACCCCTCCAACGGCGTCTTCAAGGAGCGCCAGACACTCGCCCGCGACGGGGTTGTCGTGGCGGCGGTGGCCGTGGATGGCGCGACTGGCCGGCTGAGCGCGCCGCCGACGCTCACAGCACACGGCTTCGAGGCGCCGGACGACCACCCGGAGGTCATGGCCGCGGCGGTGAGGCGGCTGGAGGAATCCCTCGGCCACCAGCAGTGGCCCGACGAGGATTTGGAGGAGGCCGTCCGGCAGCAGGCGGGCCGCGTGCTCTCCGGATTCCTCCGGGACGCCACGGGACGGCGGCCCGTCGTACTGGCGCTCGTCTCGTTGACGTAGCGGACGGCCCTTCGATTTCCCTCAGGACGAACGGCCTTCCATCGCCCCCGTCGTGCGCCTATCCGCCGCCCTTGCCGCCAAGGGGCCGGGCAGTAGCCGGGATGAGGTGCAGCACGAGGATGACCAGGAAGACGATCCCCACCACAAAGGCGCCGGGAACGGTGACCGACGCGCCCTCATCCATGGCGTCCAACGCTTCCGTTGCCTGGAGGATGTAGACAAAGGCGGCGGCGCTGACCAGCATCCCGGCGGCGCTCACCAGGATGGGCACAACTCGGGGCAGCAGGACGGAGGGGATGCTCGCCACCGCCAGCGCGGCAAGCGCCCAGAGGAAGAGCCACGGCATGCTGGAATCCTCATCCTCCGCGAGCGCCTCGGCCAGCTAATGGCCGTTCAGGGCGAACAGTTCGTCTCCTCCCCAACCGATGGAGTACCACGACATGTTGACCGTCAGCAGGATGATGATGCCGCCCAGCGCGGCGGCGATCCCGGCGATGCTCAGCTTGCCCTGCAGCGGGCCCAGCGACACGGGGGGCGCGGCGGACGCGGGGGTCGCGGGAGCATCTCCCGCGCCGGCCTGTGCCTCGGGGGTCTCCGCTGATGCGGAGTAGTCTTGCGTATCTCGCTTCGCCAGGACGTCGTTCAGCCACGCGATGGTGCGTGGAGGGTATTGCAGAATGCCGCGGTGCTGGAGCTGCAGCGCGCCGATGATGCAGAAGGATAGGAGAACAATCCAGAAGCCGAGGGAGCTGAAGTAGAAGACCAGGAGCAGCAGGCCCAAAACGGCGATGGCGGATCGCGTTTCCACCTGGACCTGGTGCGGCGCGTAATAGGTACCCACAGCCGCCAAGCCCAATAGCCCAATCAACAGCTTGAACAGCAGCCCGCCGCCCATGGTGAGGACGGACAGCAAGATCAGGACGCCCAGACCGGGAATGATGTACCGTTCCTGCAGTTGCATGGCCGTCTCCCGCCGGAAAGTTGCGGGCATGGTAGCCATTACGCACGAAACGCGCAAGGCGTAAGTCAACACAGGGCGGGTGTGCGCGCGGCGCGTGGCACACCCGGGATCGCAAGGCGACCAAGCGTGGCTGGCGCCCGCAGCAGCCTCCCCATGCGCGCCCGTTCCGCGCCCGCGCATGGAACTGTCCTCCACACTCATTCGTTGCGTACAATGTGAGTAGTGGTATGTAACGCGGCGGGGTGGGAACGCTCAAGTACCCTCCGTCCCTTGAGGTGTTCAATGGTAGATATGAAGAAGCCTCCCTCCAACAAGCGGCCTGCGAAACGGCCGTCCAAGCTGCCCGAGCCTACGTCCTCGACGTTGCTCCCGGAACGCGGCGGGCAGTCCTCAATGCCCATCTTCATCCTGGGCGGCCTGAGTGTCGTCCTGATTACGCTGGCCGTTGCGGTGTTCAATTCCCGGGAGTCGGTCATTGACGGCGCCATTTGGGTGTGGGAGGCGATGCGCTGGGCGTGGGTGGCGCTTGCCGTCTGGGCGGTCGCGCTGCCGGTCACCCTCTCGAAGCGCAGGGACCTCGTCAAGCGGCACCCGCACCGGTGGACCGCCGGATTGCTCCTCGTTCCCGTGACCGCCGGGTGCCTGCAGCTTTCAGGGCAGGGCCTTGGGGGCGATTTCGGCGGACTGGTCATCGGCGGAAGCGCCGCGTGGGGAGTCGCGCGAACGGCCGCGATCTTCACCGCCGCGCTGGCGATGCTGGCGCCGTTGCCTGCGGCGTGGGTGGGGCGGATGCTCCTGCTCGGCCTGGGGTTCTTCGCGGTGTACCTGTGGCTGGTCCTGGGCCGCGTGTTCCGCGGGCTGCAGATCGTGGGCGTGTGGATCGGCCTGAAGTGCACGGCGATATCGCCGAGCCTCTCGCGCGGCGTTGCCGCAGGGTGGCGCGGGGTGTGCCGCGTGTACAACAAGGCGCCCATCCACCTCTACATCGCGGCTATATTCGTCATCCTGACGGCCTTCATCCTCCGGCGGCCCGTGCCGGAGCGACGCCGGCCGCGCGCTGCAGCTTCGACGGCGGACGCTTTCGAGGCGTACCCGTACCCGCAAGGCATGTTCGAGAACGTGGGGGCGTACGGCGACACGCTGGTCGCGCCCACGGCATCACGGGCCGCGACTGCGCCGCCCACGGCAGCGCCGGAGATCGAGGCCGAGTCCACTCGCTACGTGTCGCCGTCGTTCCTGCGCACGGAAGCCGAGGGGGCTGCGCCGGTCGCACCGGGCAACGAGAGCGGCCTCGACGACGATGAGGACGAGGACGATGAAGTTGTCGCAGCCACGGCCGATGAGATGGAGGAGTGGGACGACGCAGAAGAGGACGAGGACGAAGAGGATGAGGACTCCCCGCCCTTCGACTTGTACGACGACGAGCTCGACGAGGCTGATGAGGATGATGACACATTCGCGGACGACGCGCCGGACGGGCTGTCGGCGCCCGAGGTCATCGACCTGCGCAGTTCTTCCGCTCGGACGGGCGGGCGCATCGCGGCATCGGTGAGCAAGTGGGAGCTGCCGCCGCTGGACCTGCTGAAGAGCGTGCCGCAAAGTGAGGTCTCCGACGAGGTCCACCAGGCCACGGCACGACTCATCGAGCAGACGCTGGCGGAGTACAACATCGAGGTGCAGGTCAAGGAGATCCGGCCCGGCCCCGTGGTGACGCAGTACGGCGTCGTGCCCGGGTGGGTGCGCCGGTACAAGGACGTGCGGGAGCGCAATCCCGACGGCACGCCCGCCAAGGGCCCCGACGGCAAGGCGATCACCCGCCGGGTAGAGGATAAGACCAGAGTGCGCGTCGACCACGTGCTGGCGCGGGAGAAGGACCTGTCGCTGGCGCTGGCGGCGCCGAGCCTGCGCTTCGAGGCGCCGGTGCCGGGCGAGTCCTTCATGGGGCTGGAAGTGCCGAACGCGCAACGGGACGTCGTAACGCTGCGCTCGTCGCTGGAGAGCAGCGCGTTCCAAGCCATCCAGAAGAAGACGAAGATGCCGGTGGCCCTCGGCCTCGGCAGCGGCGGCGAGCCGGTCATCATGGACCTAGTGGACATGCCGCATCTGCTCATCGCAGGGTCGACGGGCAGCGGCAAGAGCGTGTGCATGAACACCATCATCTGCTCGCTCATCATGCAGAGCACGCCGCTGGACCTGCAGATGTACCTGGTCGACCCCAAGCGGGTGGAGCTGACGGCGTACAACGGGCTGCCGCACCTGGCGGGGCCGGTGCTCGTCGAGGTGGACCAGGCGGTGCCCGCGCTGCACGCGCTCATCGCGGAGATGCAGTCGCGGTACAAGAAGTTCGAGGCGCGGGGAGCGCGGAACATCAGCACGTACAACGGCAAGCTGGGCCGCGGCGAGGAGCAGCTACCGTACCTGGTGCTCGTCGTGGACGAGCTGGCGGACCTGATGATGACGGCGTCGGGCGACGTGGAGGCGGCGCTGTGCCGGCTGGCACAGCTGGGCCGCGCGGCAGGCATCCACCTGGTCATCGCGACGCAGCGGCCGTCGGTGGACGTGCTCACGGGGCTCATCAAGGCCAACTTCCCCAGCCGCATCAGCTTCGCGGTGTCGTCGCAGGTGGACTCGCGGACGGTGCTGGACAGCGTGGGCGCGGAGAAGCTGCTGGGCAAGGGCGACCTGCTCTACCTGCCCACAAACGCCGTGAAGCCCCGGCGGCTGCAGGGCGCCTACATCTCCGACGAAGAGGTCGACGCCATCGTCGAATTCTGGCAGAAGCAGGGGAACAAGCCGAAGCCCACGATCCAGATGGAGCTGGCGGAGCCGGACAACGAGGAAGACTCGATGCTGCTGGAGGCGCAGAAGCTGGCGACCAGCCACAGCCGCATCTCCGCATCGCTGCTGCAGCGGAAGCTGGGCATCGGCTACGCGAAGGCGGCGAGCCTGCTCGACCACCTGGAGGACCGTGGCATCGTCGGGCCGGGCGACCCGGGGAAGTCGCGGGAGGTCATCACTCCCGGACGGGTGATGTAGGGTGTAGCATAGGAATGTTGCGCGGTATCTAGGCCCTGTACAGAGTTCACGTCTGTCATTCAGCGCAGACACGCCGGTGAGGGGACCGGGAGAACGCAAGGCGTTGACACATCGTTCATCACACAGGTGATGCGTTTTTCTGTTATGTAGAGCATAATGGTATGGAGGAAGGCGCCGCCGACACGCGCGGCACTTCACTGAGGGGGACGGATGGTACCACGGCGCATTTCTGGGGTAATCGGGACGCTGCTGGGGCGCAGGAGCAACGCCTACGGCGCAGCCTCGCTTGTCCAGGACGTGTGCCTGTTCTGCAACGCCTCCCTCACCGACTCGGCAGTGTACCTCGAAACGCGCGTCTGCCCGGACTGCCGCTTCCACTACAGCATCACCGCACGTGAGCGCATCCGGCAGCTTTCGGACAGAAAGTCATTCAAGGAGAAGTTCCGGGCGGTCATCTCCATCGACCCGCTGTTGTTCAACAGCCGCGACACGTACCGGAGCGACATCTTCAACGCCCAGCTCCGCACCGGCCTGACGGAGGCAGCAATCGTGGGGCAGTGCCGGATCGAGGGCATTCCGACGGTGCTGCTGGCGCTGGACTTCAGTTTCCTCGGCGGCAGCATGGGGCTCGTGGTAGGTGAGAAGGTGGCGCTGGCCTGCGAGCTGGCGCAGAAGAAGGACCTGCCGCTGGTGGCGCTCGTCACGAGCGGGGGCGCACGGTTGCAGGAGGGGGCGCTGTCGCTCATGCAGATGGCCAAGGCGGCGACCGCCGTCAGCGCCCTGCACCAGAAAGGGCTGCCCTACATCGCGGTGTTTGCCAACCCAACAACGGGGCAGGCCTACGCGAGCTTTGCCAACATGGCCGACGTCCTGCTGGCGGAGCCGGGCGCGCTGATGGGCTTCGCGCCGCTGCGCGTGCTGCAGGAATCGGCGGGAGCGATCCTGCCGGAGGACTCGCACACGGCGGAGTCCCACCTGCGCAACGGCATGCTCGACGACGTTGTCGACCGGGAGGAGATGCGCGGGGCCATCGCGACCATCCTGCGGCGGCTGGTGCCGGCGCGGACGCGCGTGCGCCTGCTGGTCCCGCGGGACCGCAATCGGCCGCCGCAGGGGCAACTTGGGGCATGGGAGGCCGTCCAACGCACGCGGCACCCGGAGCGGCCAACCGCCCGCGACTACATCAACCGGGTCTTCCGGGAGTTCGTCGAGTTTCACGGCGACCGCCTGGCAGCGGACGACCCATCCGTAATCTGCGGCGTGGGCGACCTGTACGGCGCGTCGGTGATGGTCGTGGCGCAGCAGCGCACGGTGACGCCGGAGGGCGAGACGCAGCCGCCGTCAATCGGGCCGGAGGGCTTCCGAAAGGCGCAGCGGGCCATGAACATGGCGGAGAAGTTCCGCATTCCTGTCATCACCATGATCGACTGCGCGGGCCCGGCGCTGACGCTGGAGGCGGAGGAGAAGGGGCTGGGCAACGCGCTGGCGCACACGATGTTCACCATGTCCAACCTGCCCGTGCCCACTGTCGCGGTGATCCTGGGCGAGGGCGGTCGGGAGAGCGCCCTAGCGTTCAGCATTGCGGACCAGATCCTGATGCTGGAGGGGGCCATCTACACGCCGGCGTCGCCGGAAGCGGCCGCGTCGGTGCTCTACCGCGACGACAGCCGCGCGCCGGACGTGGCGCTCTCCCTGCGCCTGACGGCGAAGGACGTGAAGGACCTCAAGATCATCGATACCGTCGTGCCGGAGCCAGTAGGCGGCGCGCACACCGACCCGGATGCGTCGGCCTACACGCTCGAGCGGGCCCTCGTCCGCGCCGTGGCGCGCATCGAGCGCTACTCAGTGAAGCGGATGCTGAACCAGCGGCACAAGCGGTTCCGGAAGAAGGGCGAGTACGGGGCCTACTATCAGCAGTTCCTCACCAAGGAGGCGCAGCACATCCAGCAGGTCAAGGGCGCGCCAAAGCCGACCGCACCGCTGCAGGACACGCTGGACACGGAGATCCTCACGTTCCCGGTGCTGCCACAGGACTACGACGTGGACGACGAGGACGACAACCGCGACGGCGCAACGCCTCTGCTGACCTTTACGTCAGACACCAACGACTTTCCCGTGGAAGCCGAACCGACTGAGGAGCTGGAGCGGCCGGAGGCCTCAGTGCAACCCGAGGAGCAGCCGGAACCGCAGGGGTAGCATGTTTGGAGGCCAATAGAGAAGCGCCGGGAGCGAATCCCGGCGCTTCTGCTTTATGCCAGCGGACCGGCCAGCTAGCAGTTCAGTCAGCTTCCCTGAATGTCGAAGACGGCCAGGACCGTGACGCGGACCTCCTGCTCGCCGGGGCTGACGGGGGTGGAGACGCTTGCGTCCGCGGCGAGGGACGCGAGGGCGCGCTCGGCGAACACCGGGGACGGCGCCGAGACCTCGGAGAGGAAGACCATGCGGCCCAGGACGACGCCCGAGTAGGAGGCGAGCTCGCCGGCTCTGGCCAGGGCGTCGGCTACGGCCATCTCACGGGCTTCCTTCGCCAGCTCCGTCGTGTCCTCAATGCGGAAGGAGATGCCGTTGACGCGGACCGCGTCGCCGCCGGCGGCCACGGCGCCGTCGATAAGCTCGCTGGCGCGGTCGAGGTCGCGGACCAGGACGATGGCCGTGTTGGAGACCTGGTAGCCCGTCAGGACGCGCTCACTGCGGCGAACGCCCTCCTCAATGCGCTCCTGCCAGTCGTACTGGGGCTGGATGGAGATGCGGCGGGTGCGGATGTCGGCCGGGGCGACGCCGCTGGCGATGAAGTGGGCGACGATGGCCGTCATGGCCTCGGCGGCGACGTCGCGGGCATCCGACACGGTGCTCGCCGTTGCGGACACGCCGAGGTCAAGCTCGGCGAGGTCGGGCGCGGCGGAGACGACGCCGACGCCGTTCACCCAGACGCCCGCGTCCTGCGCATCACCGATGACGCCGGACCTGGCGGGCGCCTCATCATCGTCGTCTACGTCTATGTCAGAGAAGGCCTCCAGGAACTGCATGGCGAGGGCCATGCCCTCGGGGCCCAACTCCATGGCGGCATCCGAGCCGTCCTTGCCGCGGTAGTCGTCGTCCTTCTTCTCGTCGTCATCGTCCTTTGGCTGCTCGGCGACGGCGGTCGGTTCGACGGGGACGGGCTCCGGCTCGTCGTCCTCGCACGCCACCGTCGCCAGTATCAGGGCAACCGCGGCCAGGAGGAGAATGGCCCGTGAGAAATGCACAATACGCAAGTTACGCCTCCAAGTGTGGATGAAGACCCCTTCAGGTAGAAGGACGCGGCCAAGCGGCAAGGGGTTCCGGGGCAGCTACGCCGAGAGTGAGCGGCGGCGCACCAGGATGGAGATGCCCGCCAGAGCGGCGGTCAGCGCCAGCAAGGCGAGTTCCAGCGCCCACAGCTCCAGGCGGACGCCGGACTGCTGGGCGAGGGTAGATTGGGGCGCGGGCGTCGTTGCGGTGTCGTCGGGCACCGTGTCGGCTGGCTGGTTGTTCGGCTCAGGAGCGGGGTCCGGGCCTACGATCGGCGACTGCTCAGGGCCGGGCGGAGTGCCATGGTTGATGAAATCGCCAGGGGTTTCGATACCAAGCTGGATGGGCGCCTCCGGAGTGCCGATAGCGCCAGAGATGTCACCGGCGAAGACGACCGCGAGGGCGATCGCCGCAGCGGCGGCCATCGCGCGGAAGCCCTCGGCGGGAGCGGGCCGCCACCAGGGACGGGCGGGAGCGGCGACAAAGGCGCGGGCGGGAACGGGGACCGCGAAGCTGCGAGGGGTGGGGACGGTGGGCAGTGTACGGAGGGCGCCTACGACCGCTCGCATGTCATCGACTTGCTGGGCGCAGTCGTAGCAGGATGCAAGGTGGGACTCCACCTTTCGCATCTCGCTATCGCGCATGGCACCGTCCAAGAAGGAAGAGACCGTCTCCGTCGAACAGTGCCGAACCCCAAAGCCCTCGCCAAAGAGCCGCATGGATTAACCTCCACTAACCAGAACGAATCTGGGCGGGCAAAAGTTCCCGCTGGGTGGAGAGAGCGGCGCGCATCGCCTCCCTGGCACGGCTGAGCCGGGACTTGACCGTGCCAACGGGCTTTTTAAGCACGCGGGCCGCCTCCTCGTAGCTGAACGCCTGGATATCTACGAGGATGAGCACCATGCGCTGGTCCGTGGGGAGCGTCATCAGCGCCTGCTGAATGAAGCTGGAGAGCTCTCGACGGACTGCGAATTCCTCCGGAGTTTCCTGCTCGCTGGTGAGGCCGAAGGCGGGGCTCTCCACGAGGGCGTCCAACGAGGTGTTGCGGCGCACCTGCGCGGAGCGAAGGTGGTCGCGGCAGGCGTTGGTCGCGATGCGGAAGAGCCAGGCGCGGAAGTTGCCGGCGGAGAAGGTGTGGAGAGCGCGGAAGGCCGAAACGAAGGTGTCCTGCGTTATGTCTTCCGCAATGGCGGGATCCCCGACCATTCGCAGGGCCGCGTTGTATATCGAGGTCTGGTAGTGTTCCACCAGACGATTGAAGGCCCCTGCATCGCCCTGTTTGCTGGCCAGCAGAAGCGTTTGCTCATCCATGGCGTTCCCTATACTCCTACATTGGCGAGTATAGCATACCCGTTCTCGCGCGTCATAGCCGCCGTATGGCGAGCCGAGGGCTCGTCGCTGACAGGGCTTGGACACCGCCGCAGCGGGGCGAGGCGCCTCCCGGCCGGGCGGCAACAAAACCGCGCCTGTGCACGTTACACTATAGTCGCAACCCTATCCACATCCATGGACGAGGAATTGTGAAGTCCTTCTTCTTCGAGGCCCTGGAAACGCTGTTGTTGGGCGTCGGCGCCTTTCTCATCCTGCAGGCGTCCGTCCAGAACTTCCGCGTGCAGGGCGATAGCATGGACCCCACGCTGGTCAACCAGCAGCATCTGCTGGTGAGCAAGGTGGCCTATGCGGCGTCGCCATTCCAAACCAACTCGGGCAGCGGCGAAGCGGACGCCGCGAACAACCCATACGTGTTCAACCCTCCGCAGCGGGGCGACATCGTCGTGTTTCACCTTGCAGATCGCACGAGCGCCGACCTGGTCAAGCGCGTCGTCGCGCTGCCGGGCGAGACGGTCGAAATGCGCGACGGGCGCGTGTACGTGGACGGCGAAATGATGGACGAACCGTACCTGACTGGCTTCGACGATTCCAACGTGGCGACGGAGGTGGTGCCGGAGGGGCACTACTACGTGCTGGGAGACAATCGCGCAGTCAGCTTCGACTCGCGGAGCCTGGGGCCGATCTCGCGGTCGCAGATCATCGGCAAGGCGTGGATCTCCTACTGGCCGCTGGACCGGCTGAACGTCCTCGACGCGGACTCCCCGCCGCTGCAGTAGCCCTTGGTTATGGTAGATTGGTAGCCAGTTTTAAATATGAATCTCAACGATAAGCATTTGTATATCATTTGATAATTAGTTGTTTATCATTATCATTGTCTATACCTAGTCAATTCTTGCCTGCTACAATGGAGATACGGGCCGTTAGCTCAGCTGGCAGAGCACCGGACTTTTAATCCGGGTGTCCAGGGTTCGAGCCCCTGACGGCCCACCATCACGTCCCGATTTGCGAACTCCGCCTTTGAGGGCTATCTCAGCGGAGTCTGCACCACCCATTGGAGAGTCTTCCGGCGTCGGTATGGCGTAGATGATTGCCGCCCGCCCGGGCTTGACCTGAATCTCCTTGACGAAGGAGTGAACGAAGGCTTTGGTCTCGGTCAACTCACTGGTCGCGAGGAACTCCGCCATCTCCTCGGCGAAGGTGGCGATGGTGTCGGCTGAGTCCAGGTACTGCCGCCGCTCAGTGAGCACCGCCCTTGCCTCGTCTGCGGCGCTCTCCAGACTCTCCTTGCGCTCCCGCAGTTCCACGATGTGATCCGAGGCGGCGGCCACGTCCACGCTGTCGCTTGTGGATATGAAGTGCCAGACGCGGCCCAACTGCTTCTTCACCTCCTCAAGCTCCGCGTCGATGCTCTCCAGCTTCCGACGGTGCTCCCGGGCCGCTCCGTCCATCTCCTCGTCCAGGAGCTTCACCAGGTCCCTGATGTTGGACTCGGTGAGGATGTTGGCGCGAAGCTCATCGACGATGGTGCTCTCGATCTTCCTGGCGTTGAGCCTGGGGGTCTTGCAGGCGCCGCTGCCCCTCTTCATGAGGGACTGGCAAACGTAGTAGGTGTACTTGCCGCTCTTGGCCTCGGATGCGGACATGGCCCTGCCGCAGGTCTCGCACTTGAGGATGCCGCTGAGCAGGTAGGGGCTGGAGGCCCGGCGGGGGTTCGCCCGCTTGGGTGCGCGGGAGCCGAGCAGCTTCTTCACGCGCTGAAACTCATGCTTGGAGATGATGGCGGGGTGGGCGTCCTCCACCCTTACGGGCGGCTGGCCGTCCCTGGAACTGATTCCCCAGACCACGGCCCCCGTGTAGGCTTCGTTCTCCAGCATGGTGTGGACGGTGGTCTTGAGCCACTTCTTGCCGTTCATGGTGGGGATGCCCTCTGCGTTGAGGGTCTTGGTGATGTCGAGGATGCTCTTTCCCTTTAGGGCCATGTCGAAGATGCGTCGGACCACGGCGTCGGCTGGGGGATTCAACTCCAGCTTGGGACGCTTCTTGGGTCCATCCTGGACCATGACCCTCCTGTAGCCGTAGGGGGCGTAGCTGGTGACCCAGAAGCCGCGGGAGGCGGCTTCCCGCATCCCCCTGGTAACCTCCTGCGCCAAATTTTCGCTATAGAATTCATCGACGGACTCGATTATCGCCTCCATGAGCCTGCCGGTGGCGGTGTCGTCGGCGTGCTCGGTGATGGAGACGACGCGGATGCCCCTGCGCCTCAGCATGGACTTGAAGGCGACGGCGTGCTCCCGCTTGCGGGTGAACCTACTGAATTTCCAGACCAAAATCTCCGCAAACGGGGCCTCCGGCTTGCTGGCCTCGTCCA
>JAPPNT010000048.1 GCA_028873745.1 Chloroflexota bacterium | reverse complement strand
GCCGAGGGAGTGGTCCTCCTCCTCCTTCTCCTCCAAGGCGGCAACGGGCGCGCCGACGCGCTTGGCGGCCTCGGCAAGGAGGACGCGGTCGACGTAGTCGATCTCGAGAATGCGGGCGACCTCCATCCCGACTTCGCGGGCGGCGCCGCCAAGCTGTCCGTTGAGGGTGATCACCGTCATCTCCCGCCTCCTGTCTGCAGAGCAGATGGTGTGGGACGCACAGGGTCTCCATCGGGATGGTCCATGCTCTTCAACCATTCTATGTTGGCGGCCTCCGACTCGTCAGCCCCACCCGCAAACCAGGCGTCGAGGATTTCCGACGCGACAGCTACGGAGACGCCTCGGAGGCTCATGACGAGGACGTTGGCGTCGTTCCACCGGCGGGCGCCGTCAGCGGTTTGGGCGTCGGCGCAGAGGGCGGCGCGGGCGCCGGGCACCTTGTTGGCGGCCATCGTGACGCCGGTGCCCGTCCCGCAGAAGAGGATGCCCTGCTCGGCCTCGCCGGAGGCGACGCGGGTGGCGACGGCGTGGGCCACGACGGGCCAGTTGGGGTCGTCTCCGGGGACGAGGGCGCCGTGCAGCTCCGGCTGCATGCTGCGACGCACGAGGTCGGCCAGAACGGCGTCGGTCAGCTCGGTCTTCTCGTCGCTCCCTACGGCGATGCGCATCGCAGCCTGCTCCGTCGGGCTATCTGCCCCGGGGATGGGCCTCCTCGAACTGTTCGCGCAGGTGGTCGTCCGTGAGATGCGTGTAGATCTGCGTGCTGGCGATGCTGGCGTGGCCGAGGAACTCCTGCACCTGCCGGAGGGATGCGCCGCCGCGCAGCATGTGCGTCGCGAAGCTGTGGCGCAGGGTGTGCGGGGTCACGGGGCTGGAGATGTTGGCCTTGCGCGCGTACTCCTTCAGGATGAGCCAGAAGCCCTGCCGGGTGAGCTGCTCGCCGCGCCGGTTGAGGAAGAGGGCCTGCTCCTTGCTGTTGTTGCTGAGGAAGGAGTCCCGCCCCTCGTCGATGTAGAACTCGAGGGCGTCCATGGCCTGCTCGTGGAAGGGGATGAGGCGCTCCTTGTTGCCCTTGCCGATGCAGCGCACGAAGCCGCCGCTGAGGTTGGCGTCGCTTACCTTCAGCGACACGAGCTCCGAGACGCGCATACCCGTCGCGTAGAGGAGCTCCAGCATTGCCTTGTCGCGGCGCGACTCGGGCGTGTCGACGGCCATGGGGGCGTCGAGAAGGCGGACGACCTCGTCCTCGGTGAGGGCGTTGGGGAGGCTGCGGCCGATCTTGGGCGCGCTGAGCTCGACTGCGGGACTGTCGTCGATGACGCGGTCGTCGACGAGGAAGGCGAAGAAGGAGCGGACGGCAGCCGTCTTGCGGGCCCGCGTCGTCTCGGAGTAGCCCTTTTCCTGCAGCGCGAGGGCGAAGTCAGCCAGATCGTCCGTCGTGACACGCGGCCAGTCGGAGCGGCCGCGGGAGTCCATGTGCTGCTGGAGTGCGTAGAGGTCATTCCGGTACGCCATGATAGTGTTGCCGGAGAGGCCGCGTTCCACGGCCAGATGGTTCAGATAGGCGTCTATCTGCTGTTTCATAACGACCCCTTATCGAAAAGCCGCCGTGTCGACGGACTTTGCATCGCCCCTGGTTGCACTACGCGGAAGATAGTACAAACTCGCATATTCTACAATAGCCGGGCCGAATGTCCAGAGGAACGGGCGTGGGGTCCCGGAAGTGAGACTGGCGAGGGCGGGGGCGCCGGGGGCGCGTGTTGCGAGGGCGTTCGCGCGCGTGCTAGGATAATTCGGCTTCTTTCCCGTGGCACACCCTTAGCGTGAATGAGCGTACGCCTGTGGAACAACGGCAAGCATCCCGCCTCGAACAGCTCGAACAACTGCGCGCCCAGACCCTCCTCGGCGGGGGGGAGCGGCGCATCGAGCAGCAGCACGAGAAGGGCAAGCTGACCGCCCGCGAGCGGCTGGCGCTGCTGGTCGACGAGGGCTCCTTCCAGGAGCTGGACAGCTTCGCGACGCACCGGGCGACGGAGTTCGGGCTCGCCGACCAGAAGGTGCTGGGCGACGCGGTGGTGACGGGCTACGGGCGCGTCAACGGCCGACAGGTCTTCGTCTTCGCGCAGGACTTCACCGTCATGGGCGGCTCGCTGTCGGAGGTCGTGGCGGAGAAGGTCTGCAAGATCATGGAGCTTGCCATGAAGGTGGGCGCGCCCGTCGTCGGCATCGAGGACTCGGGCGGGGCGCGCATCCAGGAGGGCGTGTCGAGCCTGAAGGGCTACGGCGACATCTTCCTGCTGAACACGCTGGCGTCGGGCGTGGTGCCGCAGATCTCGGTGATCATGGGGCCGTGCGCGGGCGGCGCGGTGTACTCGCCGGCCATCACGGACTTCATCTTCATGACGGAGGGCACCGGGCAGATGTACATCACGGGCCCGGACGTCATCAAGGCCGTTACCGGCGAGGAGGTCACCCACGAGGAGCTGGGCGGGGCGCACGCGCACACGGCCATCAGCGGCGTGGCGCACTTCGCCTACGCCAACGACGCGGAGTGCATCGCGCAGGTGCGGCGGCTGCTGGACTACCTGCCGTCCAGCAACGCGGAGGACCCGCCGTGGCGGGACTGCGGCGACGACCCGAACCGGCTGTGCGAGACGCTTCGCAGCATCGTGCCGGACGGGGAAAACCAGCCCTACGACATGAAGGACGTCATCTACGCGGTCGTCGACGGCGGGGACTTCATGGAAGTGCAGCCGGAGAACGCGCAGAACATCGTCGTCGGCTTCGGGCGGATGGACGGGCACACGGTGGGGGTCGTCGGGCAGCAGCCGGCGCACCTGGCGGGGTCGCTCGACATCAGCGCGTCGCTGAAGGCCGCGCGCTTCGTGCGCTTCTGCGACGCCTTCAACGTGCCCATCCTGACGTTCATCGACGTGCCGGGGTTCCTGCCGGGAACGGAACAGGAGTACGGGGGCATCATCAAGCACGGGGCCAAGCTCATCTACGCCTACGCCGAGGCCACCGTGCCCAAGGTGAGCGTGCTGACGCGCAAGGCCTACGGCGGCGGCTACATCGTCATGGGCAGCAAGCACCTGCGGACAGACGTGAATTACGCGTGGCCCTCGGCGGAGATCGCCGTCATGGGACCCTTGGGCGCGGTGAACGTCATCCACCGCGAGGCCATCCGCAACGCCGAGGACCAGGACGCCGAGCGGGCGCGGCTGGTGCAGGAGTACCGCGACCTGACCGCCAACCCGTACGTGGCGGCGTCGCGCGGGTTCATCGACGACGTCATCGACCCGGCGGAGACGCGGATGCGGGTGATCCGCAGCTTCGAGATGCTTCGGGACAAGCGGGACAACCTGCCACCGAAGAAGCACGGGAACATCCCGCTGTGAGCGCATCGGAGCAGGCCGAGTCTCGCACGTACGACGTCGTCGTCGACGGCGCGGAGCTGTCGGTGACGGTGACGGAGGGGGACCCCCATTCGAGCACCTCAGGGCAGGCTTCGACAGGCTCAGGGCGAACGGAGCCGGGGGCGACGCAGGTCACGGTGGACGGGCGCTCGTTCAGCGTGACGGTGTCCCCGGCGGGAGGCCCCCCTTCGAGCGCCTCAGGACAGGCTTCGACAGGCTCAGGGCGAGCGGAGATTGAGGCTCCTGCGGCGGCAGCGCCCGCGCCGGCTCGACCGGCTCCGGCGCCCCGGCCACAGGCTGCGCCCGCCGCACAAACGGCGCCCACGCCTGAAGCAGCGCCTGCTGCGCAGGCGGCGCCGGGGGAGCGGATGCTGACGGCGCCCATGCCGGGGACGGTCGTGCGCTATACTGTTTCGGAATCACAGCGCGTGGCCGCCGGCGAGACGGTCGTCGTGCTGGAAGCGATGAAGATGGAGAACACCCTCCCCGCGCCCGTCGCAGGGGTCGTTACGCGCCTGCCGCAGCAGGCCGGCGCCCGCGTCGGGAGGGGAGACGTGCTGGCGGTGATCTCGACGGAGTAGTCCCGGTGCACCGGCCCTTCGACGGGCTCAGGGCGAACGGGTAGGGAGCAGGAAAATAGCAACAGTGCGCGGGCGCCCCTCCGGGGGCGGGACCGCAAGGAGGAAAGGGATGGTTGACACCCAGGCAATTCAGGCAGCCAAGGAGCACTTCGGCGTGGTGTTGGAGCAGCAGTTGGAACGCGTGGAGCGGCTGAAGTCGGCGGCGCCCGCGGTCGACTTCTCGTCAGTGCCGACAATCGAGGTCGGCGTGATGGGCGGCGACGGCATCGGGCCGTACATCGCGGCGGAGGCGCAGCGCGTGCTGGAGTACCTGCTGCGCGAACAGGTGGCGTCTGGCAAGGTGAACTTCCGCGTCATCGAGGGCCTCACGATCGAGAACCGGGCGTCGCACCTGAAGTCGATCCCGGACGACGTGCTGGAGGAGATCAAGGAGTGCCACGTCACGCTGAAGGGCCCGACCCACACCCCCGAGCAGGGCGACGGCTGGCCCAACCTTGAGAGCGCCAACGTGTCCATGCGCAAGGAGCTGGACCTCTTTGCGAACGTGCGGCCCGTGCGCATCCCGGCCGAGGGCATCGACTGGACGTTCTTCCGCGAGAACACGGAGGACATGTACGCCGTCGGCAGCCAGGGCATCAACGTGGACAGCGACCTGGCCATCGACTTCCGGGTCATCACGCGGCCCGGCTCGCAGCGCATCATCGAGGCGGCGTTCGAGTACGCCAAGCGCACGGGCAAGACGCGGGTGACGGCGGTGACCAAGGCGAACGTCGTCAAGACGACGGACGGCAACTTCCTGAACCTGGCGCAGGACATCGCCAAGAGCTACCCGGGCATCGAGATGGACGCGTGGTACATCGACATCATGACGGCCAAGCTGCTGGACCCGGCGCGGCGGAACGAGTTCCAGGTGCTGGTCATGCCGAACCTGTACGGCGACATTCTCACGGACGAGGCCGGCCAGATCCAGGGCGGCGTCGGCACGGCCGGCAGCGCGAACCTCGGCATGCAGTACTCGATGTTCGAGGCGATCCACGGCAGCGCGCCGCGGATGGTGCAGGAGAACCGGGCGCAGTACGCCGACCCGAGCTCCATGCTGCGGGCGGGCGCGATGCTGATGGAGCACATCGGCTTCCCGGACCTGGGCCAGCGGCTGCACCAGGCGCTGGACATCTGCGGCCAGTACGAGCGCGAGATCGTGATGACGGGCCGCAGCACGGGCGCGACCGCCGCGGAGTTCGGCGACTACATCATGTCCACGGTCGAGGACGACAAGGTCGGCGACCGCTGGCAGACGTACGTGCACGGCAACTAGCCGCAGAGGGGTGCGCACGCTCAACGAGACTCCCGCACAAGCGGGCGTGACGGTGTGCGCGCAGAGCTGCGAAACAGACAAGCAAAGGGAGAGTCATGGCACGCAAAAAGGTTACGGTTGTCGGGGCGGGCAACGTGGGCGCGACCACGGCGCAGCGCATCTTTGACCGCGGGTACGCCGACGTGGTGCTCGTCGACATCGTCGAGGGGCTGCCGCAGGGGAAGGCGCTGGACATGCTGGAGTCGGGGCCGGTCGTCGGGTCCGACGCCTCGGTCATCGGCACGAACGACTACGCGGAGACGGCGGGCTCGGACGTGACGGTGGTGACGTCGGGCATCGCGCGGAAGCCGGGCATGAGCCGCGACGACCTGCTGTACACGAACATGGACATCGTCGGCAGCGTCATCAAGCAGGTGGTGGAGCACTCGCCGGACGGCATCGTCGTCACGGTGACGAACCCGCTGGACGCGATGACACAACACGCGCTGGAAGTGTCGGGCAAGCCCCGCGAGCAGGTCTTCGGCATGGCGGGCATCCTGGACACGGCGCGCTTCCGGACGTTCCTCGCCGCGGAACTGCAGGTGTCCGTGCAGGACGTGCACGCCTACGTGCTGGGCGGCCACGGCGACACGATGGTGCCGCTCGTCGGCGCGACCAACGTCGGCGGCATCCCTGTGGGGGACCTCATCCCCAAGGACCGGCTGGACGCCATCGTGAAGCGCACGCAGGACGGCGGCGGCGAGATCGTCTCGCTGCTGAAGACGGGCAGCGCCTTCTACGCGCCGGCGGCGTCGGTGGCGCAGATGGTCGAATCGATCCTGTTCGACCGGAAGCAGATCCTGCCGTGCTGTGTGAAGCTGCAGGGCGAGTACGGCATCGAGGGGCTGTGCGTCGGCGTCCCAGTGAAGCTCGGCGCGGCGGGCGTCGAGGAGGTCATCACGCTGTCGCTGACGGACGGCGAGCAGGCAGCGCTGGAGCGCTCGGCGGACGCGGTGCGGGAGCTCATCGACGTCATGCGCAACCGCCAGAACTAGCACTGAACGGGAGTACGGGAGCAAACCAGATGACGACACGAAATGCGGAAGACCTGGAGACAAAAATTCAAGCGGCGGCGGACGAGCTGGACGAGTTGGAGTCCGCCAACGACGTGAAGCAGTGGTGGAGCCGCCACTACTACGAGTTGGGCCACAAGCGGCTGGGGCGGCTGCTGCTGGGGCAGTCCGTGGAGCGGCTTCTGGAGCGGGCCTCGGCCGGCCGGGGCGACGACTAGCCGCGAACATTCGAGACGCGAGCGCCGCTCGTTCCGACGGCACGGCCGTTGGGGCGAGCGGTGCTTTTTGTTGCGTCGGGGGCGTCCGGCCGGGGCGCCCTTCGACAGGCTCAGGGCGAACGGATTGGGAGTGGCGATGGCCATTGGGGGAGGCGCTCTGGATTCCGGTTTCCGCCGGAAAAACGGGGAGTAGGGGGCTCATGGCGAACGGGGGGAGTCTGTGCGGGTGCAGCGATGTCCGTTGGGCGCGGCGCTCTGGATTCCGGCTTCCGCCGGAAAAACGGGGGGCTCAGGACGAACGGCGGGTGGTAGCATGACGAGACTTCTTGACGGAGGGCGGGCGTGAGCGGCGGCGAGGCCGTTTCCGGCGCGATGGACATTGGCGAGCGGCGGTTCGAGTGGGGCAGCCGCACGTATGTCATGGGCATCGTCAACGCGACGCCGGACTCGTTCTCGGGCGACGGGCTCGGCGGCGACGTGGACGCGGCAGTTCGGCAGGCGCTCGACTTCGAGGCGCAGGGCGCGGACATCGTCGACGTGGGCGGCGAGTCGTCGCGGCCGCCGGGCTCGGTATACGGCGAAGGAGCGGCGGCGGTGCCGCTCGACGAGGAGCTGGCGCGGGTGCTGCCGGTCATCGAGGGACTGCGCGGCAGGCTGGGCGTCCCGGTCAGCGTCGACACGACGAAGGCGGAGGTGGCTCGGCAGGCCGTCGCGGCGGGGGCGTCGCTGATCAACGACGTGTGGGGGCTGCAGCGCGACCCGGCGCTGGCGAACGTGGCGGCGGAGGCGGACGTGCCCATCGTACTCATGCACAACCAGCTCGGCACGGAGTACGGCGACCTCATCCCCGACGTTATCGCGAGCCTGCGCGCAAGCGTCGCCGAGGCGACGGCGCGGGGCGTGGCCCGCGAGCGGGTCATCGTGGACCCGGGGTTCGGGTTCGGGAAGACGCCGGCGCAGAACCTTGAGCTGGTGCGGCGGCTGCGGGAGATCCGCGACGCGCTGGGGCTGCCGGTGCTCGTGGGAGTTTCGCGTAAGTCGACCATCGGGACGGTGCTGGGCGGGCTGCCGCCGGGGGAGCGCGTGGAGGGGACGGCGGCAGCGGTGGCGCTGGCAATCGCGAACGGCGCCGACATCGTCCGCGTGCACGACGTGCAGGCAATGGCGCGCGTGGCCCGCATGAGCGACGCCATCGTGCGCGGCTGGGGGCCGGCGCCGTGACCGTCGCGTACCTGGCGCTCGGGAGCAACGTGGGCGACCGCGCGGCGAACCTCTCGCGGGCGCTGGCACTGCTGCCGGAGCACGGCGTCCGCGTGCTGGAGGTCTCCCCCGTGTACGAGACGGAGCCCGTCGGCTACGCGGAGCAGCCGCCGTTCCTGAACGCCGTCTGCCGCGTTGAGACGGAGATGTCGCCGCGTGAGTTGCTTGCGGCGGTCAAGGCCGTCGAGGCGTCGGTGGGACGCACGCCGACGTTTCTTCACGGGCCGCGAGAGATTGACGTGGACATAATCCTGTACGGTGACGCAGTAGTGGAGGAGGCGGACCTCGTCATCCCGCACCCACGCATGGCGGAGCGGGCGTTCGTGCTCGTCCCGCTGGCGGACATCGCGGGGGACGTGGTGCACCCAACGATCGGCGCGACGGTAGCGTCGCTGCTGGCGGCGGTCGGGAGGCGCGAGGAAGTGCGGCCCCTTCGAGAACCTCAGGACAGGCTTCGACAGGCTCAGGACGAACGGGGGCGCGTCTAGCTGACGGGCGGGCGATGTTGGGACCAGGGGTGCGCGGCCTCGATGGCGGCTGAGGCGCGGAGAAGGGTGGCCTCGTCGGCGTGGCGGGCGACGAGCTGGACCCCGATGGGCAGGCCGCCGGCGGAGAAGCCGTAGGGGACGCTGGCGGCGGGCTGGCCGGTCATGTTGTAGAGGTAGCAAAAGGGCGTGAACCCCCAGCGGGGCTCGACCGGCTGCCCATCGATGGTGTCCGGCCAGCCCTCGATGGGGAAGGCAGGCACGGCATTGACGGGGCTGAGCAGCAGGTCGTGGGTGAGGAAGACGTCGCGCATCAGGCCCTTGAAGCGCTCCATGTCCCGCAGCGCCTTGGCCAAGTCGGCGACGGTCCACGTCGTCGCAAGCTCCAGGTACTCGCGCATCGTCGGCATGAGCAGATCGGGGTAGGTCTTCAGGAGCGCGCCCAGCCCGGCGGACATGTCGCTGACGAAGATCTTGCGGAAGCTCTCCCGGAGCGTCAGGCCGTCCACGTCGGGGTCGATCTCGTCGACCTCGGCGCCCATGTCGGCGAGCAGGGACGCTGCCTCGCGCACGACGGCGCGGACCTCGGCGTCGACGGGCATGCGGCCGATGCTGGGGGCGTAGGCGACGCGGAGGCCGCGGACGCCGTCTCCCAGGCCCTCGGTGAAGTCGGGCGGGGCGTCGAGGATGGACATGGGGTTCTCCGGGTACGGGCCCGACATGACGTTCAGCATCACGGCGGCGTCCCGGACATCGCGTGTTAGCGTCCCCGACGTACCGAAGACGTTCCAGCCGCCGCTGCCGCCGTAGGGCGCGGGGATACGTCCGCGCGAGGGTTTGAGGCCGAAGACGCCGCAGTAGTTGGCGGGCACGCGAATGGAGCCGCCGCCGTCGCTGCCCTGCGCGACGGGGGAGAGGCCCGACGCAACGGCCGCCGCTGCCCCCCCGCTCGAGCCGCCGGACGTGCGATCGAGGTCCCACGGGTTGCAGCACGGGTCGCCGAGGAGGTTTTCGGTGGTGCCGCGGTGGCCGAACTCCGGCGTGTTGGTCTTGCCTATGACGATGCCGCCCGCGCCCTTGATGCTCGAGACGACCATGTCGTCGGCGTCCGGGACATCGTCCTTGAAGATGAGGGAGCCGCGGGTGGTGCGGATGCCGGCGGTGCGGCTGAGGTCCTTGATGGGCACGGGGATACCGTGCTGGGGCCCGCCTGGTTCCCCTCGCGCGGACTGCTCCACGGCGCTACGGGCGGCGGCGAGGGCCTCGTCGGCGGCAACGGTGAGGAATGCGTTGAGCTTCGGGTTCAGCGCGTTGATGCGCTCAAGCAGGTGCGTGGTGAGCTCTACGGGGGAGAGCTGCTTGCCGTCGATGAGCTGCCGCAGTCGCCACGCAGGGGTGAACGCGAGGTCAGTGTCGGTCAAGGGGCCACCTCCGGGGGGTTAGGCTAGGGGAAATGGGGTGGCTGTGCAAGCAGTTTCGCAAGGCGCAGCCCGCGTTGACGATGGGGCGGCGCTTTGGTAGCCTGTGATAGCTACAAAAGTTGCCGTGACAGTCACGAATTGCCGCGGCTTCAACCCCACAAACGTCCACGGTTCACGCTTCTGCAACCCTGGCGTCCGTGAGGAGCACAATTGGACTACACAAGCGCTTTGCGCCATGTCCTGGGCCTGGCCGACCTTGAACGCATGGTTGAGCCGCCGGGCGTCCGACCCCGCTACGACCTTGGCCGCATGCACGCGCTGCTCGACGCGCTGGGCCGCCCGCACCTCTCGACGCCGACGGTGCACGTGACGGGCACCAAGGGCAAGGGCAGCACCTCAGCGATGATCGCGTCCGTCTTGCGGGCGAGCGGCTATACCGTCGGGCTGTACACGTCGCCGCACCTGCACACCATGCGCGAGCGGATCCAGGTGAACGGCGAGCCGCTGTCCGAGGACGAGTTCGCCGCGACGGTGGAGGCCGTGTGGCCCTCCGTCGAGGCGTTGATTCCGGACGGCGTCACCACCTTCGAGACGTTGACGGCGATGGCCTTCCACGCCTTCGCGTCGCGGAAGCTCGACTGGCAAGTGCTCGAGGTGGGGATGGGCGGGACGCTGGACGCCACCAACACGGTGGAGACGCCGGAGGTGTGCGTCATCACCTCAATCAGCCTAGACCACACAAAGATCCTGGGCGACACCGTCGAGGAGATCGCGCGGGACAAGGGCGGCATCATCAAGCCGGGCGCGACGGTCGTCACGGCGCCGCAGACGCCGGGCGTCATCGCGGAGCTCGAGGCGGCGTGCGCGCGAGCCGGCGCCGAGCTGGTGCGGACGGGCGACGCCTACGAGGCGCGTGTCACCGACTTCGACCTGCGCGGGCAGTCCTTCCACGCCGAGGGGCCGGGCGGCCCGTGGGACGGGTGGCTGCCCCTCCTGGGCGAGCACCAGGTCGAAAACGCTGTGTGCGCCATCGCGGCGGCTGAGGCGCTGGCGGCTCGCGGCCACGCTGTGTCACGAGAATCGACGCTGGACGGGCTCGCGAAGGTGCGGTGGCCGGCGCGGCTGGAGGTGCTCGCCGAGAGCCCGCTGATCGTCGCCGACGGCGCGCACAACCCGTACTCGGCTGAGAAGCTGGTGGAGGCCGTCGACCGGTACTTTGGCGGGCGGCGGCGCGTGCTGCTATTCGGGGCATCGCTGGGGCACGACCTGCGGGGCATCGTCCGGGCGCTGGCGGCGCTCGAGCCGGAGGCCGTCGTCGTGACGGCGTCGCGGCACCCGCGCGCGGTGGCGATGGACACGCTGATGGACGAGTTCCGAGGCGCCGGCATGCGCGCGCAGTGGGGCGGCAGCGTCGCCGAGGGGTTCGAACAGGCAAAGGCGCTGGCGGGGTCCGAGGACCTGGTGCTGGCGACCGGGTCGCTCTTCACGGCGGTCGAAGTGCGGGAGTGCCTCTTTGGCACCCCGCCGGAGGAGTATCCTGAGTTTCAGGACGTTCGATTTTCTTCTCGTGTGAGGTAAACGGTGGCGGAGCGGAAGCGAGTTGTCATAACGGGCATGGGAGTCATCAGCCCGCTGGGCGAAACGGTGGAGGAGTACTGGGACGCGCTGGTGCAGGGCCGGTCCGGCATTGGGCCGATGACGCTGGCCGACCCGACGGGCTTCCCCTGCCGCATCGCGGGCGAGGTCAGCGGCTTCGACCCGGCGAGCTACATCGACGGGCGCGAGGCGCGTCGCATGGCGCGGTTCTCGCAGATGGCCGTCGCGTCGGCGGTGCGGGCGATGGAGCAGGCGGGGCTGAACGAATCGAACATGGACCCGGACACCGCCGGCGTGCTGCTGGGCAACGGCAACGGCGGCATGCCCGTCACGCAGGAGCAGGCCAAGGTGCTGTTCGAGCGCGGCGGCATGAAGGAGTCGCCGTTCTTCATCCCGATGATCCTGCCCAACATGGCCGCGGCGCAGGTCAGCCGCATCCTGGGGCTCAAGGGCTACACGAACACCGTCATTACCGCTTGCGCGGCGGGCACGCAGGCCATCGGCGAGGCGGCCGAGGTCATCCGGCGCGGCGCGGCGAAGGTCGTCGTCAGCGGCGGCACGGAGGCGGGCATCTGCGAGCTGGCGCTGGGCGGGTTCAGCGTCATCAAGGCGCTCTCGTCCAGCAACGAGGACCCGTCGCGGGCTAGCCGCCCGTTCGACGCCAACCGCGACGGCTTCGTGCCGAGCGAGGGCGCGGGCGCGCTGGTGCTGGAGGAGCTGGAACACGCGCTGGGCCGCGGCGCGAACATCATCGCAGAGGTCTCCGGCTACGGCGTGTCCTCGGACGCGTTCCACCCGGTGCACCCGGACGACAACGGCGACGGGGCGGCGCGAGCGATGCGATGGGCCCTCGCCGACGCGGGCGTCACGACGGAGGACATCGACTACATCAACGCGCACGGCACGTCGACGCCGCTGAACGACGCGGTGGAGACGCTGGCGATTAAGCAGGTGTTCGGCGATCGGGCGTACAAGGTACCCATCAGCTCCTCCATGTCGATGATCGGGCACGCGCTGGGCGCGGCGGGCGCGGTGGAGGCCGTCGCGGCCGTGAAGTCGATCCAGACCGGGCTCATCCACCCGACGATCAACTACGCGGACCCGGACCCCGCCTGCGACCTGGACTACGTGCCCAACGTAGCGCGGCAGGCGGACGTGCGGGCAGTGCTCTCGAACAGCTTCGGGTTCGGGGGGCAGAACGCGTGCCTGGTGCTCCAGCGGTTTGAGGAGTAGCCGTCGTTCGATTTCCTTCGAGGCGAACGGGAACTGTCGCTTTACCTCGCCGAGAACTCCGCCGGGATCATGCCGCCAAGCTGCGCGTCGACGGCCATGGTGTGGCTGCAGGTGTTGTGGGTGGCGAAGAACGAGCACTCGCAATGCCATGCGCCGCCGTCGTAGGTGAGGGTGTGGTCTGAGTGGTCGCCGTGGAAGAGGACTGTGAACTTCAGGAGTGTGATGCGCCCGGGGTCCTGGGCGTACCGCTTGGCCTTCTCTATCTTGCCAATGATCCCAGAGTTCATGGTCCCTCCCGGTTTCAGGTTTGCCCAAGGCGGTATTCTAGAGAAGCGTCAGCATGAGGTCAACGAGGGTTTTGGGCGGGTTTAGCGGAGTGTGCGCGGGCGGCGACGTTGGAAAAAACTTGCCTGCACACCCCACCAAAGGCCACTTGACAAACAATTTCGTAGCCCGTACTGTTTGTCGTGGTACGGAAACGTTCGTACCGGCCAAGGGTCCCCTGGGTTGGGGACGACGGCTTCCCCACCCGCAGCCCACTGGTTTCCACGCAGCACCTGCCGAGCTTCTCTAGTTATTCGCCATTCACAAGCCGGGAGAAAGCGGCTGCCCCGTATGACGAAATACATATTTGTCACTGGCGGCGTGGTCAGTTCCGTCGGGAAGGGCATCAGCGTCGCATCGATAGCGCGGATACTCAAAAGCGCAGGTCTCTCCGTCTCCGTTCAGAAGCTCGACCCCTACCTTAACG
>JAPPNT010000002.1:3357-13350 GCA_028873745.1 Chloroflexota bacterium | reverse complement strand
AAGCGCGTCTGGCTCGCCCTCGAGCACACCACCCGCGACGGCCAGCCGCGTCTCCTCAAGCGTTGCAAACTCCCCGTCACCGCCGTCAACGTCGTCTCCCGTGTCGTCACGGACCTCGGCCTTTTCGACATTACGCCCGACGGCTTCCTGCTGCGGGAGATCGCCCCCGGCTTCACCCCGGAAGAAGTGCAGGAGCTAACTGAGGCCAAACTCACCGTCTCCCCGGACCTCAAAGAGTTCTACGGCGCCTAACCCTAATGAACCATTGCCCCAAGCTCCCAACTCGTCATTCCCGCGCAGGCGGGAATCCAGGAGGCCCAACAGAAGACCCGTTCGCCCTGAGCTTGTCGAAGGGCGCTGAGACCAAGGAGCGCACCCATGCCTGACCTCCGCCGCACCGTCGCCATAGTCGGCGCCGCCGAGTCCGACGAGATCGGGGTCGTCGAGCACAAGTCCGCCCTGCAACACCACGCCGAGGCCGCCCACAACGCCCTCGAGGACGCCGGCCTCTCCAAGAGCGACGTCGACGGCCTCTTCACGGCGGGCTTCTCCACCCTCGCCACCGGCGAGTACCTCGGCATCCGCCCGCACTACACGGATACGACGGCCGTCGGCGGCTCGTCCTTCGTCATCCACGTCGCCCACGCCATGGCGGCCATCAACGCCGGCTACTGTGAGGTCGCCCTCATCACCCACGGCCAGGCCGGCCGCAGCATGCGCCTTCGAGGCGCCGGCGGTGGCGGTGGGTTCGCCGAGCCCAACGTGCCCGGCCAGCAGTACGAGTCGCCCTTCGGCCTCATCGGCCCGCCCGTCAACTACGCCCTCGCCTGCACCCGCTACATGCACCAGTACGGCGAGGACCGCACGCGCCAGGCCCTCGCCGAAATCGCCGTGTCGACGCGCAAGTGGGCCCAGCTCAACCCCAAGGCCATGATGCGCGACCCCATGTCCTTCGACGACTACCACGACTCGCGCTGGATCGTATGGCCCTTCCACCTGCTCGATTGCTGCCTCGTCACCGACGCCGGCGCGTCCGTCGTCGTCACGTCAGCCGAGCGGGCCCGCGACCTGCGCAAGCCGCCCGTCTGGGTCCTCTCCGGCGCCGAGAGCCACGACCACGCCATCGTCAGTCAGATGCCGGACCTCACCTCGACGGTCTCCCGCGTCACCGGCCCCGCCGCCCTGCAGGCCGCCGGCGTCACACACGACGACATAGACCTGACCATGGTCTACGATTCCTTCACCTACACCACGCTCGTCACGCTCGAGGGGCTAGGCTTCTGCGGCCCCGGAGAAGGCCCCGACTTCGTGGCGGGCCAGCGCACGGCCCCCGGCGGCGATTTCCCGCTGAACACCAGCGGCGGCGGCCTCAGCTACACCCACCCCGGCATGTACGGCATCTTCCTCATCATCGAGGCCGTCCGCCAGCTCCGAGGCGAAGCCGGCGACCGCCAGCTCGACAACCCAAAGCTCGCCCTCGTCAACGGCACCGGCGGCCTCCTCTCCTCCACCGGCACCATAGTCCTCGCCGCGGACTGACCCCGTTCGCCCTGAGCTTGTCGAAGGGCGCACCGTCACTGTCGTTCCTGCATACCTCAGGCCGAAACGCGAAGCTGGCAGTGGTTGCACGCACGACCAATGGGTACCGGCTGTGGAGCGTTCTCACAGTGGCTGCACCCAAACTTCCCGAAAAACCATAGGGCCGGGTCAAGCGCTGCACATGTACCCGCTACTCCGCGCGGACCACCTATGCTCGTTGCGGCTACGCCAGCAAGCCAAGTGTCCTGAATCACTTGTCTGGCCTTGTCTTCTGCCATATCCAGAGTGTCCACGACTCCGAGGTTTCGCGTAACACGGCGGACATGCACGTCCACCGCGACAGGGATAGTGCCTATGTCGTCAATCGTCGCCCCGCCCGGAGCGACAAGCATACGCACCCACATTGGCCCAATCTTTGGACCCCTAAGGAAGGGAAACCGGTATTGACCCATGTAACTGGTACGCAAGTAGCTGAGCAGTTCTCCAGCGTTCCCGACGCCGGAATCCACTACTCTACTGACGGGGTTTCCTTCTACCGCAAGGCTGCGGGCTATAGTGTGCCAAGCGGAGGAATCCGGGCCGTGACGCTGGCTCACTCCATATTGGGACAACCACGCGCGGAGCATGGACAGAGGGATCGCTGATGCCTCAGAGGGTTCAAAGAACTCCGGGTGGGCTTGAAACAGCTCGATCCCGTTATTCCAAAGACGCGTGGCGTCACGGGCACGGTCCATGGCTGCAACAAATGTCAGGAACAGGCGTATGGCACGGGGAGAAGCGCCAGTATTGCCCAGTCGCGTTACGCATTCCACTTCCGGAATTCGCGACCATGTGCTGCCCGGCGCCACATCCCTGGCGGACAGGTCTAGCCGGTCATCGTAGAAGTCGTCAGCGATTGCCTTGGCCACGACGGCCGCATGTCGAATGTCCGGCACACGCATCTTGTATCCCCTCAACTCCTGCGAGGATACGAAGCCACATATTCTTGATACCAGGCAATTTGCCCGCCTGTGCCCACTACATGTTCTAGTGGCCGGCGAACAACTGCGCCGGCGTTGCGAAGGCCCTTCTCCAAGCCAAACTCCACGTAAGGCTTGCCCGCGTGAATTTCAATGGTCTTTCCGTCCAGTGTTGGAATCTGTGCCGCAAGGTCAGTCAAGACTCCCAGCGACCACTCACGACGCTTAGCGGCAGAGAGACTGGCCAACGCCAGATCATATGGCTCAATCCAGGTATCAGGGGCCAAGAGCCCGTGCTTGGCACTGAGAATGTACCAGGGGCAACCGTGCAACTCCGCATACGCCCTCCGACCTTTCCAGAGGGGTGACGTGTAGATGTCACGTGCAGGACTAGTATGATGGCTCTTGCTCGCGACACAGCCAACAAGGATAAGGTCAACCTGTTCACAGCCACTGTTCGTCATGGAGCGCTAATTCCTCCGATTCTGGGCCCGCCAGACCTACACAAACTCCTCCATGTCCAAGTCCTCCATCGCCGCCGACACCCGCGAGATCAGCGTCTGCTGCAGCGCCAGCAGGTGCGCGCCACCCATGTCCTCCCGCGGCCGCGCCGAGAACGACAGCGTGATCCGCGACGGCCCGATGGCGCACAGCCGGTAGTCCCGCCAGCACTCGTCCAGCGAGTACCCCTTCACGCCCTCCGCCATCAGCGCGTCGTGGTACTGCTCCACCAGCTCCCGCTCCCACGCCCGCCGCAGCTCCGTCGTCAGGCTCAGCACCGCGAAGAACGCCACGTCGATCGGCCCTCGCGCAATCGCTACCCGCTGCCAGTCGACGACCGTGATCTCCCGCGCGTCCGGCGGCCCGCCGAAGAGCATGTTGGTCAGGCGGTAATCGCTGTGCGTCAGCGTCCGAGGGCTGCTGCACATCTTCATGATGGTCTCGGTGAAGTTGGAGCAGTACCGCTCTACGATGCCCCGCACCGTGGGCGATAGCGTGTCGCCGTAGTTGCGCATGACGCCCGGCAGCACCTCGTTCGCGAAGCGAGCGTCGGCGACCTCCAGGTTCGGCTCCCCCACCGGTAGCCACGCGAACGAGTCGAGGCCGGGGTGCTCCCACCACGGCGCGTGCAGTTTGGGGATCTCCCGCACCGCCAGCACCGCCTCCTCCTTCGAGCAGCTCCCGATGTCGTCCCCGACGACGGCTGGCGTCATGTCCTGCATAAGCAGCGCGTAGTTCTGCCGCTCGTCGTCGATTCCCCCGTAGTAGTAGCCGGGAATGTTGACCGTCACCTTGTCCGCGAAGTCGTCGTAGAAGTAGATTTCGTTGTGGTAGAACCGCTGCCGGATGGCCACGCCCTTGATCGTCGCCGACGTGGACGGCAGCTTGACGACGAGCGATGATGGCGCGCCCTCACCCCCGCGCGCATACTCGATGAACAGCCGGCAAGTGATGCCGTTTACCCCCGACCCCTCCGCGCCCACCTCCGGTGTCACGGACGCAACCTCCACGTCCAGCCCCCGCCCCCGGAGCACCGCCGTCATCCACTCAGCCGTTATGTCCGTCAACCCTCCCGGCACCGCCACGTCCGCCATCAATCAACCTCCCAAGCCTTCCCGCAAACCGTTCGCCCTGAGCTTGTCGAAGGGCGCCCCGCCCCCTACAAAAACTCCTCCATGTCGAGATCCTCCATCGCCGCCGCCGCCCGCGCCATCAGCGTCGCCTGCAGCAGCCGGCCCGCCTCGCCGTCGAGCTGCTCGGGCGGCCGCGACCCGTGCGCCAGCGCAATGCGTGTCGGCGCGAAGGCGCACAGCCGGTAGTCTCGCCTGCACTCCTCCAGGCTATAGTCGCGCACGCCCTGCTCCACCAGCCCCGCGTGGTACCGCTCCACAAGCTCCCACTGCCAGGCCCGCCTCGTCTCTGGCGCCAGGCTCAGCACGCAGAAGAAGGCCACGTCGATGGGCCCCTTGCCCAGCGCAACCCGCTGCCAGTCCAGCACCGTCACCCGCAGCTCGCCGTCCGTCCCTCCGAGGAGCATGTTGACGAGCCGGTAGTCGCTGTGCGTCAGCGTGTACGGCGCCGCCGTCATCTGCCGCACGATGTGCACTAGCCCTCGCGAGTACTTCTCAGCAACCCTGTAAGCCGTCGGCGAAATCGTGTCGCCGTAGTTGTTCATCGTTGCGGGAAACAGCGTTTCCTGAAAGCGCTGGTTGGCCGCCTCGATGTTCGGCTCGCCGACGGGCAGCCACTCCAGCGTCGGCAGCAGCTCGCTGTTCCACCACGGCACGTGCAGCTTGGGCAACTCGTCGACGATGGCCGCCGCCGCCTCCCACGAGCAGCTCGCGATGTCGTCGCCGGGCTGCGCCGGCGCCATGTCCTCCAGCAGCAGCGCGTAGTCGTGCCGCTCCTTGTTCATGCCAGTGTAGTAGTGGCGGGGCAGGTTGACGGACACGTTCTCCGCAAGCTCATCGTAGAAGCGGATCTCGTTCTCGTAGAACCCCAGTCGCAGGCCGATCTCCTTGCTCGCCGGGTGGGTAGGCGGCAGCTTCAGCACAAACGACGCGGGCCCGTCGTCGCTGCCCGACTCGTACTCCACGCGCACGCGGCTGGTCAGCCCGTTCACCCCCGCGCCCTCGCCGATGCTCTCGGCCGAGAGCGCAGCCACCCGCACGTCGAGCCCACCCTCGCGCAGCGCGGACGTCAGCCACTCCGCCGTGACGTCTTGGATGCCGGTGGGCACCGCAACGCTCGCCAAGCCTCTCCCCTCCGTTCGCCCTGAGCTTGTCGAAGGGCCTGTCCTGAGCCGCTCCCCCTCCGCTCGCCCTGAGCCTGTCGAAGGGCACGGCGCGCTAAGACCCCGGCCCGCGCTCCATCGAGTACGGCTGCCACCGCCGCAGATCGGTCTTCTCCAGCACCGACGGATTCACGCACGACTTCGGCCACCGCCCCGTCAGCACCAGAGCGATCTCCGTCCCCACGCGCCGCCGCGATTCCGGCGCCATCCGCGCCGACGCCGACGCCACGTGCGGCGTCAGGATGACGTTGTCCATGTGCAAGAGCGGGTTCTCCGGGTCCGGCGGCTCCTTTTCCAGCACGTCCAGCCCCGCGCCCGCGATCCACCCCTCCTGCAGCGCCTGGATGAGCGCCTCCTCGTGGACCGTGGGGCCTCGGCCGTTGTTGATGAACAGCGCCGTCGGCTTCATCGCGCGGAAGTGGTGCTCCCGCAGCATCCCCTCGGCCTCCGGCGTCGCCGGCGCGTGCATCGACACGATGTCTGATTTCTCCAGCAGCTCCATCAGCCCGACGGGCTCGACGCCGTACCCGCTCATCACCAGCTCCTCGATGTACGGGTCGTAGGCCAGCATCCGCACCCCGAACGGCGCCGCCCGAAGCGCCGTCGCCCGCGGCACGTGCCCGAAGCCGATGAACCCCAGCGTCTGCCCCATCAGCCGCGGGAACTCCGACAGCAGCGGCCGCCCCTCGCGCCACCGCGACTCCCGCACCATGCGGTCCATCGTCGTCAGCCGTCGGAACGTCGCCAGCATCAGCATCATCGTGTGGTCGGCCACCTCCTCGATGAAGGTGTCCGGGCAGTTGGTCACGGGGATGTTCCGCGCCGTCGCCGCCTCGACGTCCACCGAGTCCGCCCCGACGCTCCCCAGCGCGATGACCTTGCACCGCTCCAGGCTGTCGATGATCTTCTTGGTCATGCGCCGGCCCCGGGCCATCACCGCGTCGGCGTCCCGCGCCCCCTCGATGAACTCGTCCTCCGTCGCAGCGGCCAGCTCCACAATTTCCGCCCCAATGGGCGCGAGCGCCTCCATCTCCAGGTCGAAATCGCCGGGCTGCATGGGCGTCGGCACCGGCGGCTTCTGCGCCACAACCTTGAACGTAGCCATCACAGACCCCCACATAGCTGGAATTGGCATAGTGTACCCCACTGCGCAATCGAATGCAGGCTGACGCCAGGGCGACACGAGTGGATTGACGATTGCTCGTCGGCCTGCGTATTCTTGGGACATACAGAGGGGCACACTTGGAGAAACACGCATGGCTGCTCCCAGCGACAACGACACGACTAAGGACAAGTCTCTGCCCGAAGACGCGCTGACGGCGCACACGGACAGCGCGCCAAAGGGATCGCCTGACCCGCAACCGCCGGACGTATCAGATGAGGAAGACCAGGAAGACCTCCTTGATGACATAGCCATCGCGGAGGAGGTGCTGGCGCACCGCAAGGCCTACGGCTACTCAGACACCAGACCCTATAGCGAGTACAGGGCCGAACGCCTTGCCTCCGATGCCTGATTACTCCGTTATAATCAGGCCGCGTGCAGAGAGATCACTGAGCAGGCTTTCTCGTGCGGATTTCATCCGCATTGACGAACGCATTGTTGCGTTAGCCGCCAATCCACGTCCCCATGGTGTGACAAAAATTAGAGATGACCTTCACCGCATCCGTGTTGGGGCATGGCGCATCATCTATTTCATTGAAGACGAAGAGCGAATCGTCAGCATAGAACGAGTCGAGCGCCGCGAGAAGGACACCTACCGGTCGCTGTAGAATGTCCCCGATATGCTGACCCACACCGCCACCGTCACCCGACGCGTCCTCCCGAAGGACCGCATGCGCCGTTACCTCGCCGCGCTCCTCGCCCGCCCCGGCGCGACGGCCCGCACGGCCTACGTCGCCCCGTGGAGCGCGCCGCCCCCGCTCGCCCAGCTGTCGCCCAGCTTCGCCGACGTCGAGGGCCTCGACCGCGTCACGTCAGCCATCGAGGCGTCGGACGTGGGCGTCGCGCTGTTCTGGGACGGCCGCCTGCTCCGGGCCGTCCTCCCGCCGCTGCCCCTCGCCGTCGAGATGGAGACGAAGGGCATCGACGCCACGCCCCTGCTCGCCTTGCTGGACACGGAGCCCGTCATCGCCGCCTGCCTCGTGCGCCTCGGCCGCTACGGCATCGGCGTCTACCAAGGCGAGCGGCTGCTGGCATCAAAGACCGACCGGCGTTTCGTGAAGGGGCGGCACAAGAAGGGCGGCTCGTCGTCCAATCGCTTCCGCCGCATCCGCGAGGGCCAGATGCACGAGCTCTACAAGGACGTGTGCGAGACGCTTCAAGACCGCCTCGGCCCCTACGAGCGCGACATCGAGCACTTCTTCCTCGGCGGGGAGGCGCACACGCTGGCTGGCTTCCGCGACTGGTGCCCCTGGGCCGAGCGCTTTGGGAGTGTCGCGCGCAAGCGCCTCCTCGACGTGCGCGAGCCCGGCCACGACGCCCTGGTCGCGCTGCCAAAAACCCTCTGGGAAAGCGTCGTCTACGAGGTCAAGCCCCCACTGTGACCCCGCGAGTCTGTCGACGGGTCACCCTGGACCTCCGACTCGTCGTTACCGCGCAGGCGGGAACCCAGAGGGGCGGGGTGGGTAGGGGCAACTCTCGTGGTCACCCGCCCCGCTCGGCTATGACGCCGCGCCGTCCCCGTCCATCCGGCTCACGGACACCCCGCCCTCCGGAAACACCAGATGCCGCATCGGGTAGTTGATCGAGATCCCCTCCGCGCCAAACCGCTCGTGCAGCGCCTTGATCAGCTCGCTCTTGACGATGAAGGAGTCCATCCGGCTGTTCGCCTGTACCCAAACCCAGAAGTCGATGTTGGAGTCGCCGAACGTCTCGAAGCCGAACCACGGCGACATGTTCTTGTCCGCGCCGTCCGTCTCGTCGATGACCTTCTGTGCCGCCTCTTTCGCCATCCGCTCGACGTCGCCCAGCGCGCTGCTGTAGCTGACCCCGCACATCAGCAGCACGCCGATCGCCTCCTCCGGGCTCGAGAAGTTCGTCAGCATGCTGTCCGCCAGCCGGGAATTCGGGATGACGACGAGGTTGTTGTACGGCGTCCGCAGCCGCGTGCTCCGCCACCCCACGTCCACGACGTAGCCCTGCATGCCGTTCTCGAGCTCGACAAAGTCGCCTGACCGGACGACCTTGTCGCCCGCGAGGTAGCTCCCCGCGAAGAAGTTCGACAGCGTCGGCTGGACTGCAAGCGCGACTGCAAGACCGCCGATGCCAAGTCCGGCCACCAGCGGCGTCACGCTGATTCCCATCAGCTCCAGTCCGACCAGTATGGCGATGATGTAGATGGCCAGCGTCGCGAACCGGCGCATCGGGTTCACGAGGGCCGGCGCAATGATGGCGCCCTCTTCCTCGGCGTGGTGCTCGCCGTACCACGACAGCAGGACGCCAAGGCCCCGCGCGATGCCCGACGCGACCAGAAGCAATGTCAACACCGCCCACACGCGGAAGATGACATTCAGCCACTCGTCGAGGCCGATGGCGTCCTGCCATCGCTCCATCGTGCTCAGCAGCAATGCGACGGCGAGGAGTCCCTGCACGAGGAAGAAAAGCGTAATGGGGCGGTACGTCGCCTGAATGAGGTGCTCGATCACCTCCGCCCGTTGATGGCGCTTCAGGCTGTCGGCTATCCGGTCGAGGATGAAATGGACCAGGTAGGAAAGGAACACGAAGAAAAGGAAGGCCGCTACCAAAACGGCAATGTCCAGGAACGTGGAACCTAACGTGATGTTGCCGATTTCCAGCTCTTCCATGTGTACCTCTCATGGAAAAGCATAGCACAGCGAGCATCGCGCAATCGCCGCCGCAACTGCCGCGTGCGTGCGGCATCCGCGCCCCCCGCGCTGCTATACTGCTGGCGTATGACGACAGACCGTCTCCTCGAGGGCCTCAACCAGGCGCAGCAGCTGGCCGTGCAGCACATAGATGGCCCGCTGCTCATCATCGCGGGCCCCGGCAGCGGCAAGACCCGTGTCATCGTCCACCGCGTCGCCTACCTCGTCCGGACCGTCGGCGTCTCCCCCCGCGGCATCTGCGTGCTCACGTTCACCAACAAGGCCGCCCGCGAGCTCCGCGACCGCCTCGCGCGTCTCCTCGGGGGTCCCGTTGCCGAGCAGGTCACCGCCGGCACATTCCACGCCCTCTGCTCCCGCATCCTCCGAGAGTCCGGCGAGGCCATCAACATCAATCGCGACTTCACCATCTACGACCGCGACGACCAGCTCAGCCTCCTCAAGAAGGCCATGCAGGCCGCCGGCATCGAACCGAAGCAGTTCACTCCCGGCGCGATCCTCAACGGCATCTCCGGCGCCAAGGCCCAGCTCATGGACCCCGCCGCCTACCGTGCCAACGTCGGCTCCTACTTCGAGGAGGTCACGCTCCGCGCCTACGAGCAGTATCAGGGTATGCTCCGCGCCAACCAGGCCGTCGATTTCGACGACCTCTTGCTCATGACCCACAGCCTCTTCGTCGCGCACCCGGACGTGCTGGCCCGCTACCAGGACCGATTCCGGCACCTCATGGTCGACGAGTTCCAGGACACCAACGTCGCCCAGTACGAGATTGCCAAGCAGCTTGCGGGGAAATGGCGCAATGTCGCCGTCGTGGGCGATCCCGACCAGTCCATCTACTCCTGGCGCCACGCGGACATC
>JAPPNT010000002.1:0-3347 GCA_028873745.1 Chloroflexota bacterium | reverse complement strand
GAGGAGAACTACCGCTCCTCCGCCAACATCCTCTCCGCCGCCGAGAAGGTCATCAGCGGAAACCGTCAGCGCGTCGAGAAGCGCCTCGTCCCCACGGCCCCCGCCGGCAACCGCGTCTTCGTCCACGAGGCCTACGACGAGGGCGACGAGGCCCTCTGGGTCATCAAGGAGGTCGACCGGCTGAAGAAGGCCGGTGACCTCGCCTTCGGAGACGCCGCCGTGGCGTACCGCGTCAACGCCCAGTCGCGGGCACTGGAAGAGGCTTGCATGCGCCACGGCATCCCCTACCGGCTCGTCGGCGCCCTCCGCTTTTACCAGCGCAAGGAGATTCGCGACGTCATCGCCTACCTCCGCGTCCTCAACAACCCCGCCGACGACGTCAGCCTCGAGCGCATCCTGAACGTCCCGCCCCGCGGCATCGGCCAGCGCACCGTCGACGAGCTCACCCGCTGGGCGCGCACCCTCGGCGTCCCCATGCGCCGCGCCGTCGAGATCCTCGCCGATGCCCCCGACGTCGAGACGACCATCCCGCGCGCGGGCAAAGCGTCCCTCGCCCGCCTCGGCGCGCTGCTCAAGGAGCTCCAGCAGGCCGTGAACGAGCTCGAGGTCGCCGAGTTGCTCGACCTCGTCATCCAGCGCACCGGCTACCGCGACCACCTGCTCAGCGACGACGAGCAGGGCGAGGACCGTTGGGACAACGTCCGCGAGCTCCGCACCGTCGCCGCCGACTTCGCCGGCGTGCCCCCGCCCGACGGCCTCGCCGCCTTCCTTGAGCAGGTCGCCCTCGTTTCCGACGCCGACAACGCGGAAACCGGCGACGGCGTCACCCTCATCACCCTCCACCAGGCCAAGGGGCTGGAGTTCCCCGCCGTCTTCATCGTGGGCATGGAGGAGGGCATGCTCCCCCACATCCGCTCCTTTGACGACCCCGGCGAGATGGAGGAAGAGCGCCGCCTCTGCTACGTCGGCATGACCCGCGCCAAGGACCGCCTCTACCTGACGCGCGCCTTTCGTCGGCGCATCATGGGCAACTCCCTCCCCGGCATCCCGTCGCGCTTCCTGAACGACATCCCCCGCGATCTCATCGCCTCACCGGAGGGCGAGCGTGAAAGCCGCCTCGAGGCGAGGGCCTCGTCCCGCACCGGCAGCCGCGCCCTCGCCGGCACCGTACGCCCTGAGGGGACCACCGACCCGTTCGCCCTGAGCCTGTCGAAGGGCGAAGCCGCGGGCCCGCCCCCCTTCGACCCGGGCGACCGCGTAACCCACGCTACCTTCGGCGAGGGCGTCGTAGTAAACTGCAAGGCCACCAAGGACGACTACGAAGTCACCGTCGCCTTCGACGGCAGCGGCGTCAAACGCCTCCTCCACTCCCTCGCCAAGCTGCAGCGCGGCACGTAGGCTCCCCGTTCGTGCTGAGGGAAATCGAAGTATGGACGGGGCGCGTCAGCGCCCGCAGACGCTCGAAACCAACTTCCCCCGCACCCGCAACCCACCCCCACCGTCATTCCCGCGGAGGCGGGAATCCAGAGGCCCCGGATGTGGAAGGCCGTAGGGGCGCCCCTCACCCCCAACCCTGCCATCATCCCCTCGCGCGAACGCCCCGTACCCCGTACCCTCTCCGGCATGGCGCTCGAAACCGCAAGCCTCACGAACAACACCCTGAACGTCCTGTGCCCAATGCAGAACCGAGGCCTCGCAGCCGTCGTCATGGCAGGCAAGCGACTTGTTTCCGAAAAAGTAAAAAACAACTGAAAGGAAATCCCGTAGCTGGAAACGATTCCTCCAGCTACGGGCACAAGGAGTTGAATCAACTGGAGGAATTCGTCGTCAGTGTGTAAGGGGCCGTTCGTGCTGAGGGAAATCGAAGCCTGTCCTGAGGGAAATCGAAGGGCATGAACGGGGGCGCGTCAGCGCCCACAAATGCTTGAAACCAACCCTTCCACACCCGCAACCCACCCCCATCGTCATTCCCGCGCAGGCGGGAATCCAGAGGGGTCGGAGCAGGGCGGGGCTGTTCGCCCACTGACTATCTCAGGACGAACAGGCGATCCCGGCAGGCAGCGGTTTGCCGCGGTCTCTGTAGGAGAGGATAAACTGCTCGGCGACGGTGGACAGCTCGGTAAGAGTTTGATTGGCGGTCTCCGCCCATGCACGGCAACCCGGCAGTTCGGGAATCTCCGCCATATAGAGGCCGCCCTGCTCTTCACTGGGCTCGTGCAGGATGTAGTCCAGCATAAACAGTTCCATTTCGACCTCCGGGGCGCCGTGGCGGGCGATGGCAACTGCTAGGATGATACCACGCGGCGGGTAGGCAGCGGCCACCCGGCACACAAAGGAGAAAACCGTGCTCCGAGCAGCCCTCATAGGCGTAGGCATAGCCCTGATCGGCCTCATCATCCCCGTGGTCCACGTCATCACTGGCCCCCTCGGCCCCCTCGCCGGCGGCTTCATCGCGGCCCAGGCGATAGACCCCCCGGACGAGGGCAAAGCGATAGGCGTAGGCATACTCATGGGAGTCTTCATGGGGCTCGTGGCGCTGCCCTTCACGCTGGGCACCTGGCTCATCTTCGACGTCCCGGCCGTAGTGCTCTACATCCCGGTCGTCATCCTCGCCTACGTAGCCCTGCTCGGCACCGTCGGCGCGCTGCTAGGCGCCATGCGCGCGAAGGCGTCGGCGGGGCGCTAGGGGCATGGAATCCGCCAAAGAGAGCACGAGAGTCAGAAACGCAACTGAAGAAACCTTACAGTCAAGAACACCATAAACTGTGCAATAACCAATAGCATCACGCAGCTATATATCACGCCATAGTAACGACGGGGGAGAATCTTAGTAAGCACCCACCCGACACCAGAAATGATCGCAGCTATCACCACCACTGGTACCGCGACATCCAGTGCTGCCTGTGACAAAAGATGCGACCATTCTCTGTCCATCTGAACACACCCAATCTTTTCACGCTTCGCCACCGCTTTGAGTAAGCCACGGCAGCTCCCCATGCCACACAGTCATTAGAGATATTTCAACCGGTTCCCACGATGAAGCATTCCACTTATGCGATCTCGGAGTGGCTCCCACTTCTTGTAGTTCCATTTTTTCAATTCGAATTAGTGCACTGACCATGTCTTTATCTGCTGGAGGCCAAGCCACTTCACCATTTGTAGCCCCTGTCCTTAGCACTTCACCACAGGTACGACACAAGCAGACCCACCGTTCATAGCCTAAATGAGGAATATTGAGGTCTCCCTGGGATTCACAGAAAGCATTGTTATCTCTGAGCCAGCCTTCATCCGGCTTAGAAACATCAAAAGTCAGTTCTCTTCCTATGTAAGGACGGTGTTCCCTGCAG
>JAPPNT010000072.1 GCA_028873745.1 Chloroflexota bacterium | reverse complement strand
GCGGAGCACCGGCTCGGCGCCGCCGCCCATCCAGATCGGGATGGGACGCTGCACCGGCATGGGGTTGATGCCCGCGCCGTCCACGGTGTGCCACTTGCCGTCGAAGTCGACCGACTCCTCCGTCCACAGCCTGCGCATCAGCGCGATCTGCTCCTCGACTCTGCGGCCGCGGTTGTGGAAGTCCTGGCCCAACGCCTCGTACTCGACGCGGTTCCAGCCGAGGCCGACGCCCAGCCGCAGCCGCCCGTTGCTCAGCACGTCGACCTCCGCCGCCTGCTTGGCGACGAGGGCCGTCTGGCGCTGCGGCAGGATGATGATGCCCGTAGTGAGCTTGATGGTCGACGTGACGCTCGCCAGGTACCCGAAGAGGACGAAAGGCTCGTGGAACGCCGAGTCCATCGTGTAGGCGCCGCCCCAGTTGGGGTGCTTGGCAGGGTCGGCGCCAAGGACGTGGTCGTAGGCAAGGATGTGCTCGTAGCCGAGCTCCTCAGCGGCCTGCACGAACTCGCGGATGGCGCCCGGGTCGTTGCCAATCTCCGTCTGCGGGAAAATCACACCAAGCTTCATGGCGGGCGCCTCCGAATGCAGTGTGAACGGGGACGCGATCAGCGGCTGATCGCTTCCGACCGGCCGCTCAGGACGCCGGGAAGCAGGAGCGCCGCCGCGGTCCCGATGGCATAGAAGATGGAAGCATAGAGGAAGAAAACGCCGACGCCGTACCAGTTGGTGATGAAGCCCAGCGCGATGGGAGACAGCGCGCCGAAGAAGGCGTTGACGCCCCACAGCAGTCCAATCATGCTGCCCTCGAGGTTCAGTCCCTCCGCCATGTCCATCGAGCCGGCCTGCGTCAGCGAGTTGACGCTGAACATGAAGACGCCAGCGAGCGCCACCAGACCCGCGAGTGCGAGGCCGTCGTTGAAGAAGATCATCGTGGTGACGATGGCCGTGCTGCAGGCCATGATCAGGAAGATGACCCGTCCTCGGCCCCACGTGTCGGACAGCCGCCCGAAGAATGGGCCGGTGAAGATGGCGATGGCCGTGAGCAGCGATACGTACAGTCCGATGGTCCACGCGTCCATCTCCAGCTCGCGGCGCAGGTAGATGGGCAGCCACAGCATGACGGCGCCGTCGGCGATGCCCCGGACGCCGCCCACAAAGAGCAGCGCCACGAACGAGCGGTACCTGAGCAGGTTCCCTATCGCCCCCAGCTGCGCCCCCAGGCTTCGTTGGCCGCCCTGCACCATCTGCTGCTTGCTGCCGCCGATGTTCCGCAGGTAGACCATGATGAGCACGGCCACGCCGAAGGCCAGCGGGAAGACGCCCCACAGGACCGCCTGCCACGCGATGATGCCCAGCAGCAGCCCGAACACCGCCGGCGCGACCGTCTCGCCGACGTTGCCCGCAGACCGGTGCAGCGAGATGTAGTAGCCCCGCCTTTCAGGGAACCGCTGCGAAATGATGCCGAGGGCCGGGGGATGCCAGATGGACCCGGCCGCCGCCGCAAATCCCAGCGCAATCAGGATGACGTAGTAGTTGGGAAAGACGCCGATGATGAGGTAGCCGAACCCCATGAGGCCGATGCTGCCTGCCAGGATGGGCCCTCGCAGGTGCTGGACGCGGTCGGTCAGCACGCCGCCGCCGACACTCGCGATGCCGCTGGTGATGCGCCGGATGGCCTCCATGATGCCGGCGCCGATAGTGCCGATGCCCAGCGACTCCATCATGAAGGGCAGCAGCACAAGGAAACCGCGCGTGTACACGTGCTGCATGGTGTGGGCGGCAATGAGCGCCCACACAACGAAGAGGTCACTCTGGCCGCGCTGTGAATCTCGCTTTTCTTCCAGCGCAACAGGCGCGGCAATGTCGGCTTGGGCCATTCGGGTCTCCGTGGGAAGTGTCCGTGACTAACGTCACGATGCTACGGGCGAAGGGGCGGGGGTGTCAAGGTTGCACCCAAGGCCAAATCGCCACATTTGGCCACTATACTCACCACTTCTAGAAAACTACACCGTGCTGGGTCTCCAAAGCAACTCTACACCATCTATTCTCTACGGCAAGAAGGTTATTCCCAAGGGTTCTTGCTGGAAAATGGAAATCTGTCCATCTCCTTGCGAGTCTGGCTCGATGGTAACGGCAGTATTACCATTGCTGTTTGCTAGCCATATGCTTCCTCCAGAGAATGCATTCAGGAAAACGTATCCTTCACCGGTAAGATTTCCTTCAAGGATCGATATTCCCACTGGAGTAATTATGACTCGACCACCCTCTTCGCCATACTCCTCACTTGCGACGATAATGTCTCCTTCAAGATATACATCGCCTTTCAATTTCAAATAGGTCGTATCCCCGATTTCTGCGCTGGCGATTTGACCTGCAATAGCACCAGATTGCGAAAGAATATCCAGTCCACCCACCTGCAATGTGCTCTTTGAGCTATCAGTCTCTGCCCTCAGGTCTGCCCCAAGATCCTTCAACAGTTGTTGGGCAACCTCTGTCTTGGCGGCATCCACGCGCTGCTGTATCAGACTCTCAATCTCAGTCTCACTCAAACCACCTTGGCAGGCGGCAAACAAAAAAAGCAAGCTCGAAACGCAAAACACAACGATGATCCGCACCGTACCCTCCCGTAGTTTACTTGAAAGATGTAAGAGCCTTACTATACTTCTATTCTACCGCCAAGTCTGTAAGCGATACGGGAGAGTCGAGCTTTGGTATCACCGCAAGAAATATATACGCGTGAACTGAATCAGTTGCGCGATGAAGTTGCAAGATTGAGGCAGTACGCTGAGAGGCTTGAGCGCGAAAACAGAATACTAAGCGGTAGGCTGCAAGCCCTACAGGAAAACGAGGACATAGAGGACGAAGACCACAACTATTTCGTCTCTAGTCCAACTGCAAAGTGTTTCCACCGCCCGCATTGCAAGTATGCCGTCATAATCTCGACACCGCGCATAATAGAGTACTTCTCCCACCAAGAGGCAGTTGACGCCGACAAAAAGCCGTGCAAGACCTGCTATGCCTGATGGCCAAGGACGGAAGCCGGCCAAAATCCGTTCGTCCTGAGGGAAATCGAAGGATGAACGGAGCGGGAGGGCGCGGTTGCGTACCCGGCCTTTGCGGCCTAGACTCAGAGGTGAACCTTAGGAGGGCAGAATAATGGCGCCAAAGGCTGAAATTGAAGCAGCCGTCGCAGCCGCGGGCGGCATAGAGCACATCGCCAGGAACCTTGCCGACTTCACCCGCCGGTCCCGGCTTCTCAACGATCGCCTTCTCCAACTGCTGAAGACGCACCCGAACGAGTGGGTCGCCATGCCGGAAGATGACGAGCTGGTGTTTGCGGACAGTCGGGGTGACTTGATAAGCAAACTGCGGGAGGCGGGCAAGCCCATCAGCACGGCCGTCATCCGTTTCCTCAACCCCAATCCCCGCGTCCTCATCGTATAAATGCTCTACGGCACGTTTGACACGGATGACGCCAGCCTTAACTTGGAAGGCACTCTGATACTGCCGCAGTTGCAATTCCAGCGGCAGACCAACTTCTTAGTAGACACCGGCGCTACAAGCTCTTCTGTGCACCCTCATGTGTTTGAAGATCTTGGCATTGACTTGCAAGCCATTATGGCGCTTCCCACCTCCCCAATATGGGGTATTGGCGGAAGCATAACGGTTTACAACGCGCACGGATTCCTGGCCTTTCAGGACAGCGACAACGCATATCTGTATGAAGTAGCTATCTCTATCTACGATCCCAAGAACCCGCCAGACGTACCCTCGGTTATTGGCCGGGACATTCTGGAGCGATGGCGCATGGTGTACGCCAAAGCGCACGGCGTCCTAGAGTTTGATGTCCTCGACGCTGACTACACGTGGGGGGTATCTGTATAACCCTTAAGGCACGGCGCCCCCGCTATCCGCTGATCGTCCCCTTGGTGCTGGGCACCTCGCCTGACTGGCGCGGATCGAGGGTGATGGCTTGGCGGAGGGCGCGAGCGAGGGCCTTGTAGAGCGCCTCTGCCTTGTGATGGGCGTTCTGGCCCGTGAGCACCGCTGCGTGCAGGTTGAAGCGGCCCTCCATCGCGATGGACTCGAGCGAGTGGCGCACGAGGTCCGCGGGGAGGGACTCGACCATCTCCGCGTCGATTGCCGTCTCGACGATGGCGTAGCTGCGGCCGCTCAGGTCGACGGCCACCCGCACGAGCGTCTCGTCGAAGGGCACCATGGAGTGCCCCATGCGCATGATGCCGCGTCCGTCGCCAAGCGCCTGGTTGAGCGCGCGGCCGACGGCGATGGAGACGTCCTCGACGGTGTGGTGCCAGCCGGTCTGGTCGGCGTCGCCCTCGGCCTTCACGGTGAGGTCCATGAGCGAGTGGCGGGCGAGCTGCGAGAGCAGGTGGTCGAAGAAGCCGTTGCCCGTGTTGACGCTGTACTGTCCCGTGCCGTCGAGGTTGATCTCGACGCTTACTTTGGTCTCGCGTGTATCGCGCTGCACCGTGGCCATTCTCGCTTCCATAGTCGCCGCCTACTTCATGAGTTCTGTCAGGGCGTTGATCAGGGCGTCGGTCTCCTCCGGCTTGCCCGCGGAGATGCGCAGGCACTCCTGCAACCGGTCTTCGTTGAAGCGCCGCACGAAGACGCCCCGCTTGGCGAGCTGCGCCTGCAGGCCCGGCGCCCGGCCGTCGGGGACCTCGCAGAGCAGGAAGTTGGCCTTCGAGGGGTGGCAGTAGAGGCCCAGAGAGTCCTCCAGCAGCCCGCGCATGCGCTCCCGCTCCTCCACCAGCATGCGGACGCGCTGCAACAGCATGTCCGTGTCCTGCAGAGACGCGCTCAGGGCCACCTGCGCCGCCACGCTGACGTTGTACGGCTGCTTGATGCCCATGATGTGCTCGACCAGCCGCGGGTGCATGATGCCGTAGCCCAGCCGCACACCCGCGAGGCCCGCCCACTTGCTCAGGCTCCGTAGCACCACGAGGTTGGGGTACTCGTCGACGAGGTGCGCCGACGTGAAGCCGCAGAACTCGTGGTACGTCTCGTCCACGACGACCATCAGCCCCATGTCGAGCAGCGCGAGGACGTCCGGCTCCGGCGACAGCGTGCCCGTCGGGTTGTTGGGGTTGCAGAGGAAGACCAGCTTCGCCCGGCCGTCGGCTGCGGCGGCGCGCACGGCGTCCATGTCGACATTGAAGGACGCGTCGCGCGGGGCGTCGACCACCTCGGCCCCCGCGAGCTTGAGCGTGACCGAGTACATCCCGAACGTCGGCGTCAGGTTGATGGCCGTGTCGCCGGGGTCCATGGTGAGCCGAACGACGAGGTCGATGAGCTCGTCGCAGCCGGCCCCCGCGATGACGCTCTCGAACGGCACGCCCGCGTAGGCCGCGAGCGACGCCCGCACCTCACGCTGGAACGGGTCCGGGTAGATGTTGTAGCCGGACGACGCACCGAGCGCCTCCGCCACCAGTGGCGACGGCCCGTATGGGTTCTCGCTGGCGTCCATCTTGATAATGCTCGCCGGGTCGATGCCCTCGCGCTTGGCGAGCTCCTCCGGCGGCTCGACGGGCTTGTACGGGTCGAGCGCGCGGACGAGGGGCCGGACGAGCTTGTCGACGCTGTCGTTCATTGCTTGCGCTCCCGCCCTTCGACAGGCTCAGGGCGAACGGGGGATGAGGGCGTTCTGTCGAGGCGCATGCGGGCCGCGCGGGCGTGACCCTCCAGCCCCTCGGCCTCGGCCAGCCGCGCGGCGTCCTCGCCGAGGGCGTGGAAGACCTCCTCGTCCAGGGAGATGACGGAGGTTACCTTGAGAAACTGGTGGACGCCGAGCGAGCTGTTGAAGCGCGCGGTTCCGCCCGTCGGCATGACGTGGCTGGGCCCGGCGATGTAGTCGCCGGCAACCTCCGGCGACGCCTCGCCGAGGAAGACGCCGCCCGCGTTGCGGATGCTGCCGAGCAGCCGCCCCGGCTCCTCGACGAGCAGGCACATGTGCTCCGGTCCGAAGAGGTTGGCAAGCGAGACGGCCTGGTCGAGGTCGTCCACGAGGACGGCGACACCCTGGTTCTCGACAGCGGCCGTCGCAATGTCCCGCTTGGGCAGCGTACGGAGCTGCCGGTCGATCTCGGCGCGCACGCTGTCGAGGGTGCCGGCGTCCGTGGTGATGAACACTGGTGATGCGAGGGTGTCGTGCTCGGCCTGCGCCAGCAGGTCGGCGGCGCAGACCGCCGGGTCGACGGAGGCGTCGGCGATGACAAGGGTCTCCGTGGGGCCGTAGAGGCCGTCCACGGCGACCTCCCCGTAGACCATCTGCTTGGCGAGGGTCACAAAGATGTTGCCCGGCCCGCAGACGATGTCCACCTTGGGCACCGACTCCGTCCCGTAGGCCAACGCGGCGATGGCCTGCGCGCCGCCCATCTGGAAGACGCGGTCAACGCCGGCGACGTAGGCCGCGGCGAGCACCGCCGGGTTCGGCCCGCCGCCGTGCCGCGCGGGCGTAGCCAGCACGACCTCGTCGACTCCGGCGACGCGGGCGGGCACGGCGGTCATCAGCACCGTCGAGGGGTAGGCGGCCTGCCCGCCGGGCGCGTAGACCCCGGCGCGGGCCATGGCCGTGAACCGCTCGCCGAGGCCGGTCGCCGGGTCCATCCACGACTTCGGCATGCAAGCCTCATGGAAGGCGCGGATGCGGTCGGCGGCGGTGTGGAGAGCGGCGCGCAGCTCCGGCTCCGTATTGTCGTACGCCTGCCTGAGCGCCGACGCAGGGGCCTCGAGGGACTCGGCCGCGGCGCCGTCGAGCATCTCCGCGTAGCGGCGGACGGCGGCATCGCCGCCCTCGCGCACGTCGTCGAGGATGCGCTGCACGGCCTGCCGGGGCGTCAGGCGCTCGCCGAAGCGGGCCTCGATGCCGTCAAGCATCTCTGGCGACGCGGCGTCCCACACGCGCTGCGCCCCGCGCTCCAGGGCCTTTCGGCCAGCCTCGTAACCCTTGACTACGCGCATGGCTGCGGTCTTGCCCCCATCCTGTCCTTCCCCCAGATGGGGGAAGTGAGTGCTCTGGTGCTAGGACTCGCCCGCGCCGTCGGCCTCGACGGCGGCGGCCAGCCGCTCGTACGCGTCGCACTGGGCGAAGAAGAGGTACGAGGGCTGCGAGATGGTGATGCCGTTGCCGCCGAAGCCGCGCAGGTACTCCACGGCGTCCAGCGCCCGCGCCTCCTCGACGAGGATCGTGACGCTGTAGAGGTCCTGGCCGTTCGGCTCGAAGACCGGCGCGACGGTGGGGCCCTCCAGGCCGGACAGGTCGCGCTGCTCGAGGATCAGGGCGGCGACAGCCTCGGCCGACGGGCCGCGCACGTTGGCGGCGACGCGGCAGTAGTCCTGCGCCCGCAGGTAGCCCTCGGCGCGCTCCAGCACCGCCTTCACCAGCGCCATCTTCGCGCGCGACTCCCGAAGGGCGCGGCGGTTGGCGATGAGGCACGTCTGCGAGGTCAGTATCGTCCCGTCGACGAGGGTCTTGAGGCGGTTCTCGCGCAGCGTCGTGCCGGTGGCCGTGATGTCGGCGATGAGGTCTGCCTGTCCGATGGCGGGGGCGACCTCCAGCGTGCCGCTCGAGGGCACCAGCTTCAGGTAGTTGATGCCGCGGGAGAAGAGGAACTGCTGCGTCAGCCGCGGGTACTTGGTCGCGACGCGCAGCTCGCGGCCGCGCTCCCGGAACTCGAGGGCGATGTCCGCGAGGTCGGCGGTTGTCGTTACGTCAAGCCACGTCTCCGGCACCGCGAGGGCCAGCTCGCACCCGCCGAAGCGCAGGTCCTCCATGACGACGGTGGCGCCGCCGTCCTCTTGCGTCGACTCCATGACGCGGTCGAGGCCGGTGATGCCGCAGTCGGCGGTTCCGTCTTCCACCTTGCCGGGGATGTCGGAGGCTCGCTGGAAGAGAGTGTTCACGCCGGGCACGCCGGACAGCCGGCCCGTGTAGCCTCGGCTGCTGACGCGCTTGTTCGGCATGCCGCAGGCGCGCAAGAAGTCCAGCGTCGGCTCGTAGAGCGCGCCGTCGCTGGGAATGGCGAGCCGCAGCTCTTCCACGCCGTCCATGCCGTTAGAGCCAGGTGCGTTCACTTGCCCCATCCTCATCCACCGCAACTATCGCGGCGAACCCCTGCCGGCGCGCGGTGTCCTCGTCTACCTCGCGGTTGAGCGCGACAGTCGCCGCCTCGCCGCCGAGTCGCAGCGACGCCGCCGTCCGCAGCGCGGCGGCCACGGCGCCGGGCGATCGCGGCGCCACGAGGGCGCGCTTGCTCGAGCGGGCGTCGTCCGCCAGCACGCCCGCCGACGCCATCGCGTCCATCACGGGCTCCAGGCTGTACGCGAAGCCGAGGGCGGGCACGTCGTCCGCGCCGCCCAGCGCCTTCACCAGGCCGTCGTACCGGCCCCCGCTGGCGAGGCGGACGTCGTTCGTCCTTCGATTTCCCTCAGGACGAGCGGAGGGCGAGCCGCCCCAGACCTCGAACAGCGGGCCGGTGTAGTAGGCGATGCCGCCCACGAGCCCCAAGTCGACGGAGACCTCGACGTCCTTCAGGTCGTGCAACGCCAGCGCTGCGACGCAAGCCTCCAGCGTGTCCAGCGGCGCGGCGTCGAGGCCGTGCGAGGCGGCCAGCCCCCGTGCAGCCTCGACGATGTCGTCCGGCGCGCCGCGCAGCCGCGAGAGGGCGGCGGTGAACTCCATCGCCCGCTCGATCTGTCCGGGGTCGTCGGACGCCTGCAGCTTCCGCGCCAGCCGCTCGAGGACCTCGGCGGGCGTCCGCGCGCCGAAGACCATCGTTGAGGAGGCGTCAACGGCGGCCAGGTGCTGGCCCAGCGCGGCCATGCCCTGCCGCTCTCCCTGCACCAGCAGGCCGAGCTCCTCCGCCCGCGCCCGCACTTCGGCGAGTTGCTCCTCGCCGTCGCGAAGCTGGCCGATGGCATTCAGCAGGTAGTGCGTGGCCCGCTCCGACAGCGCGTACTGCCGCAGCAGGCCGAGCACGGCACCAACGTCGCCGATGACGAGCCGCAGCGGCCGCAGCCCCAGCGACGTCAGCGCGCCGCAGGACGTCGCAAGCACCTCGGCATCGGCAGCCGCGCCGCCCGCGCCAATGAGCTCTGCGCCAACCTGCGTGTACTGCCGGCCGTGTCCGGCGTCCCCGGTGGCGTAGCGGAATACGGGGCCCGCGTACTGCCATCGCACGGGCAGGGGCAGCTCGCCGTCCTGCTGCAAGAAGAGCCGGATCACCTGCGAGGTGAACTCCGGCCGGAGGCTGACCTGGTGCCCTCCCGGCTCGACGAAGCTGTACATCTGCGATGCGAGTTCGCCGCCGGACTTTCGGAGGAAGATGTCGGTGGGCTCCAACACCGGCGTGTCAATGGTGCGGTAGCCGCACAGCGAGAGCGCTGCCTGCAGGTCGCCCTGCACGCGCAGCTTCCGGCGATTCTCCTCCTCGAAGAGGTCGCGCATGCCCATGAGGGGGTGTTTGCCCTGTGCCGCCACGATGCCTCCACACCTGTGCCCGCCGCGCCCTCCACAGGGCGCATACGACATCCATTGTAGCTTAGGAAGGGCACACCCTCAAACGACGGGCGGTGGCGTACGTCATAGGGTACTGCACCGCGACAATTATTTCTGAGATGAATTACCCGCTCATTTCAAATAGAAGTGCCCGCAATGACCGTCACTTCTCCAGCGTTTAGCGTGACGGTGGAGCCGTCCTCACGTCGGAGCACGAGGTCGCCCTCAGGCGTGACGTCGACGGCGACGCCCTCGGCGACGGTGGCGCCGTCGCCCCCCCACGCAACGCGCACCCGCTGGCCGAGGGTGTCCAGCATGCCGCGCCATCGCTGGAAGAGGCGCTCGGCATCGGCATCCGGCGCGTCGAGGGCGCGGAGGAAGGCTTGCAGGACGGCGAGGCGGTCGACCGGACGGCCCGTCGCGGCGGCGAGGCTGGTCGCCTCGGCGGGCGGCGTCAGCGACGGCGTGGGGTCGTGGTTGACGTTCAGACCGACACCGAGGATGGCGTAGCCGTCAGCGGCGCCGGTCCGCGCCTCGATGAGTATGCCGGCGACCTTTCGCCTGTCGACGCGGACGTCGTTCGGCCATTTGACCGTCGCGTCGAGGCCGGTGGCCGCGCGGATCGTGTCCACGAGCGCGACGCTGGCCGCCATGTTCAGCGTGCGCATGCGCTCCAGTTGAGGGCGCAGGACGATGGAGAGGGTAAGGTTCAGGCCGGGCGGCGAGACCCACTCGCGATTGAAGCGTCCCCGGCCCCGCGTCTGTCGCTCGGCGAGGACGACCGTGCCCTCGGGCGCGCCCTGCTCGGCGAGGCGGCGGGCGGCGTCCATCGTGCTGGCGACGGACTGGCGGCAACGGACGCGCACACCGATGACGGCCGTCGAGAGGCCGCGCTTGATTTCGCGGGCCGTGAGGCGTTCAGCCGTCATCGAGGGTGTCCTTGCGGAAAAGGGGCCGGTGGGCCTGTAAGCCGAGTTCTGTACCCGCCCACCATCAGTTTACACCCCGTAGGGCTTCTTCCTTATGGCGGAACGGGCGGTGGCCATCCCTCTAGCCCCGCCGTTGCCGGCGGAGTCGTGCGGCCAACCCGGGGGCGATCCGGGCGCTCTTGGCCCCCCTATTTGGCCTTGCTCCGGATGGGGCTTGCCCGCCGCCGTGTCACCACGGTCGGCCGGGAGCTCTTGCCTCCCGATTTCACCCTTACTTCGGTAAACCGAAGCGGTATGTTTCTGTGGCGCTTTCCGTCGGGTTGCCCCGCCTGGGCGTTACCCAGCACCCTGCCCGGAGGAGCTCGGACTTTCCTCTCCGACGAATCGGAGCGGCCACCCGGCCCACCGGCCCCGCCACCATTGTAGCAGGTGCGTCTTCACGACCGGCCCGTCCCAACCTCAGGCGAACAGTTGGAGGCTCGCAACCACAAACGCGAACTGCACGACAAGTCCGCCGGCCAACGCTGCCGCCTTCGCCGCGAGCGGGATCCCCCGCCCACCCTGCACTGCCTTCTGCGCGCCGTGCGCCGAGCATCCCGCGATGACGATTGTCAGGAAGACCTCGACGTTGGTGTAGCTGCCCGACGCGATGTCCGACAGCCCCAGGAGGTACGCCCATACGAGCGCCATCGCCGCGAACCACAAGCCGAGGGCCCCGACGGCCGCCCATGCCCCGGCCGCGGGCCATCGCGGGATGAGTCCGAAGACGAGAACGAGCGGGATGATCTGGACGACGTGCCGCGCCAGGGTGCCGCTGATCACGCCCACCGCGATGAGCGCCGCGGCAACGACGAACAAGCACACGGCCACTTGCTTGATTTCGATCGACAACTCGGTCCTCACTGCGCCCTCGGAGATGGGTCTTGTTCGGAGGGATGCACCTGGCTACCCCGGGTACAGGTATCGGCCGCAGTTGGGGCAGCGAACGGGGTCGTGGGTGGAGCGCAGGAGCTGCAGCTCGTGCGAGGGGACGGCGATGGCGCAGCCGCCGCACATGCCCCGCTCGACGCGCACGATGGCCTGCCCCCGGCTGGCCTCCAAGCTGCGGAAGCCCTTGACCTCGGCGGCGGTGAGGGCCGACTCCGCCTCGTCGCGGGCCTCGGCCATCTCCTCGCCGTGCCGCTGCAGCCGCTGCTGCTCGGTCTGCAGCGAGGGGACGGACTCGCGCCAGGCGGCCTCGGCCTGCCGGTACGCAGCATCGAGCTCGGCGGCCCTCGACTGCGCCGCCTCCACCTGCTCCATCTTCGCGAGCAGTTGCTCCTCCAGGTTGCCCTGCCGCTCCTTGTAGTACGCCACCTCGCGCTGCAAGGCGAGCAGGTCCTTCGACGCGGCCGTGCTCCCGCTGTAGAGCTGGCGCTCCACGGTGCCCAAACGCTCGATGGTGTCCTGCATGTCGACATCGAGCGCGGACTGCTCGTTCTCCAGCGCCGCGAGGGCGCGCTGGGCGCGGACGGCGACGGCGTGGGCGTGGACGGAGGCCTCGTCACGCTCGATGCGGGCGGCAATGCCGGCCAGGTCCTCCCGGTTCTTCCTGAGGGCCAGCTCCAGTTCCTGCAGCTTGAACAGGGCCTCGATGGTTGCCATTGCGTCGCTCACGGAGAGAGTGCGGCATGGGGAAGCAGGGCAACATTCTAGGAAGCGGCCATAGCTGTGTCAACGCGCCACTGCCGAGTCTTGTGGCGGGCTCGATTCCCTCGTTTCCGCTGAGGTGAGGGCAATTTGGGGCCAGGTCATACCCCCGAGGGCGTGCCGTTCGTTGTCGTGGATGGCGGATGGCATTCGCGCACAGCGCGTGTGCGCTTGGCCGCCGCACCGGGGCGCAGATTCCATATAGGCAGGCTGTGCAGATAGCGGTAATGTCTAATCCGTATCATTTTGAGTGAGTGATTGCTACCATATGAGGCAATGCAGCCATAGCGTTGAGAAAGGACCCGTTAGGCCGTGATCCGGCATGCTCTCGACGCCGGACGACCGCCTCGGCTCGCCTCCAGCCTCCCGTTATACTGCGTTGAACCAACCCTGTCCCGGTCAACGGAAGGGAGACCGACATGAAGGGGTTCCTGGCCGCAGTGTCCATCCTGCTGCTGACGGCAGGGCTGATCGCCTGTACGGACGACGCGGAGGAAGCGTCGCCCGCGCCGCAGCCTACGCCACTGCCGACGTCAGCGCCGCCGGCGACGGCCGTGCCCGCGCCAACCGCGGCTCCCGCGCCAACCGCGACGCGCAGTCCGGTCCAGGCCGCGCCAACCGCAGCGCCTCCGACCGCCGCCGTTGCTCCGACGACCTCGGCCCCGCCGGCTATCGTCGAGCCGTCAAAGCCAACGCTCAATGAGATCCTGGAAATGGCGGAGTCAGCCATCGTGCAGGTGGAGTCCTCCGGCGGACGCGGCTCCGGCACGATCTTTGACACGCTTGGCTACGTCATCACCGCCGAACATGTCGTTGGCGCGGATGCATCGGTCACCATTACGCACGCCGACGGCAGCGAGGAGCGGGGCCTGGTTGTCGGGCGCGACGAGATACGCGACCTGGCGGTCGTGAAGATCAGCGGCGGCGAGCACCTGACCGCGCTGCCGTTCGGAAGCCTGGAGGACGTCACTGAAGGAGACCAGGTCGTGACCGCGGGGTACACGGACTTCAACGACGGGACCACGTCGACGTTCGGCATCGTGTCGGAAATCATCCCGCACGACCAGGAGCAGTACGCCTACCTGCAGACGGACGCTACGTTCCATCGGGGCCAGAGCGGCGGCCCCGTCATCACCGACGAGGGCTACGTCGTCGGCATCATCAGCCGCTCGCCGGCCACGACCAGCCCGCTGGTCACGCTCGGCTGGGCCATCGGCATGGACAACCAGACCAAGGACCTCATCCGCCGCATGCAGGAGGGCGAGGTCAACCTGGTG
>JAPPNT010000046.1:5822-13939 GCA_028873745.1 Chloroflexota bacterium | reverse complement strand
AGGGCGCTACCCTGCTGGAGGTGCTCGCCGCGGAGGGCCGCGAGCTGTAGCGCCGCGACGGCCTCCGCCGCCACTTCGCCTTCGACTGGCGGGCCGTCGCCGAGTGCAGCCCCGACTACGGCGACTACGTCGAGACCGAGCGGCTGCGGCTCGGCGAGGAGCACCCCCTCTTCCGCACCCAGTACCGCCTCATGCCCGTCGCGCCCGGCGAGGGCATGTTCAGCCGCAGCCAGCTCGCGCGCCTCCGCGGCGAGCACCCCCGCCTGCGCGTGCCCCGCCCCGGCTACACCTACGTCGCCGGTGTCGACGTGGCCCGCGAGCCGTGGGGCGCCCCCGACCGTCCAACCGCCCTCGTCCTCGACGCGGGCCTGGACAGCCCCGCCGAGCGCGGGGGACGCGACGCGACGGTCGTCACCGTCGGCGAGATCGAGCCCACCCCCGCCGGCGACCCCCTCGTGCGCGTCGTCGAGCACTACCGGTGGACGGGCGAGCCCCACCACGCCCTGACGTCGGCGCTGGCCGACCTGCTCAAGCGCACGTGGCGCTGCCGCCGCGTTGTCGTCGACGCGACCGGCCTCGGCGCGGGCGTCGCCAGCGGCCTCGTCAAGGCGATGGGCGCCGCCGTCGAACCCTTCGTTTTCACCGCCGCCGGCAAGTCCCAGCTCGGCTTCGACCTGCTGGGAGCCGTCAACTCCGGCCGCCTCACCGCCTACGCGGGCGACGGCTCCGCCGAGTTCGCCGAGTTCTGGCGCGAGATGGAGCTGGCGCAGGCCCGCTACCGCGTCAGCCGGACCATGGACTTCTTCGTGGAGCCCTCGCGCGGGCATGACGACTACCTGATGAGCCTCGCCCTCATGGTTCGCGCCGCGGCCGCCGGCCAGCCTCGCACCGCGCGCGGCCGCGTGCCGGACGAGCCGCCGCTCTAGCCCCGCCGGGGGGCCGCCCAACACCAACGCCAGACACGATCGAAAGGGGAGCGCAGTGGGACGAACGAACACCGACCTGCCGTGGGACATCCTTCCGGAGAGCTACCCGTACCGCGACGAGGGGTGCGAGGTCTCCCGCTCCTGCCTGCGGTGCCCGCTGCCCCAGTGCAAGCACGACGACCCCGGCTACCTTCGCCGCGACGCCCGTGACCGCCGCGACGCCAGGATCATGGAGGCCCGCCGCCGGGAGCGCCTCTCCGTCTCCCAGCTAGCCCGCCGCTTCCACGTAAGCGAGCGCACCGTCTTCCGCGCCATGCGCCGCGCCCGGGAGCAACCCGCACAGCGCAAGCGCGCGGCGTAGGAGAAGTGCCCCGAGGGCTATTGACTGCCCTCGCCGGCGTCTACTAGGCTGACTGTACTCTTATGTAACCTGTGCGGGTAGATTTGAAGGAGGAACCCCCTCGTGGCGCTGAACTCCGAGTCCCTTCGCAGGGCTGCCCTGCTCCTGGTGATCGCTGGCCTGCTGTGGAATCTGCTGGAGGCCGTCGTCGCGTTGTGGGCGGGGCTCGATGCCGGCAGCGTCGCGATGCTGGCCTTCGGGCTGGACAGCATCGTCGAGTTCCTGGCCGGCGGCGTTCTGGTGTGGCGGCTGAAGACGCGGCTGGACGAGTCGGCGGCTGAGGCAGCCGAGCGGCGGGCGCAGCGGCTGCTGGGGCTCAGCTTCTTCCTCCTCGCGGCCTACATCGTCCTCCACTCCGGCGCCAACCTGGTGGGTTGGCTGCCCGAGCCGCAGCCGAGCCTCGTCGGTATCGCGCTCGTCGTCGCGAGCGCCGTCGTGATGTCCGTCCTCTACGTCGCCAAGATGCGCATCGCCGCCCGGATGCAGTCGCGGTCGCTGCGGGCCGAGGCCATGGAGAGCCTCTTCTGCGACCTGCAGGACGTGACCATCCTGGTGGGGCTGGCCCTCAACAGCCTGTTCGCCTGGTGGTGGGCCGACCCCGTTGCGGCCCTGTTCCTGGTTCCCTTCTTCCTCAAGGAGGGCAGGGAGAACTTCGCGGGCCATGAAGACGAGGACGAAGACCACGGCCGCACGGTTTGCTTCTGCCTCCCCTGCTTCTACGGCGTGCTGGACTGCCGGTATCCCCATTCCGTGCTGCGATTGTGCCGGACGGAGTGCTGCCCGGCGTAGCGCTCGGGTCCCCGCCGGGAGGACATATCTGCCCCGCCGTTGAGAGCCTTGGGATAGCTCCCCACCCCGTCATACCGGCGAAAGCCAGTATCCAGGGCGAATGGCCCCTCTCCGCGCCTACCAGATCGGGCGTGGGTTCAGCGAGGTCTCCACGACCTTGCCGTCCCGCAGCTCCACGCGGTACGCGTTCGCGCCCTCCCTGCCGCTGACCGCCTCGCGCACCTCCGTGCCGGCGAAGTGGACCGCCGCGCCGTCGTCGACCGCGTAGCCGGCCGGGAACCCCTCGGCGATGAGGCGGTGGTAGAGGGGCCTGCGCTGGTCCTCGGCGTTGTAGTGGGGACAGTGGGAGTAGGGGAGGAAGCCGAGGCCGTCGCGCAGCGGGTGGAGCTGGTTCTTGTCGTAGGAGTCGGTCGTCCCGCACTCGAACCAGACCAGCGAGCCCGCGCTGCCGCCGCACAGCACCACGCCCGCCTCCCACGCCTCCCGCAGCGCCTTGTCGACGCCGTGGACGCGCCAGATGGCCAGCATGTTCGCCGTGTTTCCGCCCAGCACGAAGATGACGTCCTGGCCCAGCAGGAACTCACGGATGTCCTTCACCGTGCGATCGAACAGCTCCAGGTGCGTGGGCTCGCAGATGCTGGGCGGGAAGTTTCCGTAGTACCGCACGAGGTCAGCCGGGGAGTCGCCCGTGGCCGTCGGAATGCAGCACACCTTGGGGCGCGGCTTGTCCGCCAGCGAGAGCACGTACCTGGACAGGGGGTGCATGGCGGCCAGGGCGGTCCTGACCGCGCCAAAGGCGACGATGTGCTTCTCCGCCATGTCCGCTCCTCCCGGTTCGAGCTACAGCCCCTTCAGCCAGCGGAACATCGTCTCGAACAGCGCCTCCTCGCGCCCCTGGTAGCCGTGCGCCGCGCCGTCGATCACCCTGACCGTGACGTGCGGGTACGCCAAGTCCTCCAGCCGGCGGCAGGCCGCGCCGCACACCGGCAGTTCCTGCGGCCCGCCCACCGTGCACTCCTCCGCGCCGAAGACGAAGAGCGTCGGGCGCCCCGTGTCCGCCGCGTGCCGCGACACGCTGTACCGGTTGTCCTGGTTGAAGCAGTCGACGAAGGCACCCGCGCTCCACGTCGACCCCCACGGCACACCCGGCCGGATCAGCACGTCCGGGCGCCCCTGGGCGACGTTGCGCTCCGAATCGCGGAAGGGCCCCGCGAACGCCTCGCCGTGCAGCGCGACGACGCCCTCGTGGTTGTACTCGCCCGGCGAAACGGGGATGACCGCCACCACGTCCTCGAACTGCTCCTTTGCCTGCGCGTACGCCGAGCGCACCGCGCCGCCGCTGTGCCCGCCGATGGCGATGCGCCGGTGCCCCCGCTCCCGCAGCAGCCCCAGCCACGCCCCGAAGTCCGCCCGCGAGTCGTCCACCGACTCGAACGCGTACCCCGCGAGCGGCCCGCCGCGGACGCCGTTGGACACGTGGTCGTGGCCGCGCCGGTTGGCGGCCAGGAACGTGAGCCCCCGCTCGGCCATGCGCGGCCCCAGGTCCAGGTACAGGCTGCCGTAGAAGTTGCCCGTGTCGCCGTGGAAGAACAGCACCGCATCCACGGCCAGCGACGGGTCCGGGTTGGCGGGCGCAAAGTACGCCCCGGCCAGCGGAATCCCCTCGGGCGTCGTAACGGAGACCAGGTCCGCGAGCATGATTGCCTCCTTCCATTGCCCCCACGCGCCGCGCCTCGTAAGGGGGCTGCGCCGGCTTCCCGATCGCGACAGAGTGGCTGGGTGACGTTACGTCTGCATGATCTGGATCAGGTTGCCGCAGGTGTCATCGAAGACGGCCAGGGTGACGGGGCCCGCTTCCATGGGCTCCACCACAAACGACACGCCCAGCGACTTCAGTCTCTCGAACTCCGCCTGGACGTCCGTAACGCCAAAGGACGCCGCCGGAAGGCCCTGCTCGAATAGCCCCTTCTGGTATTCCTGCGCTACCGGGTTCTCGTTGGGTTCCAGCAGGAGCTCCGTGCCGTCCGGATCTTCGGGCGAGACGACGGTAAGCCACTTGAACTCTCCCACTGGCACGTCATGCTTCTTCACGAAGCCGAGGGTCTCCGTGTAGAACCTCGATGCGTGGTCCTGGTCGGCTACAAATACGCCTGTGAGCGTAATGCGCATGGCTGTCCTCCTTCTTATTCGTTGCGCTGCTTGAGCCATCGGGTGATGACGGTCTTGAGGGGTTCATCGTTGAAGACAAGCACCCGATACTTGCCGCGCTTCTCTGAACTCACGAGTCCCGCTCTTTCCAACACATCGATGTGCTTGGCCATGGCCTGGCGGGAGATGGCGACCTGGTGCCGCATGATGAGGCGCGCCGTGAGCTCGTAGAGCGTCTGCTCCCCGCGCTCGGAGAACTCGTCCAGCATCAGCCTGCGGGTCGGGTCTGCGAGCGCATTGAAGACCAGGTCATCGTCCATCGACGCGCATCATACGCAACCGTGGGGTTGCATGTCAAGGGACGATTCCAAAGGCTGGGAGGGACCGCTTGCCCTGAGCCTGCTGAAGGGCCGCCACGCCCGAATCCGTTCGCCCTGAGCTAGTCGAAGCGCGCCTAGTGCACCGTCACGCTCTTGGCAAGGTTCCGCGGCCGGTCTATCGGGCACCCCCGCGCGAGACCGCAGTAGTAGACCATGAGCTGCAGCGCCGCCGTGCTCACCACGGGCGTGAACATCGGGTCCGTCGGCGGCAGGCAGACGACCGACTGCGCGATGCTCTGCAGCTCCGCGTTGTCGCAGTCCGTCAGCGCGATGATGGGCGCCCCGCGCGCATGTATCTCCTCGACGGCGACCAGCATCCGCTCATACGTGTCGTCGCGGGGCATGATGGCGATGACCGGCGTGTCGGTGTCGAGCAGGGCGAAGGGGCCGTGCTTCAGCTCGCCGGACGCGAAGCCCTCGGCGTGCAGGTAGGCGACCTCCTTGAACTTCCACGCGCCCTCCAGCGCCGTCGGGTAGTTGATGCCCTTGCCGATAATGAAGGCGTGCTCGGCGGCGGCCAGCCGCGTGCCCAGCATTTCGAGCTGCGGCGCCATCGCGAGCGCCTGCTGCACGGCCTCCGGCAGCCGCCGCAGCGCCGCCGCCATCTGCCGCCGCCGTCGGTCCGAGGGCGGGAAGAGCTCCAGCCCCAGCAGGTACAGGCCCACAAGCTGCGCCAGGTAGGTCTTAGTGGAGGCCACGCTGACCTCCTGCCCCGCGCGCAGGTGGTGGATGGCGTGCGCCGCCCGCGTGATGCTGCTCTCCGGCACGTTGGTCAGCGCGAGCGTGAAGTGGCCCGCCCGCCGGGCGTCCCGCGCAGCGTCGACGGTGTCCGCCGTCTCCCCCGACTGCGAGACCAGCACGCTCCACGCGCCGGGGCCCCGACGCTTGGGCCGCACCATTTCCGACGCCTCCAGCGCCTGCACCCGCGTGTCGCTCAAAGCCGCGAGGAACGCCTCGCCCACCATCGCGGCGTGCGCCGCCGACCCGCAGCCCAGCAGGAACAGCTCCTCCGGCGGCGTGCGCCGGTCGAGCCCCAGCCCCAGGTTCACGTGGCCGTCCGCCGAGATGCGCCCCGCGAGCGTGTCGCGCAGCACCCGCGGCTGCTCGTGGATCTCCTTCAGCAGGAAGTGCTCGTACCCGCCCTTGTCGACGACCTCCGGCCCCCAGCGCACGTGGTGCACGCGCCGCCGCACCGCCTCGCCCCGGTGGCGTATCTCGACGCCCGACGCCGACACCGTCGCGATATCCCCGTCCTCCAGATGGATGAAGCCGTTGGCCCGCTCCAGCACCGCCGGCACGTCCGAGCCGACCATGTTCTCGCCGTCGCCCAGGCCGATGATGATCGGGCTGCCGCGCCGCGCCGCAATGATGCTGTCCGAGCCCTCGAACAGCACGGCGATGGCGTACGGCCCCTGCACCCGCGCCAGCGCCTCCGCGACGCCCTCGGGCGTGCTGCCGTACTCTTCCAGCAGGTGCGCGAGGACCTCCGTGTCCGTCTCGGAGCGGAAGCGGTGCCCCCGCTGCCGCAGCTCCTCGCGAAGCTGGTAGTGGTTCTCGACGCTGCCGTTGTGCACGACGGCCACGCGGCCCGTGCAGTCCAGGTGCGGGTGCGCATTCAGCTTCGACGGCGACCCGACGGTCGCCCAGCGCGTGTGGCCGATGCCAACGCCGCCGGGGATGGGCCCCGTCGCGGCCCGCAGGTCGTCCACGTACCCGACGGCCTTCGCCACCTCGATGCGGCGCGAGCCGGAGCCCGCGTTGCCGTTGTGGATGGCGACGCCGCAGGAGTCGTACCCGCGGTACTCGACGCGGTGCAGCGCGTTCAGCAGGACGGGGAGGGCGTCGTCAGGCCCAACGTACCCCGCAATTCCGCACAAGGGCTTCTCTCCTCGGACTCGCACCCCGCGCCGCGCATGGTGCGGCGACGCGGAGGTTTGCATAACAGGATAGGTTAGTGTACACCGTACCGCCTCGTAGCGGCGAGGGGGCGCAGCGGCAACTAACACGGCTTTCGGGGGCGGGCTACAATGGAGTGGAAAGGGTGACCCGAGTCCCTTTCCCATCGGTGAAGTTACGTCGATACTGACCGGGAGGACACGACATGACCACAACCAATGACATGCAGGACCGCTTCGAGGACGCGGAGCGCGGGCTGGAGTGGCTGGAGAAGCTCGAGGCGCTGCAAACCCGGTCCGCCTCCAATCGCGCCGCCTTCGAGGTGGCGGAGTACGTGATGAAGCTCCGGGGAGCCGTGACCGCGCTGGCGGGCGACCGTTCGGCGTCCGACCTGCGCGCCGCCGTCGGCGACGACACCGCCGCCCTCGTAGAGGAGCTCCGCCAGGCCGGAGACAGCGACTACTGGAACACTCGCATCCGCCCCGCACTGCTGAAGCTGGAGGGGTAGGGGCGATGGGGCGTGTTCGGCGCTAGAAACCGAGCATGTTCAGCGCCCGCCCAAGGAATGTGCGTCGCCGTTCCGCCCTGCGGCGAGCCTTGCGCGCCTGCCTGTCGTGTATCGAACGAGCCTCTTCCGCACTGATGCCGTGGATGTCGTTGGCCGCTTCGTGAAGGCCCAGTTCCCGTAGCCTTCGAGCCATTCGTCTCTTGTTGAACGGGTCTGGGAACAGGTACACGCTCGACCTCCTGAAGCCGTCCTGCGCAACGCGCTCCCACCCCCTAGTACACGCCAGGGACGATCCGGTACTTCACCAGCGACTTGTACTCGGCCCACTTCTCCTCGCCGTACTTCTCCGCGCAGAGCCTGTCGTCGTCGCGCTGGCGGTTCGTGAACATCGCGACGACGAAGATGAAGTACGTCCACGCCCACAGCACGTCGAAGTGGCCGAAGACCAGCGCGATGGCCAGCGACATGAATCCCTCGCCCAGGTAGTTGAGGTGCCGGGCCATGCCCCAGAACCCGCTGTACAGGATCTTCCGGTCGCCCACCTCCAGGTACTTCGGCTCAATGATGCCCAGGAACTTGCGGTCCGGCCACCGCTTGAACGTGTACTTCTGCAGGCTTGCCCCGCGTGAGATGCTCCAGCCCAGCACCCACAGCGCGCCCGCGCCGATGAGCCACACGTACGTCCACCCCGTGGAGAAGCCCGGGTCCGGGTAGGCGGCCATGCCCCACAGCGGCAGGATGAACACCCACCCGTAGATCACCAGGCCGCCCCAGAAGAGCATGAACCCCAGCCGCTCGTGGATGAGGTCGTACGTATACAGCTGCACCCGCTCGAAGATGAAGTAGTCCAGGATGTAGAAGGTGAAGAAGCCCGCGTACAGGTAGACCCCCAGGTTCGCGTTGTCGCCGAACTGCTCGTAGTGCCACGCCGCGCCCGAGAGCGCGTTGAGCGACAGCATCGTCCCGCCGACGACGTAGAACCACATCTTCACGTCGAAGCGGATGCGCTCGCCCAGGAACGTTATCTCCCGGACGCGCCCCGTCCAGAACGCGGCGAGGGGGTTGAGCGC
>JAPPNT010000046.1:0-5812 GCA_028873745.1 Chloroflexota bacterium | reverse complement strand
GTCCGCGGCTGCGTGAACACCGCCAGCAGCGTGAAGACCAGCGTGACGACGGTGCCGCCCGCCACCGCGTACAGCGACGACCGGTAGAACCAGTCGCGCGGCATGCCGGTGACCTCGGTGGCCCACAGGGCGATGGCGATGAGGAAGACGAGGATGCCGTTCAGCCGGTAATTGCGCGGCTCGCCCGTCGCCTCGTCGATGACGTAGCCGGGCACGCGCCGCGCGGGCAGGATGATCTGCATCAGCGCGAAGGCGACGAAGATGATCAGCGGCGTCAGGAACCCCCACACCGCCTCCGTCGTGGAAAGCTCCGTAAGGTGCTCGATGCCCAGCCACTCGATCATGACCACACCCCCCTTCCCAACCTGCGGGCATTATGGGTACGAGCGGCGAGGCGGGTCAATGGCGTTGCGCATGGGGGTGGAGGGAGGTGCGAGCCCTACGGCGCCGCCAGCAGTTCCTGCATCACCGCGTCGAGCGTCTCCGTCGTCATGGGCCCGACGTACTTGCGCACGACGCGCCCTTGCGGGTCGATGAAGTATTTCTCCGGGATGCCCGTCAGCCCGTAGTCGACGCCGATGACGCCGCGCGTGTCGACGCCCGCCGGGTAGCCCGCGCCGCTCTCCTCGGCGAAGCGCTCGGCCTCCTCCGCCACGTCCCATACCGCCACGCCGACGAACTCCACCCCCTGCGGGCGGTAGCGCTCGTACGCCTCCGCCAGGACGGGCGCCTCCTCGATGCACGGCGGGCACCACGACGACCAGAAGTCGACCATGACGTGCCGCCCGCGCAGGTCGGACAGGCGCAGCTCCTCTCCGTCGAACGTCGTCAGCGTGAAGTCGCGCGCGATGCTGCCCTCGTCGACCTCCGCCTCGCCGAACGTGCTGTTGATGGCGACGCCCGCCGGCACGCCGCCGCTCCGCGACAGCGCGATGCCGAGCACCGTGAAGAAGGCGATGAGCGGCACCGCTACGAGCGCCATCACGAGGAGGCGCTGCCGGTTGGCCCTGCGCTCGTTGGCCCGCGTCATTGCGTAGCCCTTGCGAGCTTGACCAGCTCCTCGCGCCGCACCCGGTACTCCTCTGGCTCGATTGCGCCCCGTTCGAACAGCTCGTCCAGCTCGGCGATGACCGCGATGATGCCGGCGTGGGCGTTGTCGAGGGCGGCCTTGTCGGCGTCCCGGTCACCGCGAGACCGCGCGCGCCTCCGCCGTCGCAGCAGCACGACGCCCACGGCCACGACGAGCACCACGCCGAGCGCGCCGGGGAGCGCCCCGCGCCGGAAGCCGTCGCTGCGGACGGCGTTCTCCGCGCGCTGGAGCAGCGTCGGCTGCGGCAGGTCCGAGAGCATGACGGCCGCCCGCTGCCCCGGCGGGAGCGGCCCCGCCTCCAGCACCCGGTACTCGGTCTCGCCGATGGTGACGTTGTCGGCGACGCGCATGCCGGGGCCGGAGCTTTCGGCCACGCCCTCGATGACCATGACGCGGAAGGTCTCCGCGCCCATGGGGAAGTTGGGCGTGTACTGCTTGAAGGACTCCTCGTAGGGCACGCGGTAGACGTACAGGATGTCATGGTCGCCCGGCGGCACGGGCATCGTCAGCGCGAAGCCGCGGTCGACCTGCAGCACGTGCCCGCCCGGCAGCGACGCCTCGACCTCCAGGTCCGACGCCCCCTCCGGCAGCGAGAACCGCACCATGCTCATCGGCCCGTCGGTGAGCGTGTCCGCGACGAACGTCCGGTCGCTGGGGTTGCGGATTTTGACCGCCTCCAGCACGGCGAACCGCCGCTGCTGCCCGTCGGCCCCCGTGACCGCCAGCGTGTCGTCGACGACCGAGAGGATGTCGAAGTCGCTGGTGAGCTCGTACACCGTGAGCTCCAGCGGCCCTACGAGCGGCTCGCCGAGGGCGCGGTGCGCGTACTCGACGCCGAGGTAGTCGGTCCGCACCTCGAAGCCGGGGCGCCCCTGCGGCGGGAGGCCGGTGTACGTGAACGAGCCGTCGGGCTGCGTGACCGTGTCGTGCTCGACGAGCTCCCCGGACGCGAGCTGGTAGCGCAGCGTGACCCACAGGCCCGCGGGCGCCTCCGCCCCCGCCGTGCCGTTGCGCACGACGCCGCTGATGGTCTCCGGCGAGCTCCCATCGATGCTCGTCGGCGCCCGCTCGCCCTCCTGCGCCTGCGCGCCGACGCCGACAGGCAGCGCGGCCAACAATGCGACAGCCGAGAGGACGAGGACGCGGAAGACGACGCTCACGGGGCCTCGTCCTCCATGCGCCGCAGCCGCTCGCGCGCCTCCGCCACCTCGCGTTCCAGTTGGTCGTTGGGGCCGCCATCTTCTTCAGACGCGCCCTCCGCCAACAGCCGCTCCTGCTCCCGGACGAGCAGCGCGGCCATGCGGCGGTACTCGCCCGCCTGCCGCTCGTACTCCGCGTCGTCCACCTGTCCCAGCTCGCGCTCGAGCCGCAGCGTCTCGAGGGCCTGGTAGATGCCCTCTCGCTGCACGCGCACACCCTCCGCTCGCCCTGAGCCGGTCGAAGGGTCGAACGGCTCGTCGGGCTCGGCCTCGCGGCGCTGCCGGAAGAACGGCAGCAGCACGACGACCACGGCCACGACGGCCAGCGCGCCTCCAACAACAAGCGCCCACACGCTACGCAACTCCCACGGCGGTTTCCTTCCAGTGTACGCCCGGCTACCCCGTCGCCCGCACCGCGCGCATCGCGCGCATCGCGGGCAGCGCGGCCGCCGCCCGCTGGCGCTCCGGCCACAGCGACACGACCGTTCCCAGCACCATGATCGGGCCCGCTATCCACAGCCATACCACCAGCGGGTTGATGTGCACGCGGAAGAGGGCGCGGCCGTCGGGCGTGAACTCGCTGGCCAGCACGTACAGGTCCTCTACCGGCGTCTGCCGGATGCCCGCCCGCGTCGCCGCCATGGAGAAGGCCGGATAGAAGGCGAACCCCGCCTGCAGTTGCTCCAACGGCTGGCCGTCCTTGTAGACCTGCACAACGGCCCGCCGCTCGATCCGGTCGGGCCGCGGCGTGCTGCTGCTGCCGAGGAACTCGACCTCGTAGCTGCCCAGCGCCGCCCGCTCCCCCGGCGCGAGGGAGAAGTCCTCCTGCACGCTGTAGAACGACGACCCCGTCGCCGCGAAGGCCAGCAGGACGATGCCCAGGTGCGCGATGTACCCCCCGTAGCGCGGCCGGTTGGACATGATGAGCCTTCCGAAGGCCGTCGGCCACCCCTCGCCGCGGGTGTGGCGCACCTGCGTGCCCTTCACCCACTCGCGCAGGACACCCGCCGCCGCCAGCCCGCACACGCCGAAGGCGAGCGCCGGCAGCACGGCCCGCGCCCCCAGCGCGACGGCGATCACGGCCACGATGATCCCCACGATGATGGGGAACCGCAGCAGCCGCATCGTGCCGCTCGCCGACGCCCGCCGCCACGGCAGCAGCGGCCCGACGCCCATGAGCGCCACTAGCGCCAGGAACAGCGGCCCCGCCACGATGTCGAAGTAGGGCTGCCCGACCGTCACGATGACGCCCTGGAAAACGTCCGTCACTAGCGGGTACACGACGCCCCAGAGCACCACCAGCGCGACCATCAGGAAGAGGACGTTGTTCAACAGAAAGGCCGCCTCGCGTGACAGCCGCGACTCCAGCGGCGCGGCGCTCTTGAGCCGCTCGTACCGCCAGAAGAACACGGCGAAGGCGCCGATGAGGTTCACGGCAAGGAAAATCAGGAACACCCACCCCATCGTCGATTGGCCGAAGGAGTGGACGGAGGGCACGGGCCCGCCCCGGTTCATGAACATGCCGTACATGGCGAAGCCCCACGCGAGGATGATCAGCGCGATGTTCCACATGCGGAACATGCCTCGCCGCTTCTGCACCATGATGGAGTGCACAAAGGCCGTCAGCGGCAGCCACGGCAGCAGCCCTGCGTTCTCCACCGGGTCCCACGCCCAGTAACCGCCCCACCCGAGGATCGTGTACGCCCACCATGCCCCCAGCAGCAACCCGACGGTCAGCGTCGCCCACACGACGAGCCCCCACGTCCGCGCCGTGTCCACCCACTCGTCGCCCGTCTGCCCCGCCAGCAAATGGCCGATGGCGAAGGCGAACGGCAGCCCCACGCCCACCAGCCCCGACATGAGCATGGGCGGGTGGAAGAACATGCCCGGGTGTGTCAGCAGCGGGTTGATGCCCTGCCCGTCGGGCGGCGTCACGGGCAGCTCATAGAAAGGGTTGGCCATGGTCATCATGATGCCGGTGAAGAAGACGGTGACGCCCATCAGCACCGCCGTCGTGAACGGCAGCGCCGGCCGCACCTCGTCGGGCGCGAGGCGGATGGCGAGGGCCGCCGCGCCCGAGAAGATGGCGGCGATGAACAGCAGCGAGCCCTCGTTGCCGGCGTAGAAGGCCACCCACGTCAGCCACGGGTCCATCGCCCGGTTGCTGTTCCCCGCCACGTACCGCAGCGAGAAGTCGTGGTCGACGAAGGCTGCCACCAGCACCAGCATCGCCGTGACGAGCATGAGCGGCGTCAGGTAGGCCGCGTACCGCGCGCTCGCCAGCAGGTCGGGCGCGTGCCGCCACTGCCCCACCAGCGAGCCGATCCCGGCGTACACCGCCAGCGCGATGGCCAGCAGCATGGTTATGGAGCCAAGGTCAGCCATGCGCTACGCGTCCTCCTCCAACCCGTCGTTCCCGCGGAGGCGGGAACCCCGCCATTCGTCCGACGGCCCGCCGTCGCCAAGCTCCCGCTCCACCTGTTGCAGGTACGGCGAGAGATCGGCATCTCCCCGTTCGCCCTGAGCCTGTCGAAGGGTGCTGTCCTGCGCCTCCGTCGGCCGGCGGCCCATCAGCTGCGTTACCCAGAACAGCGCCAGCAGCCCCAGCGCCATGCCGGCGGGCGGCAGCCCCCACACCAGCCAGTGGAAGCCCTCTCGAGGCGGGGCAGCCAGCACCCGCTCGCCGTACCGGTCCACGAAGAACTGCAGGATCTCCTCGTCCGAGCGCCCCTCGGCAATGAGCTCGCGCACGATGACCTGCATGTCCTTGGCGAGCTGCACCTGGGAGCGGTCGATGGTCTCGCCGGGGCAGATGGGGCAGATGAGGGAGTTGTCGATGGCCTGCGCGCGCTGCTCGGACTCGGGCAGCGGGGAGACGGCGGTGGTGCAGGCGAGCAGTGCGAGCGCCGCCGCGCTCGATGCCAGGGATGCCGCTGCCAGCCGCCGAACACTCGCCACGTGGGTCATCGCTCCGGGCGCGGGCGCCTGCCGCGCACACCTAGTATCGTAGGGCATGGCCGCGATGCGGGGGAAGGCCGGGCTGCCGCTAGCGTCCCTGCAGCTCCCGGACGTAGTCGACCAGCAGCCAGCGGTCCTCGACCGGCAGGAGGTTGCCGAAGGCGGGCATGACCACCACGCCGTCCTTGAGGATGCCGTAGATGTCGCCGTCGGTCTTCTCGACCGTCGCCTCGTCCGAGAGGTCCGGGACGGGGACGTAGCTGTAGGCCGTCAGAAAGGAGTTGACACGGCCATCGCCCTCGCCCTCCATGCCGTGGCAGTGCGAGCAGTTCCAGCGGTAGAGTTCGACGGCCTCGGCGTGGCCCGGCGTCCCCGCCGCCGCCTCGCCCTCGCGGGGGTTGACCAGGTCTGTGTAGTCCTGCGGGTCGACGAAGGGCTCGCGCGTCAGCGTGCGCTCGTCGTCCGCGAACTTGAACGGGACCGCGCCCGGCGGCGAGTCGAGGCGCGGCGGCTCCTGCGGCCGGTAGGTCTGCGTGTAGTGCATCTCCGCCGCCCAGTCGATGGG
>JAPPNT010000001.1 GCA_028873745.1 Chloroflexota bacterium | reverse complement strand
CACCATGGGCGCGCCGAGGACTTCGGTCGAGAGCCGTTGCTGCGGGGCGCGTTCGACGCCGTGCTGGCGCGGGGCGTCGCGAAGCTGGCGACGCTGGCGGAGCTGACGCTGCCCTTCCTGCGTGTCGGCGGGGCGCTGGTGGCGCACAAGTCGGCGGACGTGGGCGCCGAGCTTGGCAGCGCGGCGGAGGCCATGCGCACACTTGGCGGTGCGACGCCCGTCGTGCACACGGTCAGCGCGCCGGGGTTGGACGACCGCCGGACGCTGGTCGTCGTGGAGAAGGTTGCGGAGACGCCCGACAAGTACCCGCGGCGGGCCGGGATGCCCGCCAAGCGGCCGATAGGGAGTTGAACGCGGAGTGTGCCCCGTTCGCCCTTCGATTTCCCTCAGGGCGAACGGAGTGGTCAGCGGCCAACCAAAGTAAGAATCGGAGGACGGAAACCCATGGACTACAAGATCGCAGTGCTGCCGGGCGACGGCATCGGGCCGGAGGTCACGAACGAGAGCGTGAAGGTGCTGAACGCCATCGGCGACCGGTTCGGGCACACCTTCAGCTACGAGCATGGCGCCGTCGGCGGCAACGCCATCGACGACTACGGCAACGCGCTGCCGGACTCGACGCTGCGGACGGCGAAGGCGGCCGACGCGGTGCTCTTCGGCGCCGTGGGCGGGCCGAAGTGGGACGACCCGCGGGCGAAGACGCGGCCGGAGGACGGCCTGCTGGCCATCCGGCAGGGGCTGGACCTCTTCGCGAACCTCAGGCCGGTGCAGGTGGTGCCGCAGCTCATCGACGCGAGCACGCTGAAGCCGTCGGTGCTGGAGGGCGTCGATTTTGTGGTCGTCCGGGAGCTGACGGGCGGGCTGTACTACGGCAAGCCGAAGAAGCGCTGGAGCAACAGCCGCGGCCGCCGGGGCGTCGACACCATGTACTACAGCGAGGAGTTCATCTCCCGCGTGCTGCGCGTCGGCTTCGAGCTGGCGCGGATGCGGCGGAAGAAGCTGACGTCCGTTGACAAGGCCAACGTGCTGGAGTCATCGCGGCTGTGGCGCGAGATCGCCATGGAGATGGGGCAGGAGTACCCGGACGTGGAGCTGGAGCACGTGCTTGTGGACACGGCTGCGATGCAGCTCGTGCGGCAGCCCAGCCGCTTCGACGTGATGGTGGCGGAGAACACCTTCGGCGATATCCTGACGGACGAGGCGGCAGTGCTGTCCGGCTCGATGGGCATGCTGCCCTCGGCAAGCTTGGCCGGCGTGCCGGAGGCGGGGGGCCGCGCCTTCGGCCTCTACGAGCCGATCCACGGCACGGCCCCGGACATCGCGGGGCAGGGCATCGCGAACCCGATCGCCAGCATCCTGAGCACGGCGATGCTGCTGCGGTACTCGCTGGGGCTGGACGAGGCCGCGGCGCTCGTCGAGGACGCGGTCAGCCGCGCGCTCGCCGACGGCTACCGCTCGGGAGACATCGCGTCGCCGGGAGACAGCATCGTCGGCACGACGCAGATGGGCGACATCATCGTTTCGCTGCTGGGGTAGGCAGGCTAGGCACCGTCAGCGACGCGGGACGAAGCGGCCGAGGACTCGTCCGCGGCATAGTCAGGGACGTTGACCTCCACCCAGCCGAAGGTGACTTCCAGGGCCTCTGCAAAATCGCCGAATTCGCTGTGTCCGTCATCCACGTCGTCCGACATTACTGCGACGTAGTCCGACATGGCGTCCGGGAAGGACATGCGCGGCAAGGGGACAGGCTGCCCGGTCTCGTAAAGGTCCAGCAGGTGCAACTCCAGCGCCTCCGTGATGAGTCGCTGCGTCTTCTTCCACGATTTGGCCGACGCGACGCAACCGGGGACGTCCGGTGCGCCTGCCGAGTAGTTGTTGGGGGTCCTGGTGTATTCAACGACGTAGCGCAGTTTCATGGTTTCCCCTGCAGCAGCCCTGCTTGCCGCATGATGTCGTGCCACCGTCTCTTGTCCACTTCATCCCCCGGATGTCCGGCTACGGTCACCGTGCCGGGCTTTGTCGGATGGTGGTATTGGCGGTGGCTACCTCTTGTACGGACATGATACCACCCATCCTGTTCAATCATCCTTATCGCGTCTCTGTATTTCGGCAAGCAGCGGCTCCCATACCATATCCCTGCCATTGTATACTCCGCACACCGCAGAAACGGGTTTCCGCTGCATGGAACCGTCCTCAAGGAGGTGGGCATGGCAAAGCTGGAGATCGGCAGTCCCGCACCGGACTTCACTCTCGACGACTGCTACGGCAACACCGTGTCGCTCGGTGATTTGAGGGGGAAGAAGGTGGTGCTCTATTTCTACACCAGCTCCGGTGGGGGGAACTGAACGCGGATGGCTCTCGGGTACCGGGAGAACGCCGACAAGTTCGCCGACAAAAACATCGTGGTCTACGGCATTAACGACAAGGACGCCGAGAGCGCCCGGGCGTGGATCGAGAAGGAGGGGCTGCCGTTCTCGGTCCTGCTGGACCCGGACTGGAGCGTCGGGATGGCGTACGGCATGTCGGAAGCGACGGCCGAGCGCTACGTCGCCAACAACGCCGAGGGGCGCCGGCCCGCCGTCGCCATCGACGAGAACGGCCTCGTCGCGGCATGGGAGCCGGACATGAACACCGTGGAGCAGATCGACGCACTGATAGCGCGGCTCTAGTCGGGACACTGCGGATGACTGGTAAGGAAGAAGGGACGAGGGACATCCCTTGAAAGGGGGCGCAATGAACAGCAACGTAACCGTACTGGTCGGCTCGGTCGGACAGGGGGTGCATCGCAGCACCGACGGCGGCGCGACGTGGAGCCGGGCGAGCGTCGGGCAGGGCATGCACTCCGACGCAATCGTCCGCACCCTGGCCGTGCATCCCGAGAACCCGCACGAGCTCTTCTGCGGCACGGACCTGGGCCTCTACAAGAGCTCCGACGCCGGTGAAACGTGGGGCCGCGTCGACTGTGCGCTCAACGGCTACTGCGTGTGGAGCATCGCCATCGACCGGGGCAACCCCAGCGTCATGTTCGCGGGCACCGGCACGCCGACGCCGTGCGCCATCTTCCGCTCGGACGACGGCGGGGCTACGTGGAGCCAGAAGCCGGCGGACATCGCCGAGGAGTGCCCGGCGGTCGGCGTACCGCGAGTAACCGGCTTCGCCATCGACCCCGCCAACCCGATGAGCATCTGGGCGGGGATAGAGGTTGACGGGCTGCGGCACAGCGCCGACGGCGGCGAGACCTGGAGCCGCGTGGGGCAGGAGATCCCCAACATGGACCTGCACAGCGTCGCCGTGGTCCAGGGGCCGCCCAAGCGCGTCTTCGCCGTCGTCAACAACGACGCGTGGTTCACGGAGGACGAGGGCGAGAGCTGGACCTCGGTGGGCGTGGCGGACAAGTTCCCGCTGCGGTACACGCGGGGGTTCAGCACGTCGCCGGCCGACTCGAAGACGGTCTTCTTCACCATCGGCGATGCAACGCCCGGCCTGACGGGCGTGATCATGCGCTCGGACGACACGGGCTCGACGTGGGAGCCGGTGGAACTGCCTGACGAGCCGAACTCCGCAATGTGGGTGGTCAACCTGCAGCCGTGGGACCCGAACGTCGCCTTCGCGGGCAGCCGCTACGGCTACCTGTACCGCAGCGACGACGCCGGGCGCTCGTGGTCGAGGATCCGGCGGGAGTTCAGCGAGATCTCGTCGGTGCTGTGGGTCCCGACGGAGGCGGCGAACTAGCCGGGATCCGTATCGGCTGTCGAGGCGGTTGACGCGTCCCCTGTCGACAGGGGCTGGTCTCGCCTTGACACCCCCTTGCGCGCAGCCTAGCCTTGCGCCACCGAACGCAGCGAGCAACAGTGGAGGTCCGCCATGACGACGAGCGAGCCGAGATCCTTCGAGTCCACCTGGGGCGAGTACGGCGCCGATGAGTGGTCCGACGCCATCATGGCTTCCATGAAGCTGGGCGGCGTCGACAATCTCTTCTTCGTGTCGGGGTCGGAGATCGCCTTCTTCCAGGAGAGCGCGGCCAAGGCCCGCGAGCGCGAGTGGCCCTCGCCTCGGCTGGTGACGATGACGCACGAGGGCGCGGCGCTCCATGCGGCGCTCGGCAACGCGATGGTCACGGGGCAGCCCGCCGCCACCGCCGTGCACGTCGACGTGGGGACGCTGAACTACGGCGCGGCCATCCACACGGCGTGGCGCGGCGGCTACCCGGTGCTGATCACCGCCGGCACGGGCCCTCGCGCTTACCCGGGCACCATGCGCGGCGGCCGCGACGCGAGCATCCAGTGGGTGCAGGAGCCCCGCGACCAGGGCGAGATTCTCCGGCAGTACACCAAGCACGACCACCGGCTGGAGACCCTCGACAACCCCGGCCTGATGGTAAGCCGCCTGCTGCAGGTCGCGATGAGCGACCCGCAGGGGCCCGTGTACATGACGGTGCCACGCGAGGTCGCCATGCAGCAGATGCCGGGCACGACGCGCTTTCCGACGCGCGACCAGCTCGGCATCGCGCGGCCGGCGTGGCCGGACCCTCGTGACGCGAAGACTGCGGCCGAGTGGCTGGTCAAGGCGCACAACCCCGTGATCTCGCTCGCCAAGTCGGGCCGTCACCCGGAGTCGGTCGAGGCGCTGGTACGGCTGGCGGAGCTGCTGGGGATACCCGTCCGGGAGCAGCAAACGGACAAGATGAACTTCCCCACCACGCACCCGCTGCACGGCGTCGGGCCGGACGCTGCGGACGCCGACGTCGTCATGGTGTGCGAGTCGCCGTCGCCCTTCGCGCCGGGGCGCAACGCGCCGAGCGCCGACGCGAAGGTCATCTGGGTCGACCCGGACCCGGTGCAGTCGCGGTACAAAACGATGGAGTACCGGGCGGACATGTGGCTGCCCGTCAGCGTCACCGGGGCGGCCGAGGCCATCTATGAGGCCGCGACAGGGCTGCTGACCAAGAGCGATTTGGACCGCATCGCAGACCGGCGCGCGCGGCTGGAGCAGCGCAAGGCCGAGATCGCGCAGCGCAACGAGGACCTCGCGGCCGAGGCATCGAAGCGGTCGCCGCTACACCCGCGGTGGGTGGCGTACCAGCTGGGGCAGGTCATGGAGCCCGACGCCATCCTGCTGGACGACGCACTCAGCAACACGCCATTCGTGCAGGCGTACCACGGGCGCTCGCAGCCGAGCACGTACTTCAAGAGCGGCGGCAGCACCGGCGGCTGGGGGAGCTCGGCGGCCTTCGGCGCCAAGCTGGCCAAGCCGAACAGCGACGTCGTGCTGGCGTCGGGCGACGGCTACTTCATGTTCGGGACGCCGCTGGCGGGGCTGTGGGCAGCAAACCACCACCGCGCTCCTTATCTGGCCGTCGTGTTCGTGAACGCGTCGTACAGCACGGGCACGCGCGGGTTGCGCGGCACGTACCCCGAGGGCTCGGCCGTCCGGAGCGGGGGCTACGAGGGCGGCCTCTTCGACCCGCCGCCGGACTTTGCCAAGCTGGCCGAGGCGGCCAACGGCTACGGCGAGACGGTCTCGACGGCGGAGGAGGTCGGGCCCGCGCTGCGCCGCGGCCTCGAGCACGTCCGGAACGGCACGCCGGCGGTCATCGCGGCGCGCATCCCGACGATCCCGCAGGAGATCGAGATGGGCGGCGGCGCACGCGGCGAGTAGGGGCATCGTGGGGTGTATGGCGAACGCACCCCTTGGGATCCAGCTTCTGCCGAAACCGATGAAGCACAAAATCACATCTAGTTCATCCATATTCCTCAAAACTGATGGATTTGGGCAGTTGACAAGTGGGCGAAATCTCGCCAAAATCCGAACGATAGTTCTTTATCGCACTTGTGAACTAGGAATGAGCTGTGAGGTAAAGTAGTGCTTAAACCTATGGCACCCAGCGTTAACTCTACCGGCTCAGGCCGAAGGATAGCTTCTCGGCGTAATAGGAATAGGCGTATAGCATTTGGATGGTATGGAGGGAAGTTCAGTCACCTAGACTTCATTCTCCCCCACATCCCCACAGATGTTCAGCACTTCTGCGACGTATACGGTGGTTCTGCGGCAGTGCTCATCAATCGGCCCCCTGCACCTGTGGAAACCTATAACGACCTCGATTCCGAGCTTGTGAACTTTTTTAAGACGCTTCGGACCCAAACATCAGAGCTGCTGCACGAAATCACGTTGACTCCCTTCTCCAGGGAAGAGTTGGAGAAGGCATGTTTTCCCGAAGAGGGTCTGAGCAATATCGAGCGGGCAAGGCGCTTCTACGTCCGGGCACGACAAACTCGAACCGGTCTTGCGCAGACCAGTAGTCCAGGCCGTTGGGCCCACTGCGTTCTCACTTCAAGAAGTGGCATGGCTGGCGCAGTGTCGCGTTGGCTAGGTTCCATTGAGGGTTTGCCGGAGATTGCGATGCGCCTCCAGCGTGTGCAAATTGAGAATGCCCCCGCCATTGATGTGATCATGCGCTACGACACACCCCAGACCGTCTTCTATTTGGATCCACCCTACGTGCACCAAGCGCGGGGCGACGTTTCCGCCTATCAATTTGAGATGACCGACGCCGAGCACATGGAACTAGCAGACGTATTGCACAGGATCAAGGGAAGAGCCGTCCTTTCGGGATACCGGACAGCTCTCTATGATTCCTTATACGCTGACTGGACTCGCATTGACGCAGAGGAACGGACTGCACATTCGGTCCGCCAGATGCGCCAGGAATCACTTTGGCTCAACTTCAGTCCTACATGCAGTTGCCAGCATGAATAATGAAGAGACAAGGGAATGGTTAGATTCCAAATGGGAAGCCGTACTGGCTGAAGAAGATCTCGGCATTCTCGAAACGGATCGCTTCATTGATTCCTCCGTCGTCAGTATTCGCTACGCCTTACTGACCCAACTGCTTGGCAAACTGGCAGATTTAAAGCGAGACCTGCTCTGCTTGCAAAAGGGCGACAGCGATGACGAAGGCGAATCAGGCCGTTGGGATCCTCGAAGCTTTTGCGCGTCAGTTGTAGTGCCGTGGGTACAGAAGAATGACTCCGTGCTGGGGAAGAGCACCGACCCTTACGTCAACAACCAGCTCAGGGTGCCCAGACTGGATAGCGAAGCGAATCGAAAAAACCAAGCTGAGTGGAATGCCCTGACGGAGTACCTCAGACGAATTGAAGATTCAGACACTCCAGAGGCAAGTGTTGAGGCCGCCGTCATGGACTGCCTCCGCAGTATTGCAAAGCGGGCTAGCAAGTCTCGGATAACCTATCCTGTCCCGTTCCGCATAAATCTTGATGACTTGTGCGAAATGGTCTCCAAGTACCTTGCGACACCTAGCGGAGGAGTACGCGCTCAAGGTTTGGCTACTGCACTTTTGCAAACTTTGGGAGAGGCTTTTTCCCTGTTTGACAATGTAGAAGCAACCGGCGTCAACGAAGCTGACAGCGCATCAGGCAAGCCAGGCGACATCATATGCTATGACGACGACGGCAACGTGACGCTGGCCATCGAGGTTAAGGACCGAGACCTTACCCTAGTTGAGTTCGACAACACCCTCAATAAAGCACAGAGTGCCGGAACCCAAAGAGTCCTTTTTGTTGTACCCCGCATGAGTCCTGGAGACACTGACCAAGTCCAGGATAAGATCAAGGCCGAATGGGCTAAGGGTCGGGACATTCATTCCATATGGATCGTCGATCTCATCCGTAGCACTTTCATGCTGCTTGAAGAAACTTGGCGCGTTGAGTTTATAGAGCGAGTCGGTGTTGAACTTGATCGCCGTGGCGTCGCACTTACCCATCGCCAAGCTTGGGCGGACTTATTGAGGTAACTTACCATCACATTCGAGGGGTCGTCCCAGTAGGTGCAGTGGGACTCCGCCCCTCCCGCAAAGTCAACCCCCCAAACCCGCCCATCCACCGCCTTGCCGCCTCCCGCCAGCGAGCGCATAATGCCCCCAACAACTGCAGAGGCAAGCCTTGTTCACCCACCTGCACGTCCATACGGAGTACAGTCTCCTGGATGGGTTGAGCCGGATCGGCCCTATGGTGCAGCGGTGTCAGGAGCTCGGGATGAATGCCCTCGGCATCACGGACCACGGCGTGATGTACGGGGCGGTAGATTTCTACTCGGCCTGCCGCGAGGCGGGCATCAACCCCATCCTCGGGTGTGAAGTCTACCTGGCGCCGGGCTCCCACACCTCGCGCACCGCGGCCGACCGCAACCCGTACCACCTGACGCTGCTCGCGCGCGACAACACCGGCTACAGCAACCTCATCCAGCTCGTCACGCGCTCGCACCTCGACGGCTTCTACTACAAGCCCCGCGTCGACCGCGACCTGCTCAACCGCTACCGGAACGGCATCATCGCCCTCTCCGGCTGCCTCAGCGGAGAGTTCGCCGAGCTCACGCTGCAGGGCCGCGAGCAGGAGGCCCGCGCCTCCATCGACTGGTTCCGCGAGGTCTACGGCGAGAACTTCTTCCTGGAGCTACAGCGCCACGAGGGCCTCGAGGAGCTGGAGCGCGTCAACGCGGCGCTCATCGAGCTGAACCGGACGCTGGGCATCCCGCTGGCCGCCACCAACGATTTCCATTATGTCCACCAACACGACGCGGCCATGCAGGACATTCGTATCTGCATTTCCACGAACACGACCATCAACGACGGCAAGCGCCTGAAGATGCACGGCGACTCCTTCTACCTCAAGAGCCCGGATGAGATGCTCCAGCTCTTCCCGGAGTTTCCCGAGGCCGTCGAGAACACGCAGCGCATCGCGGACACCTGCGACATCCGCCTCAACTTCGACCGCATCCGCCTCCCGCAGTTTCCCACACCCGACGGCTCCGACCCGCAGGCGTACCTCGAGCGCCTCTGCCGCGACGGCCTCGAGCGGCTGCGGCCCGGCGCGCCCAAGCGCTACCAGGAACGCCTCGACTACGAGCTTTCGGTCATCGAGCATACGCAGTTCGCCAACTACTTCCTCGTGGTGTGGGACATCATCGCGTTCTCGCGGCGGGAGGGCATCCTCTTCGGCGTGCGGGGCAGCGCGGCCGCCAGCCTCGTCCTCTTCTGCCTCGGCGTCACCGACGTCGACCCGCTGGAATACAACCTGGTCTTCGAGCGCTTCCTGAACATGGAGCGCAAGGAGATGCCCGACATCGACATGGACTTTGAGGACGAGCGACGCGACCAGGTGATCCGCTACGTCGTCGACAAGTACGGGCGCGACCACGTGGCGCAGATCATCACGTTCGGCACCATGGGGCCACGCGCGGCTGTCCGCGACGTGGGCCGCGCCCTCGGCCTGCCGTACGCGGACGTCGACCGTGTGGCGCGCCTGATCCCGCCCCGCGCCGGCACGCTCGCCGAGGCGATTGAGCAAAGCCTGGAGCTCGCCGACCTCAAGGACGCCGACGACACCCTGAACAACCTCGTCACCACCGCCCAGCGCATCGAGGGCACCGTCCACCACGTCAGCACCCACGCGGCGGGCGTCGTCATCTCCGCGGACCCGCTAGAGGAGCACATCCCGCTCCAGCGCCCCGTCCGGGACGAGGAGAGCGGCACGCCGATGACCCAGTTCTCCATGGACCCCATTGCAAAGCTGGGTCTGCTCAAGATGGACTTCCTCGGCCTCGCGAACTTGACGATCCTCCGGCGCGCCATGGACCTCGTCGCGGCGAACGGTGGGCCCGCACTCGACCTACAGTCGATTCCACTGGACGACAAGAAGACTTTCGAGCTCCTCTCGCGCGGGGAGACGACGGACGTGTTCCAGCTTGAGGGCACGGGCATGCGCCGCTACATCCGCGACCTGAAGCCCACCGACTTCCGGGACATCGCCGCGATGGTGGCGCTCTACCGGCCCGGCCCCATGGAGCACATCGACCGGTACATCCGCGCCAAGCACGGCGAGGAGGAGATCCAGTACCCCCACCCTGACGTGCAGGAGTTCCTGGAGGAGACTTACGGCGTCATCGTCTACCAGGACCAGGTGTTGCTCATCGTCCAGCGGTTCGCCGGGTACACGCTCGGAGAGGCGGACGCCTTCCGCAAGGCGATGGGCAAGAAGGTCGCCGCCATCATGGCTGAGGAGAAGGAGGTCTTCATCAAGGGCTCGCAGGAGCGCGGGTACTCGCAGAAGGAAGCCGAGGACCTCTTCCAACTCATCGAGCCGTTCGCGGGGTACGCATTCAACAAGGCCCACGCCGTCAGCTATGCCCTCATCGCGTACTGGACGGCATACTTCAAGGCGAACTACCCGGTCGAGTACATGACGGCCGTTCTGAACCAGCGCCTCGGCAACACGGACCGCATGGCGGCGACCATCGGCGAGTGCCACCGGATGCGCATCGATGTGCGCCCGCCCGACGTGAACAACAGCGCCGTCGATTTCACCATCGAAGGTCCTCACGGTGGCGCTCAAGCGATCCGTTTCGGCCTCGGCGCCATCAAAGGCGTGGGCGAGGCCGCCGTCGGCGCCGTCGTCGAGTCGCGGGGCGGCGAGCTCTTCGCTGGCATCGAGGACTTCTGCCGGCGGACGGACATGAAGGGCCTCAACAAGCGCGTCATGGAGAGCCTGATCAAGGCCGGCGGGCTGGACTCCCTCGAGAGCAGCCGCGGCGCGTTGCTGGCCGGCCTCGACCGCATCATGGCGCTGGCGAACCAGGAGGCCGAGCGGCGCCGCAGTGGGCAGACAACCATGTTCGACCTCTTCGGTGAGTCGGTCGACGCGCCGATGCCGGAGATGCAGCTCCCGCCCGCTGCCGACGCCAGCAAGGGGGAGAAGGCCGGGTGGGAGCGCGAGCTCATGGGCGTGACCTTCTCGGAGACGCCCTTCGGGCAGATGCTTGCCGGGGTGGACCCTGGGACCGCCTACATCTCCGTGCAGGACATCGAGAGCGAGCAGGCCAACAAGCGCGTGGAACTCGTTGGGCAGGTGGCCTCCGTCCGGTACTTCACCACGCGGAACGGCTCGGCCTCGGCCGCCGTCGAGCTGCGGCTCATGGACGGCGCCGTGGAGGTCGCCGCCTTCGGCGCGACGTACTCAGAGAACCAGGACCTGTGGCGGGAAGGTAAGTTCCTGCGCGTCAACGGGCGCGTCAGCATGCGGGGCGACCAGCACTCCATCGTATGCGACCGCGCCGCCATTTTTGTGATCCCCACTGGCGACGAAGCGCCGCCGCCAACATCGGCCCCTTGGGACGAGGAACCTGTCGAGGAGGAGCCACCACAGCCGTCGGGCATCACCGTGCCGGCAGTGCGCCCGGACAGCGGGCACGCGTCCCCGCCCGCGCCCGATCCAATCGACGACGACCATGCGGACGACGAAGACGTTGACGCGGAGGTCGCCGTAAACGGGAACGGCCACCTTGCGGAGGCCGCGGCCAACGGCGCCAACGGGGCGGCCGAAAACGGGGCCTCGCATGACCCGAACGGCAACGGAGGCGCGTCGCGGTGGCTCCGGCTCTCGTTGCAGGAGACGGAAGACCCGGAAGAGGACACGTACAAGGTGCGCGAGGTGTTCAAGCTCCTCATGAGCTTCCCCGGGGAAGACCCGGTCTTGCTGGAGGTGCTGACCAACGGCAAGACCGTGCGGCTGGACGCCTCCATGAAGGCCCACGGCTGCCAGGACCTCTACGAGCGGCTCGAGGGCATTCTTGGCGAGGGCATGGTGCGCGAGCACCCGATCGCGTAGGTGTGGGGGAGGGAGTTATGGCAAGCGATGCACGACTGAGCGACGAGGCGATCGCGGCGGGTCTGGCCGGGCTCGAGGGTTGGAGCCGCGAGGGCGACGCCATCGCCAAGGCCTACACCTTCCCCGCGTACATGGACGGCATCACCTTCGTGAACGGCGCAGCGGAAGCGGCTGAGGCCGCCGACCACCACCCGGACATGGCCGTCGGTTACAAGCGCGTGACGGTCACGCTGTCCACGCACTCGTCGGGCGGCATCAGCCAGAAGGACCTCGACCTCGCGGCGGCGCTGAACGGACTGGCCTAGCTCGCCGTTCCCTCGCGCGACGCGTCGATGCGCAGCACGCGCCGTGTTTCAGGCATGACCCGTGCCCAGTGGGCGACGGCGTGCCCCACGACCCATGCGACACCCCTCGGCGACACCAGCAGCGGCACGGCATCGCGCTCCCGCCTGGGCACGTGCGCGTCCACGAGGCAGTCCTGCAGCTTGCGGCTCCCCTCCGCCATCCCCAGCGGCTGAAAGCGGTCGCCAGGGCGTCGCGCGCGCATACTGAGCTCGTCGCCGAGGGCGTCGGCGTCCAGGAGCGCGGTAAAGAGCGGGGAGTCCAAGTTGCTCAGCATCGGGACAAACTGAATCTCGACGCGCCAGCCGCCAGCCGCCGTGACGCCGGGCACACGCAGCGCGTGTTCTCCGTCCAGCGATGGCAGCAGGGACGCGCCCGGCGCGTGCAAGACGAGGGTATCATGGCGGGCCTCGGCGCGGACACCGCCGGGCAGCGGCGCCTCCCGTCCCGCGGGCCCCTCGACGAGCTGCAGCACGGCCTCGACGTGCGCTGCGTCAAGCGTCGCGCTCCCGCCAACCTCGGCGCAGGCGCGGCGAACGGCGAGGGCCCGGAGGGCGGGGTGCAGCGCGCGCAGGCGCTCGCGGTCGAGCGCAACCGCGCCCTCTCTTGCCACCGCAAGCGACGGCCACTCGGCGTCCAATGCGACGTCGAGGAAGTCCTGCGCGTTGCCCGCGGTCGCGGCCAGCCGGGCCAGCGCATCGGCGGCGCGGGGGTTCAGCCGCTCCAGCAGTGGCATGACATCCAGCCGGACTAGGTTTCGTGGGATGCGGGCGTCGCTGTTGCTCTCGTCCTCTAACGGCGCGAGGCCAAGCTCGCGGCAGTAGGCGAGGGTCTCACTGCGTCGGACGCCCAAGAGCGGGCGAAAGATACGCGACGGGCTCCCGCCGACAGGCGCGGCACTCAGCACGCTCATCGCGCGCAGTCCCGCCAGGCCAGACCCGCGCACGGCATGGAGCAGCACCGTCTCCGCCTGGTCGTCCAGCGTGTGCCCGGTGGCGATTGCCGCGGCGCCTTCGACCTCGGCAACGCGGGACAGCGCCCAGTAGCGGGCGTCGCGGGCTGCGGACTCTGAGAACGAGCCGTCGCGACGGCTCGGCACGTCGACGGCCACGATGGTGCATGGCAGGCTCAGCGCCCCGGCACGTTCACGGACGAACTCGGCGTCCTGCCCGGACGACGGGCGCAGGCCATGGTCAACGTGCGCGACGTGCAGGGAGAGCGTGTGGGAGCCGGCGATGCAGTGGAGCGCGTGGAGCAGCGCGAGGGAGTCGGGGCCGCCGGACACCGCCGCGACGAGCCTTGCGCCGGAGAGCCCCGCGGCGTCCACCTGCCGGGCCACCGCCTGCGGCAGCGTCGACATCACCGGTCCTCGGCGGACAGCTGCTCCTCGGCGCCAAGGGCGTTGATGTAGTGGATGCGCACCCTTTCCACCCGCAGCCCGTTCATCTCCGTGATGGTGAAGTTCACGTTGCCGAACTGGTACTGCTGTCCCTCTTGGGGAATGCTGCCGATTCGCTCCAGAAGGAAGCCGGCCACCGTCTCGTACTCACCCTCGGGCAGGTCCAGGCCCATGCGCTCCGTGAGCTCGTGCAGGCGCAGGGCGCCATCGACGGCGAAGGTCACCTCGTCGAGAGCCTCCACGTCTTCCTCTTCGTCCTCAATGTCGCCCGTGAACTCCAGCGGCCCCATCACCTCCTCGCCAAGCATGACGATGGTGACGAGACCGGCGACGACGCCGAACTGGTCGACCGCAACGGCCGCAGAGTCGTCCGCCTCCTGCATCTCCTCCAGCAGCTCCGAGGCGAGCTTGGTGTCCGGCACGAAGACCGGCGCCTGCGCGAGGACGGTTACGTCGCCTCCGAGGCCAATCTGGTGTTGCGCCAGACCCCGAAGGACCTGCTGCAGGCTCAGCACACCGACGACGTTCTCCGGGCTCCCGGCGTAGACGGGGTAGTGGCTGCGCGGCCGCCGCCCCAGCAGCGCGAGGAACTCGCCGAGCTCCGTCCCCTTCTCCACCAGGATCATCTCGTTGCGCGGGACCATGACCTCCCGCACCTGGTGCTCGGCGAAACGCAGGACGCGCTCCATGATGCGGGCCTCGCGGGAGGCGACGGCGCCCGACTCCCTCCCCTGCGAGATCATCGCGCGCAGCTCGCCGTCCTGGAGCTC
>JAPPNT010000142.1 GCA_028873745.1 Chloroflexota bacterium | reverse complement strand
GACCCCGTCCGCGTCCGCCTCCTCGGCGAGGACCTCATCGCCTTCCGCGACTCCAACGGCAAGGTCGGCCTCATCGCCGAGCGGTGCCCCCACCGGGGCGCGTCCCTCTACTACGGCCTCAACAATGACTGCGGACTCATGTGCATCTACCACGGGTGGAAGTTCGACGTCGACGGCAACTGCGTGGACATGCCCTCGGACATCCCCGGAAGCCGATTCAAGGAGAAGGTGCACATCACCTCGTACCCGACGCTGGAGTCGGCGGGCGCCGTCTGGGCCTACTTGGGGCCGCCGGACAAGCAGCCCCCGCCCCCCAGCTACTGGATGAACATGCTTCCGGAGGACGAGGTGGTCGCCAACCGCACGCCCATCTACTGCAACTACCTCCAGAGCATGGAGGGCAACCTCGACTCGACCCACCTCGGCACCCTGCACCACTTCTACGAGAACGAGGTCCCGGAGGACCAGGACTACGACAGGCCGGGGCACCCCAGCCGCCGGTTCTCGCAGTTCATCACGGGCACGCGGAAGTACGCGCGCATCGACGTGCAGGACACGGACTACGGCTACCGGCTCATCGCCGTACGCGAGACCCCCAAGGGCAACCAGCATGTGCGCATCAACTGCCTCGCGCTGCCGGTCATGTCGTGGATCGCCTCACAGCGTGGTCTCGGCGGCATCCTGACGCAGCTGCCAATCGACGACCACAACTGCATGCGCATCGGCTTCCGGGTGCGGCCCGGACAGCCCTTCACGGAGGAAGAGCGTCAGGCCATCCGGGAGGAGCGTCGGTCGCTGTTCGACCCGGTGGACCCCAAGCTGCGGCTCAAGCGCATGGACAACGAGTTCCTGCAGGACCGCCAGGCCCAGAGGGACGTCCACCCGCCGGGCATCATGCCCATCGCGGAGCAGGACTACTGCGTGACGGAGACCATGGGCGCCATCATGGACCGCACCAAGGAGCACCTCTACCACGGCGACGCCGCCATCGTCCGGTTGCGGCAGATGCTCGCCAAGGCCGCCCGCAACCTCCAGGAGGGCATCGACCCGCCGGGCGTGAACGGCGAGATTCCCTACCACCGCATCCGGTCGGAGGACATCGTCATCGGCCCGGACGACGACCCCTGGCTCGTCGCCGCCGACGCCGGCGAGACGGCCAAGCGCGGTGAGCGTCTGCGCTAGCGAGCGCAAAGCAAGCACGACTGGGAGGGGCCTCCGCGACGCCGGGGGCCCTTCTTGTTGCGGGCCCGCGCCGTTCCCTACAGTCGGCGGGGAGGGGTTGACACCCACCTCTGCTCGCCCCATGTTGGGTTCAATCGGCACATCCGGCTGACGAGGACATGCTTCACGTCCTGACCATTACGGACTACGCGCTCATAGACCACCTGGAGCTTGCCTTTGCTCCCGGCCTCAACGTCCTGACCGGCGAGACCGGCGCGGGCAAGTCCATCATCGTCGACGCCATCGGCCTGCTGCTGGGCAAGCGCGCCGAGGAGGGGCTGATCCGAGCCGAGGCCCGCCAGGCCCGCGTCGAGGGGCTCTTCGCCCTCTCGACCGAGGAGGCTGAGGCCGCTCGCGAGGTCCTCGAGGAAGCCGGCCTGCCCGCAGACGACGCCGAGGAGATCGTCGTCGTCCGGGAGATTAACCACGAGGGCCGCAACGTCTGCCGCGTCAACGGCGCCATCGTACCGCTCCGCGTGCTGGCAGCCCTCGGCGAGCGGCTCGTCGACATCCACGGCCAGAACCAGCAGCTGCCGCTCCTGAACGTGCGCACACAGCTCGCCATTCTGGACCGTTTCGCCGGACTGGAGCCGCAGGCCGCCGAGGTTGCAGACGCTGTCGGCTGGCTGCGAGCCGCGAGGCAGGAGCTTGCCGGCCTGCGGACCGACGAGCGTGAGCTGGCCCGCCGCGCCGACCTGCTCCGCTTTCAGGCCGACGAAATCGCTTCGGCGCGCCTGAACCCGGGCGAGGATGAACAGATCGAGGCCGAGCGCGCCATCGTCGCCAACGCCGAGCGGCTGCAGGCCCTCGCCGCACAGGCGTACGACGCCCTCTATGAGGGCGACGACCGCGCGGCCGCCGTTGACAGCCTGAGCACCGCGGCTCAGGCCGTCGCGGGTCTCGCCCATGTCGACCCTTCTGTTGACAGCCTCCGCCAGGACGCGGAGTCGCTCGTCATACAGGCGCAGGAGCTGGCGCGCTCGCTGCAGTCCTACCGCGACGGCGTGGACGCCGACCCGGTCCGGCTCCAAGAGATCGAGGACCGCCTGGAGGTCATCCGCGGGCTCAAGCGGAAGTATGGCTCGACCATCGAGGAGGTGATCCGCTTCGGCGAGGAGGCCGCCGCCGAGCTCGACGGCATCGCCCACAGCGGCGAGCGGGCGGAAGCGCTGGAGGCCGAGGAGCGAGAGCTGCTGGCCACCATCGGCACGCGGTCGGCGGAGCTCTCCCTGCTTCGGCGGGACGCAGCAGGACGTCTGTCGGCGGCGGTGCAGGCGGAGCTCGCCGATCTTGCCATGGAGTCCACGACGTTCCACGTCAACGTGACGCAGCAGCCCGCGGAGGATGGGGCGCCGGTCTCGTGGCCGGACAGCTCAGAGGGCGCCTACAGCTTCGACGCCACCGGGATCGACCGCATCGAGTTTCTCCTGTCGCCCGGACCCGGCGAGCCCTTGCGATCACTGGCAGCGACGGCGTCCGGCGGCGAGACCTCGCGGCTCATGCTCGCCATCAAGGGCGTGCTCGCCGCCGACGCAGGTCCGCCCACCCTCATCTTCGACGAGGTCGACGCCGGCATTGGCGGCCGCGTGGGGGCCGTGGTGGGCGTCAAGACCTGGCAGCTCTCGGCGGGCCGGCAGGTGCTCTGCGTCACGCACCTCCCGCAGATTGCGGCCTTCGCGGACCTGCACTTGCGGATCGCCAAGGGTGTGTCGGCGGGCCGCACCATCACGACGGCCGAAGCCCTCTCGTCGCAGACCGTCGTCGAGGAGCTGGCGCACATGCTTGGCGGCGCCAGCCTTGCATCCCGACAGCATGCGCAGGAGATGCTGGAGCGGACTACGCAGTGGAAGGGCGGCGACGGCTCGCCGGGGCAACTCTCACTGGAGGGGCTTGCGGCCGGGCTTGAAGTGGACACCAGCGGGGCCAGCGGCTAGAATTCGCTCTGCCCAGAACACTTTCGGGAGGGACTCATGGCCATCGATGCAGGACAGCCAGCGCCGGACTTCACGCTGGATTCAACCAAGGGCGACCCGGTCACGCTCAGCGGCCTTCGCGGCAAGAAGGTGGTGCTGGCCTTCTATCCCGCCGCCTTCACCGGCGGCTGAACGAACGAGCTCACCGCACTCAGTTTGGAGTGTGACAAGTACGTAGAGCAGGACGCGCAGATCCTCGCAATCTCCTGCAACGCCCGCTTCACCCTGACCAAGTTTGCCGAGAGCCTTGGCGACCCCGACTTTCCCCTGCTGGCAGACTTCTGGCCGCACGGCGCCGTCGGGCAGGACTACGGTGTTTTCAACGACCAGCGCGGCATCCACTCCCGCAGCATCTTCATCGTCGACCGCGACGGGGTCATCCAGTACTCCCGGGTCTACGAGCCCGGCACGCTCCCGGAGAACGAGGAGCTGCTGGCGGAGCTAGCCAAGATCGCCTAGCCGGCGTTCAACGGACGGACAGGAACGGGCCGCGCCCCATGTGCTATCGTGGAGGCGCGGCCTTGCATTGCGAGGCCTCCCGTTCGTGCTGAGGGAAATCGAAGGAAGAACGGGAGGCAGACCAAAGCCATTGAGCAAAAACCGGAGATGACGTGCCGGATGTGACTGGGGCCACGGAAGCAGCGGGAGACCTCTTCCGGGAGGGCGATCTCGTGCTGCTCATCGACCGGAAGCGTCGGCGGTACCTGCAGCGGCTCGCCGAGCGAGGCACGTTCCAGACGCACCTCGGCATTGTGGCCCACACCGAAATCATCGGGCAGTCCGTCGGTTCGCGGGTGCTCGTCGGCGGGCACCGCTACCTCGCCCTGCGGCCCACTCTCGCCGAGTACACGCTGGAGTCGAAGCGGCTCACGCAGATCATCTATCCCAAGGACGTCGGCGCCATCCTTGTGGCCGCCGACATCTTTCCCGGCGCGCGGGTGCTGGAGGCGGGGCTTGGGTCGGGATCGCTCAGCATGGCGCTGCTGCGCGCCATCGGCCCCGCGGGCGAGCTCTTCTCGTACGAGGTGCGCGAAGGCTCCATTGCCGGCGCGCAGGAGAACATCCGCGCAGCCCTGGGCGACACGCCCAACCACACCGTCCGCTGTCATGACCTCTACACCAGCATCCCGGACCAGGGGCTCGATCGGGTGGTGCTAGACGTGCCGGAGCCGTGGCAGGCGGTGGAGCACGCTGCGCGAGCGCTGACGCCTGGCGGGGTCTTCCTCGCCTACCTGCCGACCGTACTGCAGGTGCACAGGCTGGTGGACGCGCTCAACCGGGAGCCGGAGTTCGACCTGGTGGACTCCTTCGAGGTGCTGCACCGCCCGTGGCACGTCACCCGGCGCAGCGTCCGGCCCGTGCACCGCATGGTGGCGCACACAGCCTTCCTAACGACGGCCCGCAAGTGCGCGCCGGGCAAGCTCCTCCGCCTCGACGACCAGGGTGGGCCGTGGTACCCGGAGGAAGCGGACCCGCCCGTCCCCGACGACGCGGCGTAGGCTTCCCTACCGCGCTTCCTCGCCACTCCACGATTGCCAGCCTTGCGGCTCGGCGAGGTGCGGGTACTTCCCCTCCATGAGCAGCACGTGCGACGGCGTCAGCATGGGCACCCGCAGCGAGTCGACTTCCCGGCGCAGATCGGCAAGCCGGCGGTTGTGACGAGTGAAGCCCCACAGGTCTCGGCCCGCGCCCCCCTTGCCCAGCCCCAGCACCCGGAAGCCGCCCAGACCCTCGGGCGCCAGGAGCGACTGCATCGCCATGCGGTTGGCCAGATACTCCTGCCGCGGCATCTCACCGGAGCGGTACGACGGCTGCGGCCTCGAGCGCCGCGCCAGCGCCTCGATGTAGACATCGGCGCCAAGGTTGCGCAGGAAGCGTCGCTGCGTGGTATACCCGACGGCCCGGACGACAGGGAGGTTGTAGGCGCCCTCACCAAACTCCTTCACGTTGGTGAAGTCCACGTGTGCGGTCATGTCCTGCTGACCCACGCGCACGTAGGGATTGCCGGTGACCACGTGCCTGTAGTGGCAGCGAAGCGTGCCGCCGTTGCGCTTGGGGGCGTACAGCCACCGCGCCGTGCCTCCGTAGTCGATGATAAGGACAAATCCCCGCTCGATGCGCCGCACGGCCTCCATGGCCCATTCGTGTGCCTTGGTGCACACCTCGCCGCGATAACCGTCCGGCAGCAGGGAGGCGAAGTATTCCAATACGATTCTTGCGTCCGATGTAGGTTCTCCCAGCACCTCCACGAAGCCGTCGCCGTCCAGGGTCACGTAGACCTCTCGGGCGACGCCGCCCTTCACGGCAAAGCGCGTCACGGGCATCGCGTCGAGGAGCTCGTTGGCGAGGACACAGCCGACAATGCCGCGCACCGGCAGCCCATCGGAGGTGACCCACTGCACGCTGTCCGGCACGTCTGCAGGCTTCGCCGGCGCGTAGTCCAGCGCGACGTACCGCATCGCCCGGGCGAAGTCGGGGAAGTCGGCCTTCACAGCCTCCAGGATGTCCCGCGCCATGACCCCGCTGCCGGCGCCGGGCTCCAGGACAGTGAAGGAATCGGGCCGGCCAAGGGCCTCCCACATCTGGCACAACTGCGCAGCGAGCAGCGTGCCGAAGAGCGGGTGCGCCGTGGGGCTCGTGAAGTAGTCGCCTGCCGCGCCGACGGGACTTGCGTTGCGGTAGTAGCCGCCGTCGGGCGAGTAAAGGGCGATCTCCATGAAGCGCGAAAAGGGGATCGGGCCCTCGGCGCCGATAGTGTCTCGGATAAGCCGCTCGACAGGAAGCATCAGCGCACGACCCTCTGGTAGGTGGACGGGGAGGGCCGGTTAGTCGTCGTGAAGCGCCTTGGCTGAGGGGGGAGCGGACATGTGGTTCAGGGAGCGGCCATAGGAGGTGACCTTCTCCCAGCCTACGGAACCAATGGAATTAACGAAGTCCTGCCTGGCGCCACAGAGCTTGCAGACACCGCTGCTGGTGGGCCCGTTTGGCGAGTCTATCACCCAATGATGGGCACAGACTTCCATACGACTCTCCATTGCCATGAACAAGCCCTCCCTCTTGACCGAAAGTAGGCGCCAGCCACGGAGACAGCACACAGGTAGTGCTGTGAGAGCAAATGACCACGTGAGTCTACCAAGGACGCACCAATCTGTCAACGATGGCCAGTTGGTACCGTTGGCAGTGGTCGGGTTCATTACCGACTATCGCGTGGAGGGGGTTTGTCTGCGGCCCGAGGCTAGCTGTCGCGGCCGTCTCGCTGACGGAGGTTCACGGCCCCTCGCAGGTAGACGTTCTGGATCTCGTCCTGGCTCTTCTCCGTGTTGACGAGCAGCATGACGCGGATGCACATGGGGAGGCCGCCCGGCACATTGATCTCGTGGCTGTTCATCAGGGCCACACCAGTCCAGCCGAGTTGTCGCCGGGCGACCGTTGCGGGGAACGAGGCGTTCAGGTCAGGGGTAGTCGTGAACCATGCGGCGGCGATGTACTCCGGCTCCAGGCCGTTGACTTCCACGAGTGCCCTGAGCATCTCCTCCGTCGCCTCCGCAATGGCGGCCTCGGTGTTCTCGGATACCGTCGTCGCTCCTCTAAAGCCCCTGCACATCATCGCCATGGACGTAGCTCTCCTTACTGCCCCGGCCCTTGGCCGCTCGTGGCCCCCAAGCCCGTCAGGAACTCGTGCACCCTCGCCTCACGGTCCTCGGACGCCGACGACGCGACGAGATCGACGAGCGCGCTGCCGACGACGACAGCGTCCACCTCGTCCGGGAGCGCGTCCACCTGCGCCTTCCGCGAGATGCCGAACCCGACAGCGAGGGGCGTGTCCGTACGGCTGCGGACGCGGCTGATGAGGGATGCGGCCTCCGGCAGCGGCTGGTCGCGGGCACCCGTCACGCCCAGCAGGCTGACGCAGTAGATGAACCCGTGGGCTGATGCGCACGCCGCGTCGATGCGGTCGTCGGTGCTCGTGGGCGCCAGCAGCGGCACGAGGCCCAGTTCCCGGCGCAGGCAGGCCTCCAGGAACGGCTCATGCTCCTCCACCGGCAGGTCGGGCACGATGAAGCCGTCGACGCCCACCGACGCGGCATCGTCCACCAGCCGGTCAAGCCCGTAGGCGAGGAAGGGGTTGTAGTAACCCATCAACACCATTGGCATGGCAACGCCCTTCTCTCGGAGGGCTCCAGCCGTCTCGATGCAGCTCGACAGCGTTACGCCTTGCGCCAACGCGCCCTCGCTGGAACGCTGGATCGTCGGACCCTCGGCAAGCGGGTCGCTGAAGGGCACGCCCAGCTCGAGAGCGGCGGCGCCAGCCCGCTCCAACGCGGGCACCACGGACATCGTCGCGTCGATGTCCGGAAAGCCGACGGTGAGGAACGGCACCACCCGCGTTGGGTCGCCCGCCTCCAATCGTTTCAGACTCTTTTCCAGCGCTTGCCAGCCCATGCACACCCCTAGAAGACCGCAATGAAGGCGATGAAGTTCTGCAGGCTGTGGGCCAGGATTGCGGGTCCAAGACACCGCGTCCGCACAAAGACCCACGTCAGTATCAACCCGGACATGAACGCCGGGGCCAGCAGCCCGACGTCGCCGTGCGCGGCGGCGAAGAACGCCGACGACAGCACCGCCGCGCCTACGAGCCCGAACCTCTGCCGCAGGCCCTGAAAGACGAACCCACGGAAGAAAGTCTCCTCCGCGACCGGCCCGACCACGATGACCACGAAGGCGGCCGCCAGCCGCGCGAACCCCTCGGCACCCCGCACCGCTGCCGGCAGTTCCGGGGGCATCAGGGACGTCCAGCCAAGCTCCTCGACCAACAGCACGTAGGCCGCCGTCAGCAGGAGGCTGGCAGTCAGGCCGATGAAGGGGACCAGCCACCCGGCAAGGCCCTCCGACTTGCAGAAGCCCAGCTGCTCAGACGTCGCGGTGTATTTGCCAATGGTAAACCGTAGGGCTGCCAGGAGCATCAGTCCTTGCAGCGCCGCCGACGTCAGCAGGATTGTGGCAAGCTCCCCGAAGGCGTCCACCGAGCGGAGCCACCAGGCCACGCCGACCAGCGCGATACCGCCCAGGACAACGATGGTCAACGCCTTGGCAACGTCGAGAGACCCCCAAGGCGCCGCCTCAACTCTGCTCAACGGGAATAGACCTCGTGGAGATTGCGTGCCCTGCCGCAAGAACGTGGGCAATATACCATGCCGCAGCTTGGAGGCACAACGAAGGACGAGGGGGAGTAAACACAAGCCAGAGCCTTTCGCTCAGTGCGAAAAGCCCTGGCCAGGAGCTGCTTCCGTGGGTGCGCGCGCCCTACGAGTCCTGGGCGCCCTTGGACTTCAGGAAGTCGACGGCGTTCTGTACCGTGCGGATCTGCTCGGCGTCTTCGTCAGAGATTTCGAGGGTGTTGTCGTCGTCCGAGAACTCTTCCTCGAAAGCCATGATGAGCTCGACAAGGTCCAGTGAGTCAGCGTTGAGGTCCTCGGTGAAGGAAGCGTCGGGCTTCACCTGCTCCTCGCTCACCCCAAGCCTGTCGGCCACCAGACTCTTGACGCGCTCTTCCACGGTAGCCATGGGTCTTTCCTCCTCGTTATCTAACCTTTGGGCTCTCCCTGCATAGCGTCGTGCAGAGAACCCAGCACTCCATTGATAAATCGCGGGGAACTCTCGCCGCCGAAGAGCTTTGCGAGCTCCACCGCTTCATTTATCACAACCTTGGGGGATGTGTCGTGCTCCACGGTTAGCTCATATACGGCCAATCGCAGCAGGCACCGGTCAACCAGCGAAAGCTGCTCAACGGGCCACGCCGGCGCAAACCGCTGGATCTGGGCGTCCAGGTCCTTGCTGTGCTCCTGCACACCCGCAACAAGCCCGCGAGTGAACTCCTCACGGGAGGCACCCAGGTCGCTGCCCTCCAGCAGAGCGCCCAGAACATCATCTGCGTTGTGGCGCGTGGCGTCCAATTCGAAGAGGGCCTGAAAGGCCAAGGCACGGCCTCTGCGCCTCGGCGGGAGGGAGGAACAGCTCCACTCCTCGTCTTCCTGCTCTTCCTCGTCTACCGGCTCTATTGTTTGAAACGGAGCGAGTGACGTCACAGCGATTACCCCGCAAGCGACAGCAGGCTCTTGGCGTCGTTGACGCCGGTGACCTGCGCATCCGGGCAAGTGCGCCGAATGAGGCCGGACAGCACCTTGCCAGGACCAATTTCGTAGAACTGTGTGACGCCGGCGTCCCACAGGTAAGACACAGAGCGGCGCCACTGCACGCAGCCGCACAGCTGCTCCAGCAGCTCGTTCTTGATGTCTTCCTGCAGGGTGATGGGTGAGGCGTCACAATTGGCGATGATGGGGACGTTGGCGTCGCTGAAGTTGGCCAGAGCCACCGCCTGCTCCATGCCCGCCACTGCCGGCCGCATAAGGTCGGTGTGGAAAGCGCCGCTAACCTGCAGACTGATGAGCCGCTTGGCTCCGCGGACGCTGGCGAGGTCCATTGCACGAGCCAGCGCTATCTTCTCGCCTGCAATCACGACCTGGTCAGAAGCGTTGATGTTGGAGATGTAGGCGCCGGTCTCCCGGCATATCTCCTCAACCGTTAGCTCATCCAGGCCGAGGACGGCCGCCATGCCGCCCTGCTGCTTCTGCGCCGTCTCGTGCATGAGACGTCCCCGTTCCTGCACAAGTCGTACGGCATCGGGGATTCCGAGGACTCCTGCGGCCGCCAATGCCGAATACTCACCGACACTGTGGCCGGCAGCGAAATCGGGGGTGGGCAGGTTCTCCGGCCCGGCGATTTCCTGCGATGCTCTCAGGAAGGCCAAGCTTGTGGCGAGAATTGCGGGCTGGGCGTTGATGGTGAGATTAAGCTCCTCCTGGGGTCCCTCAAACATCAACTTTGTAAGCGGTCGATTGAGAGCTTCGTCTACTTCGTCCAGCAGCTTGCGGGCAATGGGCGACTCATTGTAGAGGTCCTTGCCCATACCCACGTGCTGGGTCCCCTGTCCGGGGAAAACGTAGGCTAACTTGGGGATTGAGACGTCACTGTTAACCATGCCACTCATCTATGTCTCCCTTATCCCTCAACAAGACCCTGCGGCCTGTTGCCCTACACCAGTCCGTGACAAATGAGACAATCTTGGTAGGGACTAGCCACGCTCAAGGCCGGAGACGGAGATGACCTCTCGGTCACGGTAGTACCCGCAAGACGGGCACACCCTGTGCGGCAGCTTGGGGCTGTGACAGTGTGAGCAAAAGGAAAGTCCATGCGTAGCGGCTTTGAAATGTGACGATCTCGACCGCTGCTTGGACTTTGACAGCTGTTTCTTCGGTTGCGCTCCCACTATCGCCCTCTCTCAACCCCCGGATCCGTGGAGGGAAGCAACTCGTACAATCGCGCCCAGCGGGGATCCCTTATGTCTTCCCCGCACTGGCACTTGCTCTCGTTGCGATTGACGCCGCACTCGGGGCAAATGCCTGCGCATTCAGGTTTACAGAGAGGCTTCATGGGTAGACTGGTTATCAGGTTCTGCCTGAGCGCCTCTCTGACGTCTAGTTCATTCGTCGCATCTATCCGGAACGCCTCATCTTCTACCAGTTCGTTGGCTACGGCCGTTCCGGTCGAGATATCCACGGTCGGGTAAAACTGCTCGCTTATCTCCGTACCCAGGGGCTCCTCGATATCGGCCAGGCACCGGCTGCACTCGGCTGAAACCTCTGCCGTGAGACGTCCCAGCACCCATATGCCCATATCTGTTCGCGTGAACTTGAGCCAGCCCTCCAGATGCCGTGCTTGCAGACCTTCCCAGGAAGCCCTTGCTTCCTGGACTTTGTGCCACCGGGTTGATCCGATGGGCTCCTGCAACATTTGTGCAACGTTAAAGCGCATCAGACTCCACCGGTCTCACAGACAACGAGTCTAGGGGCAACAACCCGCGCTTGTCAAGCATTAGGCAGATACAAACATACGTCATTCGTTAATGCTTGATAACGGCTGAGTTTGAATGGTGCCCCGGAATGTTGTTGTGACAATCGAATTGAACGTTGTGACATTCTGGAAGCTCGTCACACTTGCCCTCGGTGAGGGATCCCGCCAGCAGGGGGCCCAACTGCCCCGCAATTCATCGGCGTTACAGTATCAGTACCCGCTCCGAATCCCCCCATCGGCGGGCGTGCTCCCGCACCCTCGCGTCCAGCTCTTGGCGGTACTCCGCCGACTGGATCGCGCCCGTTGTCATTATGTAAGCATCCTCGTTGTTATCCGTGTAGTAGCGTTTTCTGACCCCGGCGGTCTCAAACCCGTACTTCCTGTAAAGGGCTTGAGCCAGGTCGTTGGTGACGCGGACTTCCAGCGTGACCTCCCGGGCCTTGCGGAGGATGGACAGCTCGACGCTGCCGATGAGAAGCAGCTCGCCGATGCCCCTGCCGCGGTACGCCTCCCTTACGGCGATGGCGGTGATGTGCGCCTCGTCTGCCATGAACCACATGCCAACGTACCCGGGGATGAGCTGCCGGGGACCGCCGCCCTCGACGGGCTGACGACCGACCCGAGGCCACAGCCCCTGCAACAGCCGCGACAGCAGAGAGCCCGCCGGTGCCGGCTCTTCGCGCACGCGCTCCATTTCCTCGACGTCGACGTCGTCCGATGGTCGGTAGGACACTAGGTACCGCGCCAATCGGTTATGTAACTCTTTCCGGAAAGGCGTCGGCGGCCACGTTGTCGGAAACGCCTCTCGCTCGATCTCGGCGACCGCCTGCGCGTCCTCTGGCAGCATGGGCCGCAGCGAGTAGGGCATTGCGGCGGTCGTGGGTTGCTCGTGCTCCAGGATGCTCATAGACCGATCCTTCTGAGTCTGGCCTGCATGGTATCACGCCATAGGAAAGGATTGCCCCAAACCAGGTGCTCACCAAACCCGCACCCAACCCGTTATAGTGGTTGCACAGGGCCAGCGAGACTCAGCGCAGCCTGATGAGCCGACTGCGGAGGCCGTGTGCAGGACACAGAGAACCTTGTGCGGTCAGCACAGGAGGGAAACCTATCAGCCTTTGGGCAGGTGTATGAGGCGTACTACCTGAGGGTGTACCGTTACGCCGCAGCCAGGGTTGGACAGGGAGCAGAGGCAGAGGACATCACGCAAGAGGTCTTCTTGAAAGCGCTGAACTCACTGAACAAGTTCAAGTTCACCGGGCCACCCTTCGCGGCCTGGCTGTTCCGCATTGCCCACAACCTGGTCATCGACCGCGCGCGGCACTACAAGGCGGCCGCTGCCGCCACATCCGGCCCGCCCGCCCCTATAGACGACGCCCTCTCCGTCCCCGGCGACGACAACGTAGAGGAGCAGGCGATGGTGTCGCTGGACATGGAGGCGCTCCGTGAGGCGCTGGACAAGGTGACAAAGCTCCAGCGGCAGGTGATCGAGCTCCGCTTCCTCGCCGGCCTCTCATTGGCTGAGACCGCGGCCGTCATGAGCCGGAACGAGAACGCCATCAAGGCGCTCCAGCATTCCGCACTTGGGGCCCTTCGACGCCTCCTTGCGCCCCAGGCCTCCGCGGAGGTTGTGCCATGAGCACAAGCGACATGCGCGTCACAGAAGCCCTCAACGACTGCCTCGAACTCATCGAAAGGGGCAGCACACTCGAGGAGTGTCTGGAGCGCTACCCTGATATCCCCGACGAGCTTGCCCCGCTGCTGAGCATGGCCCTGGAGACGCAGCAGACCGCCGGCAGCGTGCACCCCTCACCGGAGGCGCAGCGGGCGGGCCTTGGTGCCATCACGGAGGCATGGGCCGCGATGGAGGAGCGTCGCAGGCGCAGGGAGCGGGGCCCGTGGCGTCTGCTCCGTCGCTCGTGGGTGCTGGCGGCCGTCGTCCTGCTGGTGCTCCTCTTCGGCGGGTGGACCACGGCGACCGCCGCGCAGGACAGTGTGCCCGGCGACACCCTCTATCCAGTGAAGCAGACGCAGGAGCGCGTCATGCTCGTGGTCGTTTTCACCCGCGGCGGCAAGGCCGACTTGCACGCCCGGCTCGCGGAAGAGCGCACGGAGGAGGTCGTCAAGCTTGCCGAGATGGGCCGCGACCCCGTCGTGGTCGACGAGGTCACCCAGCGTTTCGCGGAGCACATGAACGAGTGCGTGTCCCTGTTGGGCGGCCGGTTGTCCGCACAAGGCAAGGCGTCTTCGGGCTCGGTTGGGCTCTCCGGCCCCAGGGGCATGGCCTACGGTCTGTCGCCCGACATGGTGATCGAGGGCACACTGAGCTTCGAGGACAGGCCGCGCCGGTTCAGGCATGAGGGCAGGTTCGTCCGGCCTTGGACCGGGAGCGGTTCCGAGCGGCGGGCCGCCATGCAGGAGCGGTTCTTCCAGCAGTTCCAGCAATTCCGGGAAATGCGTGAGGGCCTCTCGGACGACCTGATCGCGCTGCACCGCTCCCGCATGGATGAGGCCTTCGCGCGCTCTGAGCGGTTGCTGCTGGAAGCCTTCCTGGTCATGCGGGAGCTGGAGGACGTGCAGAACCCGCCGGAGTAGACGTCAGCAGGCTCGAGACACCGCAGAGGGCCGGCGAGAGGCAGACCGAGGCCGGCCCTCCTTCATTTGACGCCAACCCGATGGTTCCCCGCCTAGCAGTGCGTCCATCGGGTGTGCTCCAATGCCGCCAACCGGCCACACACCCTGGGGAACTGTTGCCGTGCGCACCGGGCCGGATGGCGCCGAACTGGAGGCCCGCCATGATGAGCTACGCCCTCGACCGCGCGACGATTGCCGAGATGCTGGAGGCCGACCCGCCGCTGGTGCGCGGCTACGTTGACCTTGCTGCGCAGCTGCAGCCCAACGGCTTCGACCTGACGCTGGCCGAGGTGGCCGCATTCACCGAGCCGGGCGTCATCGGCGAGACCAACGCGCAGCGGCGGCTGGCGGAGGCCGAGCCCCTGCCCTTCGGCGCCGATGGCCTGCTGCACCTCGACCCGGGCGCATACCGCATCACCTTCAACGAGGTGGTCTCGCTCCCACTTGACGTTATGACAATCGGCCAGACGCGGTCTAGTCTGCTGCGATCAGGCGTTGCCGTCCACGGGGGCATCGGCGACGCGGGGTTTCGCGGCGTGTACCAGGCGCTGTTGGTGGTCTACCACCCCGGCGGCTTCACCGTCGCGCGCAACGCCCGGTTGCTTCAGGTCGCCTTCTTCCGGCTGGCGCAGCCGGTGACCGAGGGTTACCAAGGGCGGTTCCAGGAGCCGCCCACACGGTAGCAGTCCACTAGGACCGTCCCTTCGACAAGCTCAGGGTGAACGGACGGCGGCTAACCC
>JAPPNT010000007.1 GCA_028873745.1 Chloroflexota bacterium | reverse complement strand
GCGTGTGCGGATGCACCTTCGTCTCGATGCCTGACCGGATGGCGTAACGCCGCACGAGCTTCTGCACGCTCCGCGGCGTAAGCCGTCCGCCGTCCTTGTTGAGGAAGAGGGCCCCACCGTCGCGCGCAGCACGCAGATGCGGCCTGCCATGCCGCAGGTAGTCATCGACAGCGACGGCCGCCTTGCCGCCCAGCAGCACCATGCGCTCCTTCGCGCCCTTGCCCAACACCCGCGCCTGCCGTTCGTCCACGCGCACGTCCGTCACGTCGAGCCCCGTCAGCTCGCTGACGCGAAGCCCGGCGCCGTACAGCACCTCCAGCACCGCCCGGTCGCGAAGGCCCGCCGGCGAGTCTGTGTTCGGCTCCTCCACCAGGTCCGTCGCCTCGCCGACGTCGAGAAACGTCGGCAGCCGCCGCTGCGTGCGCGCTGTCGAGAGCAGCGCCGTTGGGTCGTTGGGGATGTCGCCCTGCCGCTTCAGCCAGGCGAAGAGGGTGCGGAGGGCGCTGAGCTTGCGCGTGACGCTCTTCGGCACGTACCCCAGCGATCCCCGCCGCATGGCGGGCGGCTTGTCGCGCCCCCCGTTCATCGGCCGTGCGTCCGTGAGTAGCCAGTGCAGGTACGTCCGCAGCGCCGGCCGGTCCAGCTTCGAGAGATCCGTTACGCCCTGGTTGTCGAGGAATTGCCAGAAAGGAAGCAGGTCCGTCAAGTAGTTGCGGACGGTGTACAGCGTCAGCCCCCGCTGCGCCTGCAAGTGCACCCGAAGCCGCTCGGCGATGGGGCGCGCCCAGTGGCCCTCGCCCGGGTCGCCGGGAAACTCCGGCCTCTCCCTTTCCGTTCGCCCTGAGCTTGTCGAAGCCTGTCCTGAGGGAACCCGAAGGGGGCGAACGGGATTTACAGCTTCGTCATTCCCGCGAAAGCGGGAATCCAGGGCCGCTGCGTCCGGGTACGTCCGCGCATCCATGCTAGGCCTCCGCCGCAGCGGCCTCCGGCTCCTCCGCCCCAACCTGGTAGGCGCAGCGTGTGCACTTGACGCCGCCGCGGCCCTGGAGCGTCAGCAGGCCGCTGCACTCTGGGCACGGGTCCGGCAGAGGGCGCTGGTTCACCGTAAAGTCGCAGTCCGGGTAATTGGCGCACCCGTAGAATGTCGATCTGCCTCGTCGCCCCTTGCGCGGCGGACCTCTCCGTTCCTCCAGCGCGTCGCCGCACTTGGGGCAAGAGGCGCCGGTCGGCATCGGTTTGGCGTTCTTGCACTTCGGGTAACCCGTACAGGAGAGGAAGGGCGATCCCCAGCGGTTCTGCCGCACCGCCATGGGTTTGCCGCACTCATTGCAGATCTCGTCGGTAACCTCCGGCAGAGCGGACGCAACGGCCTGATCGCCTGAGGCGCTGGGGAGCTGCCTGACGTTCTTGCACCTGGGGTAGCCCGTACAACCGAGGAATGCCGACCCGTCGCGCTTCCGGCGCCGCATGGTCATCGGCTTGCCGCACTGGTCGCAGACGGCGTCGGTCACCTCCGGAAGCGGAGCCTCATCCTTGGCCTCGCCGCCGATGGGCTTGGCGTTCCGGCACTCCGGGAAGCCGCTGCAGGACATGAAAGTGCCGCCCCAACGGTTCTTCTTGAGGATCATCGGCCTGCCGCAGACCTCGCAGTCCTCCCCCGCGCCGATGCCCTCTCTTGGGGCGCTGCCGGCCGTCGCTTGCAGGCTGTCGGAGAACGGCCCGTAGAAGTCGGCCAGCATGGCCCGCCACTGGCGTGCTCCCTGCGCTACCTCGTCCAACTCCTCCTCCAGCTTGGCCGTAAAGTCCAGGTCCACCACCTGTGTGAAATGCTGGTTCAGGAAGTCGTTGACCCTGCGCCCGACGATGGTTGGGACCAGCCGCCCCTGGTCCCGCTGAACGTAGTCGCGTTCCTGAATCGTCGAGACGATGGTCGCATAGGTGCTCGGCCTGCCGATGCCCTTCTCCTCCAGCGCGCGTACAAGCGTCGCCTCAGAGTAGCGCGGCGGCGGCTCCGTGAAGTGTTGCGCCGGCGTAAGGCCGCCGCACGCCAGCTCGTCGCCCGTGGCGAGGGGCGGCAGCGTTTTGGCGTCGTCGCCCTCGCCGTCCGCATCGTCCCGCCCCTCCATGTACAGTGCGCGAAAGCCGGGGAAGGTCAAAACGTAGCCGGTGGCACGGAAAACGTACCCTTGGCTCGGCGGTGCTGCAGCGTCAATCTCCGCCGTCGTCCGTTCGGTCTCTGCGTCGGCCATTTGGGACGCCACGGTGCGCTTCCAGATCAGGTCGTAGAGCCGGTGCTGGTCGTTGGTGAGATGCGCCCTGACCGACGCCGGGGTGCGCATCGCCGATGTGGGGCGGATGGCCTCGTGCGCTTCCTGTGCGCCCTTCACCTTTGACGCATACACCCGTGGCTGCGTTGGCACGTAGCGCTCGCCGTACTGCTCCTTGATCAGGCCCCGCAGTTCCTTCACCGCTGGCGTCGCCAAGTTGGTCGAGTCCGTCCGCATGTAGGTGATCAGCCCCACCGGACCCTCCGGCCCCAACGAGACGCCCTCGTACAGCGACTGCGCCACGGACATGGCCTTCTGCGCGCCGAACCGTAGCTTGCGCCACGCCTCCTGCTGTAGGGTGCTGGTGATGAACGGCGCCGAGGGGCGCTGCTTCACGGGCCGCACCTGCACTCCGCGCACCGCGTACCTTGCGCCCTGCAGGTCGGCCAGCACTGCCCTCGCCGATGCCTCGTCCGACATCGTCAATGCCTTGCGTTCCCCTTGGCGTGCGTGCAGCCTGGCAGTGAATTCGGCAGCATCCGTCCCGTTTGCCTTCCGCAGCGCCGCCTCAATCGACCAACTCTCGACGGGTACAAACGCCTCGATCTCCCGCTCTCGCTCCACCACCATGCGCAGCGCCGCCGACTGCACTCGACCCGCCGTCAATCCGCCGGACATCAGGTGCTTGCTGATAAGCGGGCTGAGCTTGTAGCCCACCAACCGGTCCAGCACCCGCCGCGCCTGCTGCGCGTCCACCATGTCCATGTCGATGGAGCGAGGGTGCTCGAACGCCTCCCGCACCGCGGGCTCCGTAATCTCGTGAAAGACCACGCGCTGGGTGTTCTTCGGCACCACCTTCCGCTCGCGCAGCGCTTCCAGCAGGTGCCAGGAGATGGCTTCCCCTTCCCGGTCCGGGTCCGTAGCCAGGTAGACCGTGGCCGCCTTGCCCGCCGCAGCGGCTATCTCTTCCACCAGATCGGCCTTGCTCTGCCGACCGCGGCCGCCTCGCCCCCGCCGACCGTCGCCGCTTTCGACGACGTACCGGGGCTCGAAGTCCCGCTCGATGTCGACGCCCAGGCCCCGCACCGGCAGGTCGCGCACGTGGCCCAGCGACGCCATGACCGTGTGCTTGTCCCCAAGTATGCGTTCGATTGTCCTCGCCTTGGTCGGCGATTCGACGATAACCAGGTCTTTAGCCATGCTTCCTCTAGCGTGCCGCTCCGTACCGGGCGGCCGGTTCCATCACTCTAATATAACGCATACCGCCCACCTGCTTGACCAGCCCCTTGATTTCCAGCAGGGAGAGCGTGCTGCTGACGTTCGCCACCGGCAGCGCCGACTGTCGGCGCACCTCGTCGATGTGGATGGGTTCCGCGCCGATGTGCTGGAGCACCTCGGCCTCGATGCCCTCCGGTGCGGGCTGCGGCGCGAATCCGGGCAGCGACGGCTGTTGTTCGAGCCGCATGACGTTCAGCTCCTCCAGCACGTCCGCCGCGTCGGTGACCAGCTTTGCGCCGTCCTGCACCAGCCGGTTCGTGCCGAGGCTGGTCGGCGAGAAGATGCTGCCGGGCACGGCGAACACGTCCCGCCCCTGGTCAAGCGCAAACCGCACCGTGTGCATCACCCCGCTGTCCATCGGCGCCTCGACCACCAGCACACCAAGCGAAAGCCCGCTCAGCAACCGGTTCCGGCGAGGGAAGTTGCGCGAGTCGGGCCGCACGCCCAGCGGGTACTCGGACACGAGCGCGCCACCCTCTGCGACGCGCGCCGCGAGCTGCTTGTGGTCCGCCGGGTAGATCACGTCGACGCCTGTGCCCATGACCGCGATGGTGCGTCCCCCGGCCTCCAGGGCCGTGTTGTGCGCCACGGCGTCGACGCCCCGCGCCAGTCCGCTGATGATGGTCACGCCCGCCGATGCCAGGTCCCGAACGAGCGTCGCACATGCCTCGCGCCCGTACGCCGACGCCCGCCGGGTGCCCACGACGGCGACTCCGCACGCGTCCTCAGGAGCAAAACCGCCCTTGTAGTAGAGGACGGACGGTGGGTCGTAGATCTCCTTGAGGGCCGCGGGGTACACGCCGTCGTGCCACGACACCGCCCGGACGCCCGCCTTCTCCAGCAGCTCCATTTCGCGGTCCGGGTCGATGTCGTTCCGCCGCGAGGTCACCTGCTGCAGCACGTTCGCGGTGAGCCCGGCAGCCTTGAGCGCCGACGCCGGCGCCTCCCACGCCTCTTGAATCGATGGAAACGCCGTTTCTATCAACCGCATCCGCATCGTGCCGACCGAGGGGATGCGGGAGAATGCGACGCGGTATTTGATGTCATCCATAGATTCCACTATACAACGAGCGACAAATGCTTAGGGCCGAATTGTTACGTGAGTTCAAGGGAAACTGGGCGGTGTTCTGTGGCGGAACGCTGTCCACCGTCTGTATGAGTGTGCTCGCTCCAACGTGGGTCGCTTTGGCGGGCACATAGCGGGAATGGTAGAATGCGCAATTGTCATCACAAGACAAGCAACGATTCGACACCAGCTACAAGTGTGAAGGTTCGCCGCTCGACGGCCGGTGCAGGGGAGTAGATAACCGCCTACCATGCAGAGGCAGACAGCGCGCTTGGCCGATGCATTGTCCGGCAGCTTGGCTCGACACGCTAGGCTGCTCTTGCTGCTGATTGCCGCCTTGACCGGCTTCTTCCTCCTGCTGGACATCCTTGTCTCCCTCGTGTCCTCCGGACCCCGCGACATCCTCGCGACGACCCCCTTCGAGCAGGACACATTCGGCGTTCCCAACGGCGTTGGACTCTTGCAAGCCTTGGTTCTCTTCGTTGCCGTTGTCCTTGCGACTGCCGCCGTCGCTTCGTCCGTTCCGTGGCCCCTGTCGCTGCGTTCGTTCCGGCCGACGCCCGTGCTTGCCCTGGGCGTCCTCGCAGCCGCCGCGATCGCTGGAGCAGGCGCCTACTTCGCTTTCTCCGGCATGCTCGACAGAGGCGTCGGGTACGACGAGCACGCCGTGCACCGTACCATCCTCGATCCCGGCAGCCTGGCGGTTGTGGCGGCCGTCTTCCTGTCCCTCATCATCGGCGGCTTCATCAACCGCTACGTCCTCGCGGCCATCGTCGCGGCGTGGCTCGTCGCCGCCGCTGTCTATGGCGACTTCGACGGCAGGTCGCTCGACGGCCTCTACCTCTTCGAGCGTCCGGACCGGATTGCTATCGATAGCGACTACGTTGGCGCCGTCGACGCCTTCAGGCGCAACAACCCGGAAGAGCCCCCGCCGGAGAAGGTCGAAGTTGTCCTCGCGGAGACGCAGGCGCCCGAAACGTTCGCCGGCTACACCATTGCAACCGTCGCCAGTACGGATGAAGCCCCGGTGCCTGAACCTATTCCCATGTTCTGGGTTTCCGGCGCCTACTACACCAGCTACCTGCGCACCGCCACCGGCGACGTCTACGAGAACGGCGTGTGGGAACAGCTTGAGCTCGGCCACCTGCCCGTCGACGTGGACGCGGTCATCCCTGACGAGGTGCAGGCCGCGCTCGCGGCTTACAGCGCGATCGAGGACGGGACCTACTCACCCGAGCGGCTGAACACTGCCTTGCTCGCGCGTCCAACCGTGGAACCTGCCTTTCAGGTCCCGGACGTCATGATTCTCACCCCGTACGTCGAGGGAGACCTGTTTGACGCGGGCCCCATCCCCAGCTCCAACCATTTGTACAGCGTGAATGTGCCGGCCTCCTATTACCCATTCAGCGCGACACTGAATGCCCCCGGCCCGACCGGCCCGTACGAAATTCGCACGGTCATCCCCCGCTTCGCCCCCCGCGACGTTCTCTCCGCGCAGCCGGTGGAAGACCTGACCTATCTGCAGGTACCGGAGAGGATTTCCGCCCGCGTGCTGGAGCTTGCCTCCCGGTTCAGCGGCGACGAATCGCCGTACGCCCGCGCCAACCAGATTCATGGCTTCCTGCGAGAGAACTACGAGTACGGCCTGCCGGAGGACGAGAATGCCGGCGTTGAGCGGCCCCCGGACAGGGACCCGGTCGACTGGTTCCTCTTCGAGCAGCAATGGGGCGGCAGCGCCTCGTTCAGTTCCGCATTCGTCGTGCTGGCCCGCGCCGCCGGCATCCCCGCGCGCGTCGTGGCCGGCTGGGTCATCGATCCGAGCCAGGACATTCAGACCGTCTACTCCAACCAGGCGCACCAGTGGGCCGAGATCGCCCTTGACGGCATCGGCTGGGTTACGTTCGATCCCACCCGCCACGAGGCCCTTGCGGAGGTCTGGGAGGAGCCTACCGTGCCGGACCTCGTGGAGGATCTGGCCGAGTCCGAGGACCCCGTGGAGCGCGAACGCGCTGCCGAGACCCTCGGCGACCTTGGCGAGCCCGAGGCGCTGCCCGCACTCGTCGACGCTCTCGAGAATGACGAGTCTCCCGGCGTGCAGCTGGCCGCGGAGGCAGCGCTGCACAAGATCGGCACGGAGGAGCTCATCTGGCTCCTGCTCAACCACGAGGACGCCGAGGTGCGCGAGGCCGCCGCCCGGGGACTCGAGACCGCGGGAAGCACCCAGGGTGTCGACGCCCTCCGGCAGGCGCTTGCAAATGACGAGGACGCCGGCGTACGCCAGGCCGCGGTAGATGCCCTGGAGACGGTAGGCGGAGAGCAGGCCGAGGCCGCAATCCTGGACGCCGCACAGAACGACGACGATACGGCCGTCCGCGAGGCGTCCATTCTCGCCCTTGGCGCCATGGAGGCTACGTGGACGGCCGAAGCGGTGGCGGCAATGCTGGAGAGCTACTCCGAGGCCAGCCTGCGGGCGGCCGCTGCAAGCGCGCTCGGCCAGTTGGAGGACGTCTCCGGGCTTCTCTCACTGGTTGCCGCCCGGACCGAGGACCCTGACGCGCTCGTCAGGGATGCGGCGGTGGAAGCCCTGGGCGAGTGGGGTCTGGACCCCCTCGCATTCCTCTTGCTCAACTCGGAGGATCCTCGGCTGCGGGCCGCCGCGGCAACCCTCCTTGGCGATCTGAACGACCCCGAGGCGCTGCTCTCGTTGGCCGGGGCGTTGAACGACATCGACCCCGGTGTCCGCGACGCGGCATTGGAAGCCCTGCATGCCCTCGGCTCCCTGAGCGAGCTTGAGAACGGCACGATCCTCCTCTCGGGAGAAAGTGGCTTCAACGCCAGCATCCCGGGCACCACAACCCTCACAGCAATGGCGCCGGACGGCAAGTCACTGTTCGCAGTCCGGGGAAGCACTCGGACAAAGTACCTCCGCACTGCCGTCGGTGAAGAGTACTCGTACGGGCGTTGGACGCTGCCTCGCGAGGAGTCCGTCGACTACGGCACGCCGGAAGCAGACTTGCCCGGGCTGGCCCTCCCCTCTGAGGTGGTGGCGGCGGTCAGAACGCCGCAGCGCATTACCGTATCCAGCTTGCACAGCGACCGCGACTTACCAGCCGGGGCGGCCCCCGCGTCCCGGCGTCTGCTCAGCCTGAACAGGGAAGGCACCTTCTTTCCCGGAAGCGCCACCTTCGTGATTCCCGAGCCGGTCCGGGATTACATGCTGACCTCCGTGGTCGACGCCTTTTCCCCGGCCCAGCTCGAGGCCGCCCCCCGGTGGGCCGCCCCCGTCAACAGCCCGTACATCATGGTCCCCGACTGGGTTCGGGACGGCCGCATCCACGACCTCGCGCTGGAAATCACGGCGAGGCACGACACGTCCTACTCTCAGGCAAAGGCCATTGAGGAGTACCTCCGCGCCAACTACGACTATCGTTTCGCAGAGACGGTCGGAGAGACCGCGCCCCCGCCGGGGGTGGATCCCGTCGAGTGGTTCCTCTTCGATGTCCAGGCGGGGACGTGCGGCAACTTCAGCAGCGCCTTTGTCATGCTGGCGCGCTCTATCGGTCTGCCTGCGCGAGTGGTGTCCGGTTGGGCCGTGAGCCAGACGAAGGACCGCCAGGTGATAACCGATGCGTCCGCGCATCAGTGGGCTGAGGTGGCCTTCGAGGGCCTCGGCTGGGTCGAGTTCGATCCCACGCCCGCCGGCCCGGCCTCGCGCGCCGCACTTCGCACGCTTTCGGAATGGAGCGGGAGCATCGGCTCGCAAGGCGCCGCCGAAGACCTCGCCTCGGATGACGAAAGGGTCCGGGAGGAGGCCCTCCGCACACTGGAGGAGGCAGGCGCCGAGGTCGAGCGGCTGGAAAACGGCGCGTCAATCGTTAAGGCTGACAAGCTGGACTACTTCGTCCCCGGCACCACCACATCCCAGTCTGCGGGCTTGCCTGAGACGCCGCTCTTCAACGTCAGCGGCGCCGCCAACACTGCCTACATCCGCACGGCCACCGGCGATGTCTATGCGGATGGGCTGTGGCGCCGTCTGGACCCGGTAAGCTTGCCCGTGACGCGTCACGAGCAGGTCAGCAACCAAGTCTTCCTCGCGTTGCGTTCAGGCACGGGAGCGCTGGCAGATCTCCCCCCGGAACGCAGGTCGAGCGAGGCCTTGTTCGGTCGAAGGAACAACCCGACGAGCTACGTGCGTGATGTCATTGCGTTGACGCCGCTGGACGCCCAGGGCCCGATGACGGCTGGGTTCGTGCCCGTGTCCCCGGACCTTGAAGGCACCGTACTTGACGGGTTCTACTATCCGTTCAGCGGGACCTTTCGCATTGAAATGCCAACAAATGGATATACGTGGTCCACCGGAATTCGGGGCTACACACAGCAGCAGTACCGCAGCGCCGCTCCCGCATCTGACCCCACGTACCTGCAGTTGCCACCGGACCTGCCGGAGCGCGTGCGGCTGCTGGCGCAACAGGTCACCCGCGGGCACACGTCCGCCTACGCGAAGGCCCAGGCGCTGGCGAACTACCTGCGGACCAACTATCCCTACCGCTTCGCCGACAGCGTAGCTGACCTCCCGCCGCCCGGCAGAGATCCGGTCGATTGGTTCCTTTTCGACCACCGGGAGGGGACCTGCGGTGTGTTCAGCTCCGCCTTTGCCGTGATGGCCCGGGCCGTCGGAGTGCCCGCCAGAGTCGTGTCCGGCTGGGCCATCGCCGCCACTCCCGGTACGCAGCTAGTAAAGGCGAGCCAGGCCCACCAGTGGGCGGAAATTGCCCTTGACGGCATTGGGTGGGTCGAGTTCGAACCTACTGCACCCGGCGGCCCGCAAAGCCGAGTGCAAGGCGGCGACCAAAGTGACATCGGAGTCGAACTCCCTCCTCCTCCGCCGGAGCCGCTGTTCACAGTCACGGAGATCACCAGGTGGCCGGAACAGGTGCGCCGCCTCGAGCCTTTCACCGTCGGCGGCTCCGTGCTTACCGCCACTGGCCACGCAGTCGACGGCGTAACAGTCGAGGTCTACGTGAACGAGACCAAGGAGGAGGGCGGCACACTGATCGGCTCGACGACGAGCTGGTACGGCAGTTGGTCGGTGGAGGTGACGCTGCCGGTTGAAATGGCCCGCGGTCCCTGGCAGCTCCTCGCCCGCACCGTCGCCAACGATCACTTCAAGGAGTCGTGGAGCGACCCGGACATTACGGTCATTTCCGGCAGCGGCATCGAGCTTACGGGGCCCGCACGCGTTCCGGTGGAGGGCGAGGCCGTCTTCACGGGCCGCCTGATGGAGGAGACCGGCAGCGGCGTCGAGGGCCGGGAGTTGACCGTTGCAGTAGACGGCGCTATGTCGGAGACGCTCATCACCGGAGAACTCGGCCGCTTTACCTTCTCGCATGTGTTCGATGACCCCGGCCCGCACTGGGTACAGGTCGAGCTCGTGGAGCAGGAATACCTGCTCGGCAACAGCGCGCGCATCGACCTCGAGGTGACCTTGCCCACCACCGCCATCATCGACGCGCCGGTGTCAGTCCTCGTGGGCGAGTCCTTTACCGTCACCGGCGCCGTATTTGGCGTGCGCGGCGAACCGATTGGCGACCGCGCGGTCAACGTGCAGGTCGGTGAGGAACCGGAGCGGGCTATTCAGACCCGCAACACCGGCGAGTTCACTTTCGACGGCGCCTTTGACGCGCCCGGCGCGTACACGGTTGCGGCGCACTTCCCCGGCGCCGGGCCCATCCTCGCCTCGCGGGCAGTCGCCGGCGTGTCCGTCCGCGAGATCTCCGTGCTGACCCTCGACGGCCCCAGCGTCGTCGAGCTTGGGGACGGCGGGTCCTTCACGGGCCTCCTCACGACCTCTAGCGGCGAGCCTATCGCCTCGGCAGCCGTCAGCATCAAGGACGCCTCCGGCGTCGAGCTTGCGGCCGTCACCACCGACGATCAGGGGGCGTTTGAGTACAGCCACCCATCGTTCCCACAGTCGGGCCCCTCCTCCATCTCGGCCACCTACGTCGGCGCGGACTTCATCGTGCCCGCGAATGCGCGCAGCGCCTTCTCCGTGCTTGCCCCCACGCGGCTCACCCTCGAGGCCCCGGCAAGCGTGCGTGACGGGGAGACCTATCGTCTCACCGGCAGCCTGCGTGACGTCGACGACCGGCCCGTCCCGGACGCCGAGGTGGTCGTCGATGCGGGCGTCCGGCGCACGCTGACCACCGACGCCGACGGCAACTTCGAGTGGGAGGAGACCGCGCTCTTCGGCCGCGGCGAGCAGCTCGGCCCGCATGAGGCGGAATTTTCCGCAGAGGCGGCATACGCCGGCAACGAACGTCTCGGCCCGAGCTTTGCCGTCACGGACGTTGTCGTCGGCATCCCCCGCATCGTCCTGGAGCCGCTCGAGCCTGTCGCCCGCGGCGACACCGCTGAGCTGCGAGGCGTGTTGCTCCTCGGCAACCGGCCCCTGCCCGCGATGCGGCTTGCCGTGTTGGACAAGGGCGAAGTCGAAACCGATGAGAACGGCGCCTTTGTCTTCAGCTTTGCCATCCCCGCCGATGCCCGTCTGGGCTCCGCGGAGGTCATCGCGTTCTCAGGCCACTTGAACGCCGAGGCGCGAACACCCCTGCAGGTCAAGTCCCCAGTCATCCTCGTCGTCGCACCCGTCGGCAAGGTGCGGCCCGCGGAACTTGCGGTGCTGGAGGCCACCCTCCTCGACGACCGATGGCAGCCCATTCCCGGCGCCGTCCTCCGCTACGGCGACGCGGCCACCATCACCGACGCGCTCGGCGTCGCCACGCTTGAGGTCACCGTCCCGGCCGAGGAAGACGCCCTCGCCATGCCGATGACCTTCACCTACGACGGCGACGGCCGCCACATGTCCCTCTCCTACTTCGTCGGGGTGCCCATCACGCCACTGGGATTCAACTGGCTGCTCTGGGTGGGCCTGCCCGGGGCCGTTGCCGCGCTGGCCGCCGCCGGCTACGCGGGCCGCAGGTTCAACCTCGCGCCAGTCCCGCTGCTCGGCCGCCGAGTCACCGCGGAGGAAGAGGAGCCGATCGAAGACGAAGCTCTCGAGGACGTCATCCCCGTTGAAGTCCGAGTGGAGGTCACCCTCGATGTCCGCTTTACGAAGCCCGCGGAGGACCTGCCCGACGTCTGGGGGGAGGGCGAGGAAATTGCCATCAACATCCAGGCGTCGGGCGAGGACGGCGAGCCGGTGCCTGCGCTCACTGTCGCAGTCGCCGTCACGGGCGAGCAGCCGGTGGACTGCACCACCGACGACGATGGCGCGAGCGCCGTCACCTACGTCGCAAGCGAGCCCGGCGAGTTCGCGGTCGAGGCCGTGTTCGACGGAGACGACGTCTACTTTCCCACCGAAGCCTCGCGCACGTTCCGCGTGGTCGACTTTCGCGAGGAGATGCTGCGCCTCTACGACGAGTTCCTTATGTGGGCACGCGCCCACACCGGCCGCGGTCTTGCGAGAGCGACCCCGCGCGAGATCGAGCTGCTGCTCGTGTCCAGCGGATCGCCCGTATCCCAGCGGGCCCTCGACGAGCTGATTTCCAGGTTTGAGGAGGCGGACTACAGCGAGCACCCCATTGGCCGTCGCCACTATGAGTCGATGTACCGCGTGTGGCGCATCGTGCGGGAGGCCGGCGCATGACGACCATTGCCGCCACCCGCAGATTGCCCCTCTCCGCCATACTCACGACGGCCGCCCTCGTTGCGGGGTTCTTCCTCTTTTGGCGGACGTCCAGCCCGCTGGCAGGAGCGACCGGCATCGACCTTGACTTCCTCTTTCCGCCCCTCTTGGTATGGGCCTTCCTGATGCTCCTGGCCCGAGCCGCTGCGTGGGCGCGCAACAGCCGCCTCGCATCGCTGACCTGGGGCCCAACACGCTCCGGCCGCACGCTGCGGGCGTCCTCCGTGCTCCACTACGCGGACAGAGTCTTGACGGACCTGGCGTGGTTCGCCCTGGTCCTCTATCTCCTGGGCACCGTTCCAACGATGGCCCATGCCATCGCCGAACGGCTTAGTGACCCCGTAGTTGACGAAATCCCGCAATACCTGCGGGCGTTTGACACCATGGGTTGGTACATCCTCGTGCTCTTGCCCGTAGCCGCCCTCCGTGCCCTCGCCGAGGCCCGCCCCGCGATCGGCGCCGTGCTGACGCCGCCGTGGTCGCGCCTGCTGCTGCTGGGGGCGGCGTACGTCCTTCTCGCACCCGACGGCGTCCTGGACACAGCCGTAGGCGCCGACGGCTTCGGCTTCTGGTTGGCCCTGGGCGTGGCAATGGGCATCGCCTACGGCGCCCTCACCATCCGGCGCGTCGTGGAGGTAACAGAGCCGGGGCGGCTTCTCAACCACCTCCGCGTCGTGCTGCTCGTGACTGAAGCCTCATGGATTGCGATGGCGCTCGGCGCGGTCGCCGCCCTCCCGCCTGTCGTCGAGTCCGTAATGCTGGACCACTTCGCACTCCAGCCTTGGGAGGCGGCTGCGTACACTCTGGGCCTTGACGAGTTGACCTCTCCGCAGGCCTTCGCCGTGCTGCTGCCCTTCGCCGCCATTCGAGCCGCCGGCGTGTTCTCGCGGCCTGTCGATGCCGTCCTCGGATTCCCTGTCGGCCGCCTTGCCTTGCTTGGCATTGTATTCGTCCTCTTCTCCGACGACGGCGTCGCGTTCTATTTCCTGCGGGTCCCCGTCGACCAACTGATGTCGCTGCTGACGATGGCCATCGCTGCCTCTTATGCCGGTTCCGTACTGGTGAACGCATCCGGAGCCTATACAGGCAGGTTCGCTCCCGCCCTTTCGGGAGCGCTCACCCTTGCGGGCCCCGCAGCCTTTGCCGTCGCCGCCGGAATGGCCGCGTGGGCGATCCTCGACCACCTGCCCGTCGCCAACGCCGCCCTCCTCGACTATGCCTCGACGCGCCCCTACGGCCGCGACGCCATTCCGTATTTCAATCTGTTGTTTGACAATCGAGACACCATGGCCATGCTCGCTGCGGCGCTCGCCTTTGCCTGGACGCTGCCGTGGCAGCCGGATTCCGGTCGCCTCGGACGGGCACAGGCGCCGCTGACGGCTGTCGCCTTTGCCGTCGCGGGCGGCCTCGCGTGGCTGACGGGCGCGACGCTGTCGCCCATGGGGCACGGGTTCCTGCTGGTGGGCGCATCACTGGCAGCGGGCATGTTCGCGCTCGCCGTCGCGCAGGTGGCGGGGCCTGTTGCTGCGGCGCTCCCCAATGCCTCGCTCTCGCCGGTGGTGCGGTGGTTCGGCGCCAACCGGACGCGCGGCCTCGTGCTCGGCAGTTTCGTGGCCCTCTACGCTCTCCTGTTCCGCCCCGTCCTGTACGAGGCCCTCTGGTTCGCCGCCCTCTACGAGTACATCGCGCTGCTGGTCCTCCTCGCGCTTGCGCTGCTGGTCGTCGTTGACCTGCTCCGCCGAGACGCCGCGTCGCGGGACACGTCCGCGCCGCAGTGGACCGGGTGGCGCCACCACCTGCAGGTGCTGGAGGACAAGGCGGACCCGCGTTCGGTGCTCCCCGCCGAGCTGCGTCGGCGCTACGTGGACTTCGGCGAATGGAGGGAGCTCTGGGCGTACCTCATGGGGCTTCTCTACAGGCACGGGGCCCCGCGAGAGGCGATGCACGCCGTATGCCGGCCCCTCCGCGCCGCCGCACTCTCCCGAGGCCTCCCGTCATTCATGCGGCAGGGCGGGCTTCGCCGGATTGCCCGCGCGTCCGCCCTGAACAGGGCCCTTCGCCACCTCGACGAGGCTCTTGCGAGTGAGGGTGACCGACTGCCGCTCGTCACCGGCGACAGCCTGCGTGAGGCTGGAGCGCAGTTCGTCGAGACCGGCACGGACGTCGAACGCATCGCCATCGCTCTAACCGTCGCGCATTGCCAGAGCGGCCACGACCCGCACACCGCCATCTACCGCTGGTTCCCGTTGATGGAGGGACCTGACCCCGTGCCGCGCCGCTTCCCCCTCCCGTGGCCCTCGCCCGGCGGCGTCCTGCGCCACCGCCCGCGGCGGCTCCGTCTCGTTGAGGAGGCCGCCGCCATGCTCTTCGGCGAGTCCGACGTGGCGCACGAGTTGGCGGGTGTGGCAGGTGCGCGTGACGGGATCGGAACATGACGGGGC
>JAPPNT010000028.1:4261-15385 GCA_028873745.1 Chloroflexota bacterium | reverse complement strand
TATACGCCGGAAGAGGTGCAGGCCGTCACGGAGGCGACGCTGACCATCGCGCCGGGCCTGAAGGAGCTAAGGGCGTAGCTGCATGCTGCGCCCCTCGTGAACGCCGCGAGGTTCCCGCGTTCGCAGAAACGAAGACAACGAGAGTAAGGAGTGCGTATGGCAGACCTGTCAAGGACGGCCGCCATCGTCGGGGTGGCGGAGTCCGACGAAATCGGGACGGTGCCCAACAAGTCTTCGCTGCAGCACCACATGGAGGCGGCGGCCAACGCCCTGGACGACGCAGGGCTGTCGAAGAGCGACGTGGACGGGCTGTTCACGGCAGGCTACTCCACGTATGCAACGGGCGACTACCTGGGCATCAAGCCGCGCTTCACGGACAGCACAACGGTGGGTGGCTCGTCGTTCATCATCCACATCGCCCACGCCATCGCGGCCATCAACGCGGGGTGGTGCGAGGTCGCGCTGATCACTCACGGACAGGCGGGCCGCAGCAACCGCGCGCCCCAGCCGGCCGACCCGAGCCTGCCGACGCTGCAGTACGAGATCCCCTACGGCTTCATCGGCCAACCCATCAACTACGCCATGGGCGCCACGCGCTACATGCACCAGTACGGCGAGGACCGGACGCGGCAGGCGTTGGCGGAGATCGCTGTGTCGACGCGCAAGTGGGCGCTGATGAACCCCAAGGCGGCCATGAAGGACCCGATGAGCTTCGACGACTACCACAACTCCCGCTGGATCGCGTGGCCCTTCCACCTGTTCGACTGCTGCCTCGTCACCGACGCCGGTGCGGCAGTCGTGGTCACGTCGGCGGAGCGGGCCCGCAGCGCGAAGAAGCCGCCCGTATGGGTGCTCGGCGCCGCCGAGAGTCACGACCACCTGGGCATCTCGACGATGCCGGACCTGACCTCGACGGTCTCGCGGCACACCGGCCCGGCGGCGCTGGGCATGGCCGGGCTGACGCACAGCGACATTGACCTGGCAATGATCTACGACTCGTTCACCTACACGGTGCTTATCACGCTGGAGGGGCTCGGCTTCTGCGGCCCTGGCGAGGGCCCGGACTTCGTCGCCGGGCAGCGGACGGCGCCGGGCGGCGACTTCCCGATGAACACCAGCGGCGGCGGCCTCAGCTACACCCACCCCGGCATGTACGGCATCTTCCTCATCATCGAGGCGGTGCGGCAGCTCCGAGGCGAGTGCGGCGAGCGGCAGGTGCCCGACTGCGGAATCTCGCTGGTCAACGGCACCGGCGGAGCGCTCTCGTCGACGGGCACCGTGGTGCTCGCAAGGGACTAGGCCAACGAACAGAAACAGGAAGCGGAAATGCGGAGAAAACCATGACGCAGCAGCCTTACAGCAAACCCCTGCCAACGCCACAGCCGGAGTCCGACTTCTACTGGGAGAAAACCAGGGAGCACGAGCTGTGGCTGCGCTCCTGCAACGACTGCAACCAGGCGTACTTCTACCCTCGCGACCTCTGCCCGGACTGCTTCTCGCGCAACACGACGTGGGTGCAGGCGAGCGGCAGGGGCACGCTGCACACCTTCGCCATCGTGCACCGCGCGCCGACGCCGGCGTTCCGTGACGACGCGCCCTTCGTGGTGGCCATCGTCGACCTTGAGGAAGGCCCGCGCATGCCGACGAACCTGGTGGACGTGGAGCCGGACCCCTCTGCCATCCACGTCGGGATGCCGGTTGAAGTGGTCTTCGACGATGTCACGGAGGAGATCACCCTGCCCAAGTTCAAGCCCGCGGGGTAGGGGAACGCCCCTGCCCCTGTGCTACAATGCCCCCGCGCCCGTGCGACTTTCGATGGACGGGCGTCGCTTTGTGAAGGAGCCTGCATGAAGATCCACGAGTATCAGGCCAAAGAGCTTATGGCCAAATATGGGATCCCCGTGCCCCGAGGCGGCATGGCCGCGTCGCCCGACGATGCGCGCAGGGTGGCCGAGGAGCTCGGCGGCAGCGTCGTCGTCAAGGCGCAGGTGCATGCCGGCGGGCGCGGCAAGGCCGGCGGCGTCAAGGTCGTCGACAGCCCGGACGCCGCCGCGGAGTTCACGGGCAGCATCCTGGGCAAGCAGCTGGTCACGTTCCAGACCGGGCCGGAGGGCGTCCCCGTCAACTCGGTGCTGGTCGAGGAGACCATGGACATCGCGCAGGAGCTGTACGTCGCCATCGTGCTCGACCCGAGCGAGCGGCGGCCGGTGGTGATCGCCAGCGCGGCGGGTGGCATGGAGATCGAGGAGGTCGCGGAGGCGACGCCGGAGAAGATCCTGCGCGCCGTCGTCGACCCGACCGTTGGGCTGCAGCCGTACCAGGGGCGCGCGCTGGCCTACGGCATAGGCGTGCCCGCCGAGCTGGTGCGGCCGGCGGCTGACCTCATCGTCAGGCTGTACAGGCTGATGGCGGATCTGGACTGCTCACAGGTGGAGATCAACCCGCTGGTGGTCACCGGCGACGGCCGCGTGCTGCCGGTGGACGCCAAGCTGAACCTGGACGACGACGCCATGTTCCGCCACAAGGACCTGACGGCCCTCCGGGACGCCAGCCAGGAGGACCCGCTCGAGTCCCAAGCGCACGACATCGGCGTCATCTACGTGCGGCTCGACGGCGACGTGGGCTGTCTGGTCAACGGCGCGGGCCTCGCCATGGCGACGATGGACATCGTGACGGCCGTGGGCGCGGCTCCCGCCAACTTCCTCGACGTGGGCGGCGGCGCCGACGAGGACCGCATCCGCGCGGCTGTCCGCATCCTGCTGTCCGACCCGAACGTGAAGCGCGTGCTGGTCAACATCTTCGGCGGCATCCTCCGCAACGACGTGCTGGCGCGAGGGCTTGTCGGTGCCTACGCCGATACCGGCTCGAAGGCTCCCATCATCGCGCGGATGCTGGGCACCAACGTCGACGAGGGCCGGCAGATCCTGCGAGACTCGGGCCTCGACGTGACGGTAGTAGAGACGCTGAAAGACGCCGCGGAGGCGCTGAGTGCGGCATAGGCGCCGTGCAAACCGTTCCGCCTGAGGGAAATCGAAGGCCGACGGCTGATAACGCCAATCAGACAACACTTGGAGTGGGCAATCCATGAGCATCCTGGTAGACCGGAACAGCAGGGTCCTGGTGCAGGGCATCACGGGACGGGAGGGCAGCTTTCACACGCTGCGGTGCATCGAGTACGGCACCAACGTGGTCGCCGGCGTCACTCCGGGCCGCGGCGGGCAGAAATTCGGCGAGACCGACATCGATGTGTACGACACGGTGGCGGAGGCAGTGCGAGAAACATCGGCGAACGTGTCGCTGATCTTCGTGCCGGCGCCACTGGCGGCCGACGCCATCCTGGAGTCGGCGGCGGCGGGCGTCGCGCTCGTCGTGCCCATCGCCGAGGGCATCCCGCCCCTGGACATGGTGCCGGTGGCGCGAACGCTGGAGGGGTCGGGCACCCGGATGCTGGGTCCGAACTGCCCCGGCCTCATCTCCCCCGGCGAGCGGTGCAAGGTGGGCATTATGCCGGGGGCCATCCACACGCCGGGGCGCGTCGGCGTCGTCTCGCGCAGCGGGACGCTGACGTACGAGGCAGTCGGGCAGCTCTCAGCGCTGGGCATCGGGCAGTCGAGCTGCGTCGGCATCGGCGGCGACCCGGTTAGCGGCACGACGTTCGTCGACGTGCTGCGGCTGTTCAACGACGACCCGGAGACGGACGCGGTCGTACTCATCGGCGAGATCGGCGGCACAAAGGAGCAGGAGGCCGCGGAGTACATCAAGGCGGAGATGACCAAGCCGGTGGCGGCGCTCATCGTCGGGCAGAGCGCGCCTCCGGGTAAGCGCATGGGGCACGCGGGCGCCATTATCACAGGTTCGGCCGCACGCGCCGAGAACAAGGTCGCCGCGCTGCGAGACGCCGGGGCGTCCATCATCCCCTCGCCGGCCGACATCGGCACGACGATACAGGACGTGCTTGGCGGCTAGTGGTCCCGACGATTCGCCCTTGCCGTCTGTCCCTTTCGGCAAGAGGGGCGTCCTGTAAGGCACCCTGTAGACCTGCATTCGGAACCCTGACAGCGCCTGCCGCGTCTCAGTAAGGGAAGGTTATTTCGAATTGGAGGTCCCCCACATGACCCGACTGTTCTCCGCCACTGCCCTCGTCCTCATGCTTGTCCTGCTCATCGCCGTTGCGTGCTCCGGCGACGACTCTGATGAAGCGGCGTTCTTCGAGACCACCGCAACGTCCGCGGATTCCTTTGGCATGGCCATGGAAGACAGCGCGATGATGATGGCGCAAGCGGCGCCCGCCGCAGCCGCGCCCGAGGCGATGATGAGAGAGTCGGGAGAGGCTGGTTTGCCGGGCGCTTCTGGCGGGACGCTCCAGTTGGCCGACCGGAAGATCGTCTCCACGGGCAACATCACTGTCGAGGTTGAGGACGTCGAGAGCGCGGTCACGGCGGTGGAGGCCTTCGTCGACAGCGTGGGCGGCTACGTCGAAGTGCTGTCGCGGAGCGGCGGCGACGAGTTCGAGCGGGCGTCCATAACGATCCGCGTGCCCCAGGGACAGTTCGCCTCCGCCTATGACCGCATCCGGCAGCTTGGCGAGGTGCTGAACGAGCACCAGGGCAGCGAGGACGTCTCCGAGCAGTTTATCGACCTGGAGGCACGGCTCAACAGCGCCAAGCGTGAGGAGCAGAGCTTCCTAAGCCTGCTGGGGCGCGCCAACACCGTCAGCGACGTCCTCACCATCGAGCGAGAACTGGCCCGCGTGCGCTCGGACATCGAGCGGTACCAGGGACAGCTCGACTTCCTGTCCCGGCGCGTCGACCTCTCCACCATCTGGGTGGAGCTGGTGCCGGAGGAGGGGCCGTTTATCGAGAAGCCGTTCGGCAATCTCCGGCTCACGGTCGACGACGTGCCGGGCAGCCTGGACACCGTGCGCCGCATCATCGCGTCGTACAACGGCGAGATCCGCGGCGGCACGATATTCGACGACGAGGGCGGGCAAAGCGCCAACCTGGACGCGCGGGTCTTCTACGCCGACTTCCGCACAGTACTGAACGAACTCGAGCGCGTGGGCGACGTGGACGACAAGTCCATCCGGGAGCCGGTTCTGGCCATCGACGGCGGCGAGGAGCGGAAACCCAGTGCGGATATCTTTGTCCAGTTGGAGGAGCCGGACAACACCTGGATCTTCGTAGTTGGCGCCGTAGTTGTGCTCGGCGTGCTGCTGCTGGTGGTCGTTGTGCTGGGCGTGCGTGGCATCGCGGCCCGACGCCGGCGCCGTGCCACGGAGGCCGAGGGGTAGGCGGGCTACTCGGCCTACCCCATGTGATACAGTGCAGGCATCAACCCTCTAAGGAGGCCATGTGGAAGGCGTTATCGTGCGCCCCGAGACCCCCGCCGACTACGACGCAGTGCGCGAGGTCGTCAACTCGGCTTTCCCCAACGACGACGAGGACATAGCCGCGCTCATTGAAGCCCTCCGTGCGGAGCCGGACTACAAGCCCGAGCTTTCGCTGGTAGCCGAGCTCGGCGGGGCCGTCGTGGGCCACATCATCTTCACTGACGCGCGCATCGAGACGGCCACAGGTGTGGTCCCCGCGAAATCGCTCGGCCCGCTGGCCGTGCACCCGGACTGTCAGGGGCGGGGCGTCGGGACGCAGCTGGGCACGGAAGGCCTCGAAGCATGCCGGCGGCTCGGACACCGCATCGCGGTGGTCATCGGCCACTCGACGTACTACCCGCGTTTCGGCTTCCAGCGAGGTCGGCCCCTCGGCATCGAGATGTCGCTGGGCCGGCTGGAGCAGTCCCGCATGATCGTCGAACTCGTGCCCGGCGCGCTGGACGGCGTGCGGGGCACCGTCTACTTCTCGCCGGTCTTCGGCGAGGAATAGGCCACGATACTTCAGCAAAGCGAGTACAATGCCCCCGGCCAGGGAACTCAACGACCGGAGTGAAAGCATGCTCGTTATGTTCGTCTGCCAGGCCAACGTGGGCCGCAGCCAAGTCGCCGAAGCCTACTTCGAGCGACTCTCGCAGCACGAGGTCTGCAGCAGCGGCCTGCGCGTCGACGAGTCGATGGCCCGCAACAAACCGGCGTCCAACAAGCTGAAGGACAACTCTCAGCACTCACTGCCGTACATGCTGGAGCGCGGCGTCGACATCTCGGAGAAGGAGCGGACGCAGATCACGCCGGAACTCGTCGCGGCGGCGGACCGCATCGTCGCCATCCTGCCTGCGGAGGAGGTGCCGCCCTTCCTCGCCGAGTCCGGCAAGCTGACGGTGTGGGACCTGCCGGACCCGGTCGACCACCCGAACGCGGCTTGGGCGATCTTTGACGAAATCGGTGAGCGGATCAAGGCGCTGGTGGCCGAGATAGGCTAGTCCGCCCCGCTCATTCCCGGCCGGCGCGGCCCTGCGCGTTTCCCGGTCGTCCGGGCCGCGCTATACTGACTCGCACTTTGACTGACGCAAATCCTCCCCCATCGCGGCCCCGCTCGTCGGGCGTCTTCAGCGCGCGCACCCTTCCTCTCTACGGGGCTTTCCTCGTGTGGGGCACTGGCGCGGGAGCGCAGAACCTCGCCCGACCTCTCTTTGCCTTCGAGCTCGAGGGCAGCATATTCCTGGTCACCGTCCTCCTGGCATTCAGCGCCGTCGCGAGGCTGGTGGCTGCACCCATCACCGGCTTCATGACGGACCGGTGGGGCCGTCGGCCGCTGCTCATCGTGGGCGCGGGTATTCGAGGCGCCACGGGCATTCTGTCCTTCTTCGCCGACACCTACATGGAGTTTTTCGTGCTGGAGTTCATCGGCGGCATGGGAATCGCCATGTGGAACACCAGCGCCAACATCCTCATCGCTGACGTCACCGAACCGAGCGTGCGTGGGCGCGTCGTCGCCATGCGGGGCATGTCGATGCGAGCAGGGCAGTTTACGGGGCCGCTGCTGGGGGCGTTAATCGCGGTGTTCTTCGACATCAGGACCATCTTCCTCGTGAACGGCATTTCCAAGTTCCTGACGCTCCTCATCGCGTACTCCCTCATCAAGGAGAGCCGCGAAGAGCCGGCGGCGGGCGCGCCGAGCCGGCTACGGCCGCGGCTCACCCTCTCGGCCGTCCGGCCCTTCCTGACGAGGACCTTCATCCTCGTCATCCTTGCGACGTTCGCCATCAGCACGATGGGCCAGGGCGTGTTCAACGGGCTGCTGCCGATCTATGCCCAGGAACTCGCCAACCTGGACGAGGCTGGCATAGGGACGCTCATCGGCATTGGCGGGTTCATCTCCGTGGTGGTGGCCTTCCCGAGCGGCATGGTCAGCGACGGGTACGGGCGAAAGTTCGCACTGGTGCCGGGGCTCGCCCTGCTGGCGGTCTCGGCCTACCTGCTGAGCCACGGCGACAACTACACGATGCTGCTCATCATGGTGTCCGTATACGGCGTCGCGTGGGGCATCAGCCAGGGAACGGCGCAGACCTACGCGATGGACATTTCCCCGGCGCAGCAGCGGGGGACATTCCTCGGCGTATGGTCGCTCTTCCAGGCCGCGGGAGGCTTCGTTTCGCCGCTGGTGGTGGGCGGCCTCGCCGAGTGGTGGAGCTTCAGCAACACCTTTATCGCCGTCGCGGTGTGGCTGGCCGTCAGCGCCCTGCTTATCGCGCTGTTCGCCCCCGAGACACGCTGGCGCGGCGCACCGAGAGGCCCCTAGACCCCCAGCCCCTCCGGCCGCTGGCGGTGCCAGTCCGTCGCCTGCTGGTAGACGTGGGCGATGCGGAGCACCGCTTCCTCGCCGAGAGCCGGGCCCATGACCTGCATACCGATCGGCATCCCCTCTGAGAACCCGCACGGCACCGAGATGCAGGGGATGCCTGCGATGTTCACCGGGATCGTCAGGACGTCGCTCTTGTACATGGCAACCGGGTCGTCAGTCTTCTCGCCGATGCGGAAGGCGACCGTCGGCGACGTGGGCGTGATGAGCGCGTCGAATCGCTGGAACGCCTCCTCGAACTCCCGGCGGATGAGCGTACGGACCTTGAGCGCTTTCAGGTAGTAGGCGTCATAGTATCCCGCCGACAGCGCGTACGTGCCGAGCATGATGCGCCGCTTCACCTCCGCGCCGAAGCCCCTCGACCGCGTCCGCTCTTGCGTCTCCCACGCCGTGGAAGCGTCGTCGACGGAGTAGCCGTACTTGACGCCGTCGTAACGGGCGAGGTTCGTCGAGCACTCCGACGGCGCGATGATGTAGTAGACAGCCAGCGCATACGAGGTGAGCGGCAGCGAGCACTCCTCCACCTCCGCCCCGGCGTCGCGCAGCACGCCAATCGCCCGCTGCACCGCCGCGTCCACCGGCGCGTCGATGCCGTCGCCGAAGTACTCACGTGGGATGCCGAGCCGCATGCCGCGGATGTCGCCGGTCAGGGCGGCAGTGTAGTCGGGGCGGCCGCCCGGGATGGACGTCGAGTCGCGCGGGTCGTGGCCGGCGATGGCGTTGAGCACCGTCGCGCAGTCCTCCACGTCGCGGGTCAGCGGCCCGATCTGGTCGAGGGAGCTGGCGAAGGCGACGAGGCCGAACCGGCTCACGAGGCCGTAGGTCGGCTTGATGCCGGTGATGCCGCACAGTGACGCCGGCTGGCGGATGCTGCCGCCGGTGTCGCTGCCAAGCGAGAAGAACGCCTCGCCCGCCGCGACCGCCGCCGCGCTGCCGCCGCTGGACCCGCCCGGCACACGGTCGAGCCCCCACGGGTTGTGGGTGACGTGAAAGGCGGAGTTCTCCGTCGACGAACCCATGGCGAACTCGTCCATGTTGCCCTTGCCCATGAGCACCGGGCCGCGCTCGTACAGACGCTCGACGACCGTTGCGTTGTAGAGTGGCACGAAGTTCTCCAGGATGCGCGACGAGCACGTCGTGCGGATGCCCCGCGTGGACATCACGTCCTTGATCTGCATGGGGATGCCGGTGAGCGGCGTGGCCGTTCCCTCAGCGATGCTGCGGTCCGCCGTCGCGGCGGCCTCGCGCGCCACGTCCTCCGTGACGGTGACGAAGGCGCCTACCTGCGGCTCGACGGCGGCAATGCGCCTGAGCACGGCCTCCGTGAGTTCGGCGGACGAGAGTTGGCGAGTGTCCAGCAGGGCGCGGGCCTCGTGGATGGTGAGGTCGAAGGGTTCCACCTAGTCCTCCAGCACCGTGCGGACCTGGAAGTACTGTCCGAAGGAGTCGGGTGCGTTGGCGAGCACCTGGTCGCGGCTGTAGGAGGGCCGCGGCTCGTCCTCGCGCATGACGGTCGTCAGCGGCACGGAGTGGCTGGTCGGGGCCACATCGTCGGTTTCGAGCTCGCTCAGGACCTGGAACTGCTCTAGGATGCTGCCGAGCTGCTCGCGCATGAGCTCCACCTCGTCGTCGGAGAGGTAGATATGGTAGATGTCTGCCAGGTGGAGAACTTCCTCGCGTGAGAGGGCCATGGAATCCCCCATGTGGTAGTTACGGAAACCGTAGCAAGTGTAGCAAAGGCGTAGCTGCGCTTCAAGGAGCGCCGGTCTACGCCGAACCTCCGCGCGGGGCGGCGTCCAGCCACTCCTGCAGGATGATGGCGGCGGCGAGGGCGTCGACGCGGCCCGGCTCCCGCGATGGCTCGACGCCGACGTCACGCAGCCGGCGCTCGGCCTCGGCCGACGTGTACTGCTCGTTGACGGTGTGCACGGGCAGCGGGCAGACGTCGTTCAGCGCGGCGATGAAGGACTGCACCGCCTGCGCCTGCGGGCCAACGGAGCCGTCGAGGGACACCGGCATGCCGACGACGATGGCAGCCGCCTCGTTCTCCCGTGCCAGTCTCGCAACCGTCTCGATGCCGCCCTGCGCGGCGCGGCGATCGATGGCGGCGAGCGGCGTGGCTAGCATGCCGGTGGGGTCGCTGAGGGCAACGCCGATGCGCCGGTCCCCGACGTCCAGGCCCAGGACGCGGGCCACGGGAGCTATCCGCTCGCGCCAGAAGTGGCGCTCTGCGCCCGCTGGATGTTGCGGAGCCCCTGCAGCCCGTAGTACGTGTAGCCCCAGCCAAGAGCCGCAAACAGCGCCGGTGTGCCCACCACGCCCGCACTGGCATACAGCTTGGTAATGTCGCCGGTGAACGCCCACGGACCGATCATTGCCAGAATGGGAACAGGCAAAAGGGCCCAAGTCTGGACCCACGGCTTATCGCGAAGGAATACCGTTGCAAGGTAGCCAAAGATCAGTGCGGCAAGGGCAACAAGCGCCCCCCTGACCAGTTCCGGGTCCTGCTCCTGTTGCAGGGCGAACTGGTCGTTGATGCCCTGGGGGTTGATGGCAAAGGAGGCATAGATGAAGGCGAAGAAAACGCCTATTCCCAGACCGAATCGCAACATCGTCCGGCCGCGGCTGATCCACCGGCGATAGGGCACCCGCGGATCCACAGGAATCTCGACTCTCGGCAAGGCGCCCTCCGGCGGCGGAAGGGTCTTTCGCCACCACAGGTCCATCAGAATGGAGATACCGCCGAAAACGAGGGTGGCTCCAACGGTGAGGAAGAAGGGCCAATACTCAAACACCTGACCCCAAAACCCCTCAAAGACTGCCAGTGCTACCAACGAATCGCTCATGATCGCCTAACCCCCGACGACTCGCGAAGTCCTCGCGTGAATGCGCATGCCAAATTATCCACCCTGACCCACGGCCTTGCCAACCAGCGACGGCACGAGGGCAAGGGCCTCCTCCAGCTTCTCCGGCTTCGATCCCCCGGCCTGTGCCATATCCGGCTTGCCGCCGCCCCCGCCGCCAACGACGGCCGCCGCCTCCCGGACGATGCTGGCCGCGTTGAGCCCGCGCTCCACCAGGTCGGGCGTCACCATCGACACCAGCATGGGCTTCTCGTTCGCAACGGCCCCGAGCATCACCACCCCGCTGCCCATCCGGTCGCGCAGGTGGCCGGCCATGTCGCGCAGCACATCCGCTGTGGGCGCCGTCACCCGCGCCGACACGACGCTGACGCCATCGACGTCCCGTGCCTCCGAGACGAGGCCGCCGGCCTCCGCCCGCGCGTGGGCGCGTTCCAGCGACTCCGCCCGGCGGCGCTCCGCGTCGAGCTGCGCCTTCAGCGCCTCGATGCGCGCCTCCACGTCGGCGGGCGTTG
>JAPPNT010000028.1:2460-4251 GCA_028873745.1 Chloroflexota bacterium | reverse complement strand
CCGCCGACTCCAGCGTCGCGAGGTTGCTGCGCGCCATCGACTCGGCGGCGCGGCCAGTCACCGCCTCCACGCGGCGGATGCCGGAGCCGATGGAGCTCTCGCTGGTGATGAGGAACAGTCCCACCTCGCCGGGCCGGTCGAGGTGCGTGCCGCCGCAGACCTCGCGGCTGAAGGGCCGCGCGCTGCCGGCGTCCGGGTCGTCGACGCCCATGTCGATGACCCGCACGGTTTCGCCGTACTTCTCGCCAAAGAAGGCCAGGTAGCCGGACTCCACGGCGCCCGCGTAGCTCAGTTCGTTGCGAACGGAGGCGGCGTTGAGGCGGACCTGCTCGTTCACGATCCGCTCCACCTCGCCGACCTCCTCCGGCGTCATGGCCTGCAGGTGGGTGAAGTCGAACCGCAGGCGGTCGGGCGCAACGAGCGAGCCCGCCTGCCGCACGTGGCCGCCGAGCACGCGCCTCAGCGCCTCGTGAAGCAGGTGCGTCGACGAGTGGTTGCGGGCGACGTCCATGCGCCGCTCCCGGTCCACGCGCGCCTCGACCTGGTCGCCGGGCGCGATGACGCCGCTGCGGACGCGTGCCTGGTGCACGATGAGCCCCTCCATGGGCGTCTGGGTGTCCGACACGTCGATATGCCCGCGCAGCGAGAGGATGGCGCCCGTATCGCCGACCTGGCCGCCGCCCTCGGCGTAGAAGGGCGTCTCCCGCAGCACAACCTCGATCTCCTGCCCCGCCTCGGCGCTGTCGAGGGCGTCGCCGTCAGGCGAAAGCACGGCGAGCACGTCGGTCTGCTGCGTCAGCCGGTCGTAGCCCACGAAATCGACGCGGCCCACGCCAAGGTCGCGGTACTTGAAGATCTTGGCCTCGCCTCCCCCTCCGACCAGTGCACCCGCCGCCGCGCGGCCCCGCTCCCGCTGCGCCTCCATCTCGCGCTCGAACGCCTCCATGTCGACGGTCAGGCCACGCTCCCGCGCGATGTCCTGCGTTTCCTCCACTGGGAAGCCATAGGTGTCGTAGAGGGTGAAGGCGAGGGCGCCGGAGAAGACCCCGCCGCTGCCGCTGCTGGCCGAGAGGGCCTCTTCCATGATGGTGAGCCCCTGCTCCAACACCCGGCTGAACTGCTGCTCCTCGCCCTCCAGCACGCGAAGGATGAAGGCGCGGTTCTGGAGCAGGTCCGGGTACGCGCCGCCCATGCGCTGGATGACGACGTCAGCCACCTCGGTGAGGAAAGGCTCGCTTAGGCCGAGCTTCCGCCCGAACCGGACGGCGCGGCGGATGAGCCGCCGGAGCACGTAGCCCCGGCCCTCGTTGCCGGGGATGACGCCGTCGCTGATGAGGAACGTCGCGCCCCGCGTGTGCTCGGCGACGACGCGCATCGGCACGTCCGTCTCCAGCGAGGCCCCGTAGCGGACGCCCGCCAGCTCCCCCACCTTGCCGATGATGGGCTGGTAGAGGTCCGTGTCGAAGATGTTGCTGGCCCCCTGCTTGATGATGGCGATCCGCTCCAGCCCCATGCCGGTGTCGACGTTGGGCTTGGGCAGCGGGCTTAGCTCCCCCTCCATGTCCTGGTAGTACTGCATGAACACCAGGTTCCACAGTTCCACAAACCGCTCGCAGTCGCAGTTGGGGTGGCATCCCGGAACTTCGGGGAATCCCGATTTAACCCCGGCGCTGCGGTGCTCGCGCAGGATTCCGGTAAGGGCGTCCGGCGTGACCAGCTCACCGCACCCCTTCTCTGGCCCCCCGTCGTAGTGGAGTTCCGAGCAGGGGCCGGTGGCGCCTTCGTTGCCCG
>JAPPNT010000028.1:0-2450 GCA_028873745.1 Chloroflexota bacterium | reverse complement strand
TGGTAGTACTGCATGAACACCAGGTTCCAGAACTCGACGAACCGCTCGCAGCGGTCGCAGTTGGGGTGGCAGCCGGGCTGATCCTCCGGCTTCATGCCGGCCGCGACCCACGCCGCGACCGCCACCGGCGATGCCAGCGGCGCGCACCCGAGCGCCTCGCCGAAGTCGTAGTGGAGCTCGGAGCACGGCCCGCAGGGGCCCTCCGCGCCCGGCGGCCCCCACCAGTTGTCGCTCTTGCCGTAGCGGTACAGCCGCTCCGGGGGCGCCCCGGAAATCTCGCTCCAGAGGGCCTCCGCCTCGTCGTCGTCCGTATAGACAGTCAGGAAGAGCTTGTCCGGCGGCAACTCCAGGTGCTGCGTGACGAACTCCCACGCGAACTCGATGGCGCCCTGCTTGATGTAGTCGCCCACGGAGAAGTTGCCCAGCATCTCGAAGAACGTCAGGTGTTTGTGGTCGCCCACCTCCTCGATGTCGGTGGTGCGAAAGCACTTCTGCGCGGACGTCATGCGGCTGCGGGGCGCGGCGGCCTCGCCGAGGAAGTAGGGCTTGAACTGCACCATGCCTGCCGTCGTCAGCAGCAGCGTGGGGTCGCCCGAGGGCACCAGCGAGGAGCTCGGCACCAGCAGGTGGCCGCGCTCCTGAAAGTAGTCCAGATACCCTTGCCTCAGTTCATCGACGGTTCGCATCCGAGTTGCTCGCTCCATGGTCGGAAGTCTGTGGGGCGGCCCCCGCCCACAACGCTCAATTGTAGCAAAACGCCTGCCTCCATGCCCGCCTCGCGCGAGTATGGCGCTCGCGTATGCGCCCGAACGGGCGCGCTTGCCCCTCGCACTCCCGGCGTGATACAACGTATTCGTTTACCGCATTGGTCATTGCCGAGCTGAATACCGGGCGTGGCCAGGAGGAGAGCAACGATGGCTGCAACGATGATTTCCGCCGACGACCATATCGACCTCGGGTACCTGCCGGCAGACCTGTTCCTGGAGCGGCTGCCCTCCAGGTACAAGGATCGCGGCCCGAAAGTCGAGGAGCGCAACGGCAAGGAGATGTGGATCTGCGACGGTGCCGTCTGGGGCGACTGGCGGCGCGGACGCTGGCGCGACGACAAGAACCGCATCAAGGTCGCCTTGGACCGCGTGGCGTTCGAGGGCAACTTCGGCGAGCGCCCTACGACCACCGAGCTGCGGCTTGCCGACATGGAGCGGGACGGCGTCAAGTTCTCCGTCATGTACCCGCCCATCTTCGGGATGCGCATGGAGGACAAGGACCTCGGCATCGCCGTCATCCAGGCGTACAACGACTGGGCGGCGGAGTTCGAGGCGTCGGCGCCCGACCACTTCCGCGTCGTCGCGCAGCTGCTGCCGGACGACCCCGACGGCTCGACGGCGGAGATGCTCCGCTGCGCTGAGATGGGCATCCGGCAGGTGAACTTCCTGGTCGGCACCGTGTCCAGCCACATGTACCAGCCAGAGTGGGACGTCTTCTGGGACACGGCGGAGGCCAACAACATCACCGTCAACTACCACGTCGGCGGTCCGGGCCGCTCGGGCAGCTTCCTCTCGCGACAGTCGCCGGAGGAGGAGACGCGCAAGCCCGCCTTTGGCATGGGCCTCGGCGAGGGCGCGACGGTGTTCTTCGCGCCGTTCACCGGGCTGTTCAGCTACGGCGTTCTGGAGCGCAGGCCCAACCTGCGCCTGTGCCTCGCGGAGTCGGGCACCGGCTGGATTCCGTTCCAGGTGCAGGAGATGGACTACCGGATGGAGCAGGCCATCGAACGCCGCGGCATCGACAACTATCCGCTCAAGCGCATGCCCAGCGAGGTTTTCAAGAAGCAGGTGTGGGCCACCTACCAACAGGACTTGGTGGGCCTGAACCTGATCCACTTCTTCGGCGAGGGACATATGATGTGGGCGTCCGACTACCCCCACCCGGACAGCACGTGGCCCAACTCGATGGCCGTCGTCGACCGGGAGATGGCGCACCTCTCCGACGAAATGCGGCAGAAGATCACCCACGACAACGCCAAAGCATTCTACGGGCTGTCCGTCTAGCCCCACCTGTCGTTCCTGCGCAGGCAGGAACCCCGACAAATGGAGCCGGTCCCGCGCCGCTGTAGGGGCGACCCCCTTGTGGCCGCCCTTGGTCATGTCGCCCTGAGCCCGTCGAAGGGCGTCTCGGCTCTCAGTATAATGGAAGCCGGAATTCGTCGAAGCCAACCGAATCCACAACTGGAGCGAGCAATGAGGACGATCGACCTGCGCAGCGACACAGTGACCCACCCGACGCCGGAGATGCGCCGCGCCATGGCGGAGGCCGAGGTCGGCGACGACGTTCTCGGCGATGACCCCACCGTGCATCGCCTTGAGGCGATGGCCGCCGAGCGCATGGGCAAGGAGGCGGCCGTCTACGTGTCTAGCGGCACCATGGGCAACCTGTTGGCCGTGCTGAGC
>JAPPNT010000118.1 GCA_028873745.1 Chloroflexota bacterium | reverse complement strand
ATGCCCACAAGCTGCAGCCCGCGCCGCTCCAGCCTCGCGATGATCTCCCCCGCGAGGCCCCGCTGCAGCCCGTCCGGCTTGATGAGCACAAGCGTTGTCTGGATGTCTGCCAAGGTGTGCCTCCTGGTCGTTGTTTTTCGTTACTTGAGTCGACGGCGCTCACACCGCCGTTTCCTTCCGTCATTCCCGCGAAGGCGGGAATCCAGTGGCCCCAACCTCCGAACCTCTTCCGAAGGTTGGAACCTGCCCTGTCTTTACTACGTGGACGGCGGCGTCCCTCGCCCTGCCGGCATCGTGATGCTCGGTGGGCGCAAGTAGTTGGGCTCGAGCGTCTGCCGCTCCGGCACGCCGCCCGACGCCAGCGCCGAGTGCCCCAGCGCCGCCAGCACGGCCAGCGATCGTGTGGGCGGTTCGAGCGCGATGATGCGCGCGTCCGCCGCCAGCTCCCGCAGACGCTCGGCGGTGTGCCAAGCGCCCTCGCCGCAGTAGACGGCGTCCGACGGCGCTGCGCTCACCATCTCGGCGACCGTCGTCACCTGCTCCTCCGTCGTGCGCCACCACTCGTCGCCGGCGCGCTCGTACACGCACCACGCGACGCGGTCGCGGCCGACCTCCAGCAGCGGCAGCAGCGGCCCCGCCTCCGATTCGAAGTGCCGCGCCGCCTCCACCTCCAGCGCGCTCACCGGCGCGATGGGGATGTCCAGCGGCTCAGCCAGCCCCTTTGCGAACCCGAGCCCGACTCGCAGCGCGCTGAACCCGCCCGGCCCTATGACCGCGACGATGCCCGTGAGCTCCCGCGCGTCCGTCCCCGTCTCTGCCAGCAACCCGACGACAGCCGGCGCGAGCTCCGCCGTGTGGTTGTTCCGGCTGTGCCACGACGCCTCGGCGACGATACGGCCCGCCTCGGCCAGCGCGACGCCCGCGTACCGCGTGGCGGTGTCGATGCACAGCTCCACGCTACGCGCTCCTCGCGACGGCAGCCTGCTCCAGCCACTCTGCCACCGCAGCGTTTCCTGGCGCATCGCACGAGACGGTGATCTCTCTCGCGCCTTCACCCGTCGACTGCAGATCGACCCACAGGCCTCGCGCCGGGAAAGCGTGCGGCGCGCGGTCCGCCCACTCGACCACCGTCACCCCGTCGCCGATCAGGTACTCGTCCAGCCCCAGCTCGCCAAGCTCGCCCAGGTCCTCGACGCGGTACAGGTCCAGGTGGTACATCGGCAGCCGTCCGTGGTACTCCGTCGCCATGACGAACGTCGGGCTGCGCGGCCGCTCCGGGATGTCGAGGCCCAGCCCAACTCCTTGCGTCAACGTCGTCTTGCCCGCGCCCAGGTCGCCGGTCAGCAGCAGCGCGTCCCCCGGCTGCAGCCGCCGCCCGAGCTCCTCGCCGATGCGCAGCGTTTCGTCCGCACTCCGGCTCTCGATGTTCACGCGAATGCTCATGCGAAGTGGTCCCATCCCTTCCGGGGCGGCGTTATCGCGTCGCCCTTGGCGTCCACCAGGAAAACTTCTCCCGGTGTGCCTGAGATTATCTCCCCCACGACCTGAACCTCGCAGTCGAGCGCCCCGCCCAGCGACGCCATCAGGCGCGGCGGTGCGGTGAAGAGCAGCTCGTAGTCCTCACCCCCGTTCAGCGCCATCGCCATCGCGTCGTCCGGGAACGCCGCGACCGCCGCCGGGTGAACCGGCACGCACACCGCCTCGACACGCGCCGAGTAGCCCGCCGCCGCACACAGCTTGCCGAGGTCGTCGAGCAGTCCGTCCGTTATGTCCATCGCACTCCGGACGCCCGCTTTGGCCAGCGACATCCCCTCCGCGACCCGCGGCCACGGCCGGCGGTGCGCCGCCCGCAGCAAGTCGGCATCAGCGCCCTCGGCTGGTGCCGCGCCCTGCAGCACGGCCAGCCCCGCCGCCGACGCCCCCAGCGCGCCCGTCACCGCGATCAGGTCCCCCGTCGCCGCGTTCGAGCGCAGCATCGGCTCCCCCGCCAGCGTGCCCGACAGCGCGACGGTGATGAACAGCGTCGGCGATGCGACCACGTCGCCTCCGGCCACGCTCGCGCCGAACTCCCCTGCCGCCGCCAGCAGCCCGTCGTACAGCGCCTCCACGTCCTCGACGACCGTGTCCGGCGGTAGCCCCAGCGTGACGACTGCCACGCCCGGCGCCGCGCCCATCGCGGCGATGTCGCTGAGGTTCGTCGCCAGCGACTTCCACCCCAGGTCGTTCCAGCCTGTCGTGGCCAGCGTGAAGTGCTTGCCGTCGACAATGGTGTCGGTCGTCAGCGCCTCAGCCGTCCCGGTCGCCTCCCACACCGCCGCGTCGTCACCGATGCCGACGCGCACCCGCACCGGCGGCTCTTGGCGGTGGTGCGCGGCGGGCGAGGCGGACACGCGGCGGGACAGGCGCTCTATGAGGCCGAACTCCCCAAGTTCCCGTACCAGCATGACTGGAATTATACTTGAGCCGCCAGCTACGGCCAAGGTGAGGGACATGCGCTGCCTTGTAGTGGCCGACGTGCACAGCAACCTGGAGGCGCTCCGGGCCGTCATCGCCGACGCCGAGGCGGACGGTGGCTTCGAGCGCGTCCTCTGCCTCGGTGACGTCGTCGGCTACGGCCCCGATCCCAGCGAGTGCCTGGCCCTGCTCCGCTCGTATCCCCACGCCGCCGTCGCCGGCAACCACGACCTTGCCGCCATCGGCGAGCTGTCCGTCGACACCTTCAACCCCGCCGCACGTGCCGCCGCTCTCTGGACGCGCCACCGGCTCACGCCCGACGAGCAGGCCTATCTCCGCGCCAACCCGCTCCGCCACGAGGAATCCGGGGCCACCCTCGTCCACGGCACCCCGAGGGAGCCCGTATGGGAGTACTTCCTTCCGTGGCTCATGCCCCCACAGGTCACGGACGAGTGCTTCAGCCTCTTCGACACGCCCCTCTGCCTGCTCGGCCACTCCCACCTCCCCTTCGCCTGCGACGAGGCCGGGATCGTGACGCCCCTTCAGCCCGGCATGACCCTCGCCGTCGACGGCGCGCGCACCATCATGAACCCCGGCAGTGTCGGCCAGCCCCGCGACGGCGACCCCCGTGCCGCTTACGCCGTCTACGACACCGAGGCTTGCTCCCTCACCCACCACCGCGTCCCTTACGACATCGAGCGCACGCAACTTAAGATGGCCGAAGCCGGGCTCCCCGACTCCCTCGCTGTGCGCCTCTCCTTCGGGCGCTAATCGCACATCCAACTCGTCCTGCCCCATCCCTTCCGGCATCGCGCTCAAACGTGCAAGCGAGGACTGTTCGCCCCTGTCGTCGCTCCGTTCGCAAAATTGCACACATGATACAAAGTCTCAATTTCATCGACAGTACACGCGAGGCCAAGCCACTGTTTGACCGTCACATTTTGGGAATGGTATGTTTGGCAAGCGACTGGCCATGCAACATCCATACAGATACTGAGTAGCATTTATTGCCCTTGGCGCGGGACTGCGGTTGGACCGCGACGGAAACGGCTTGCCACGTCAGTTGGCAAATGCATGTAGTCGCGACCATAGCAGAGGCCGGGTAAGACCCGTCGCAAAGTCGGATTCATTGCATACGCGTAGAGATCATGGGGCTGATTAGTTGAGACGGCTGAGTCGCCAGAACCTCATTGTTGTTCACCTCACCATCGCATCCGTCCTGTTCCCGATGGTGGCGTTGGTGGCCATTTCCGGCGGCCTATTCCTCGCGGGTGTTCAGGGCTCGTATGCAATCGAGGAAATTGAAACGCCCCACAACGCGTTCCTGGACGTGACGGCGCCAAGATTGGAGTGGAGAGTCAGGGCCGTGTTGAAGAACGCCGGCATCGAGCACTCATTCAAGTCCCTCAACATCGATCGAGCTCCCGTGAGCCAGGACCCGGCGGCTGGGCTCGAGGGAGCGTCCTCGGCCGACGGCCATGGGACAGAAGATGCGGCCCACGACCACGACGACCACGGTTCCTCGGAATCGGAAGACTCCATGGATGGGAACGCTCAGTTTGTTCCCATGATCACCACCTTCACCACTCAACCGGAATACAAGACCCACTATCGCATCACGGTCATACCCCCGGGTGAGATCGAAATCGAGAAGCGTACCCCGGACCTACAGCGAAGACTTATCGGCCTGCATCGGGGAGAGGCCGAAGCCCCGTTCATTTACCTTCAATACGCCATGGCAATTGGTCTCCTCTTCATCCTTGCCATTGGTCTCTACCTGGGCTTGAGCCATTGGCAGCTCCGCCGTCTTACCGCCGCCGCGGCAATATCCGGGTTTGTTCTCTTCCTGGTCTTGGCGGCGATGTCATAGCCCGCTTTCGTGACGGAACTCGCGTCACCGTGTAAGCTAGGGCTGCCCATCGCGACAGGCATACTTGCTGCGTGCGCCGCGTCGCCGGGCGCATATGCCTGAAGGAGGCCCCGTCCCATGGCAACGTCGCAAGCTGTGCTTCTGCCCAACAACGTCCGGCCCCTCCGCTACGCTATCCACCTCACCCCGGACCTTGATGCCTTCACCTTCGACGGCGAGGAGTCCGTCGACGTCGAGGTTCTCGATGCCACCGACACCATCGTCCTCAACGCCTGCGAGATGACCGTCCACGCCGCCAGCCTCATGGACGCCGGCAATGCCGAGGTGAACGCTGTCGGCATCGAGTTCGATGACGACGATGAGACCGTCTCGCTTCGCTTCCCCGCCACTGTGCAGCCCGGGCCCGCCGTCCTCCGCATATCCTTCACCGGCGAGCTCAATGACCGGCTTACCGGCTTCTACCGCAGCAGCTACACCCGCGAGGACGGCACGTCTCGCACCATGGCCACGACCCAGTTCGAGCCGTCGTCCGCCCGCCGCGCCTTCCCCTGCTGGGACGAGCCCGCCATGAAGGCCAGCTTCCAGGTCACCATGACCGTCCCCGCCGACATGGACACCGTCTCCAACATGCCCCCCGTCGAGGAAACGGTTGACGGCGCCGCGAAGACCGTGCGCTTCGCTGAGTCTCCCGTCATGTCAACATACCTGCTCGCCTTCGTTGTCGCCGAGCTCGCAACCATCGAGCAGGAGGCCGTCAACGGCACGATGGTCCGCGTCATCACCACCCGCGGCAAGGAGGAGCAGGGCCGGTTCGCCCTGGAGACCTCCGTCGCGTTGCTGACCTACTTCAATGACTACTTCGGCATCCCGTACCCGCTGGAGAAGCTGGACCACATCGCCATCCCGGACTTCGCCGCAGGCGCCATGGAGAACTGGGGCGCCATCACCTACCGCGAGACCGCCCTCCTCGTCGACCCCGCCATCAGCCCCGCCGCCACCCGCCAGCGCGTCGCCGAGGTGGTCTCGCACGAGATGGCGCACATGTGGTTCGGTGACCTTGTCACCATGCAATGGTGGGACGACCTCTGGCTCAACGAGAGTTTCGCATCGTGGATGGGCGACAAGGCCGTAAACCACATTCACCCCGAGTGGAAGATGTGGACGCAGTTCGTCGCCAACGACACCATCCGCGCCTTCCATCTCGATGGCCTGAAGAACTCGCACCCTATCGAGGCCACCGTTCGCACCCCCGCCGAGGTCGAGGAGCTCTTCGACGCCATCAGCTACAGCAAGGGTGCGTCCACCATCCGCATGCTGGAGCACTACCTCTCCGAGGAGACCTTCCGCGACGGCCTCCGCCGCTACCTTGACGCCCACCGGTACGCCAACGCCCGCACCGCCGACCTCTGGCTCGCGCTCGAGGAAGCCTCCGGCAAGCCGGTCAAGGCCCTCATGGACACCTGGACCGGGCAGATGGGCTACCCGGTGCTCACCGTCGAGTCCCGCCACGACCCCAACGGCGTGCAACTCGACGTCTCCCAGTCGCGCTTTCTCCTGAGCCACGTCGCGGAGGACGAGGGCGACGACGAGTCGACGTGGAAGGTGCCCGTCAACGTCGAGACCTCGTGGGAGGGCGGGTCCGCCGCGACGCTGATGGAAGCCCGCGAGGACACCCTCGTCCTGCCGCCCCCGCCGTCAACCGAAGGCTCGTGGTTCAAGGTGAACGCCGGCCAGACCGGCTTCTACCGGGTCAATATGAGCCCCCGCGACTGGGACGCCCTCATCCCCGCCGTCACGTCCCGCGCCCTCTCGGACACCGATCGGCTGGGCCTGCAGAACGACGCCTACGCCCTCTCCCGCGCGGGCTATCTCCCCATCAGTCAGTTCCTCGCCATCGCCGAGGGCTACCGCGGCGAGACCGACGCCAGCGTCTGGCGCGACCTCGCCGGCAACCTCGGCGATCTCGACACCCTCCTCTCCGACGAGGACTGCTACCCCGCCTTCAAGGCGCTCTGCCAAGGGCTGTTCAGCCCCCTCGCCGAGCGCATGGGCTGGCAGCCGAAGCCCGGCGACGGCCACCTCGACGCCATCCTCCGCAGCGTCGCCCTCGGCCAGGCAGGCTACTTCGAGGATCCTGCCGTCCTCGCCGAGGCCCGCGGCCGCTTCGACGACTACCTGGCCGACCCATCGACGCTGCCGGCAGACCTGCGTGGCGTAGTCTTCAGCCTCACCGCGCAGCAGGGCGACGCCGACACGTACGGCAAGCTCTGGGAGCTGCAGAAGAGTGCCGAGCTCCAGGAGGAGAAGGTCCGCCTTCTCCTCGCCCTCACCCGCATCCCGGACCCGGAGCTCATCAGCGACGTCCTGCAGCGCTCGCTCACCGACGACGTCCGGTCGCAGGACACGGTCTCCGTGGTGGGCGCCGTGTCCGCCAACCCCAAGGGCAAGGCCCTCGCGTGGGACTTCCTGAAGGACAATTGGGACACCTTCATGGAGCGTTATGGCCACGGCGGCTTCATGCTCATGCGCCTCGTCGGCCTCCCGCGCGGCTTCACCACCCGCGAGCGTCTCGAAGAGGTGCGCGAGTTCTACGAGACCCACCCCGCTCCCGCGGCGGAGCGCTCCGTCCGCCAGACCATAGAGGGCCTGGAGCTCAACGTCGCATGGCTGGAGCGCAACAAGGAGGACGTGGCGGCCTGGTTCGCCAACCGTTAGCCTCTTTGTTGCACGAAGACATTGGAGACCTAACGATGACGCAACGCAAAACAGGCAAACAGTGCCTAGTTTGGGACTGCGAAACGCCAATCCTGCCTTGGTTCACGTTCTGTAGAGATCACAACGATGCTTACAAGCAGGGGGTTCTGGCCGAATGTCCTGGGTGCGATCGCGTGATAGAAGCCAAGTATGAAACTTGCCCGGATTGCAGAAGCACAGTGCCGTTGCTGCCGCAGGAGCATTTTGCAAGAGAGTATTCTCCCGCTTGGGAGGAAGGAGACAGAGAGGCAACGGGGTTCTTCGTCTACATCTTGAAGCTCAGCGACGGAACCTTCTATGTGGGACAGACGAGAGAGCTTCCGGAACGGCCCATGGAGCATAAGCATGGTCGGACAAAATCGACGGCGGGCAAGGATCCCAAATTAGTCTGGTTCGAGAGATTTGAGACTCGAGACCAAGTAACGGAAGTGGAGGCTATATTGAAGCAGATTTGCAAAATATCCCCAAGAGAGATACGTCGCATGATAGTTGACATGCGTCAACTGATAGACCTATTGGACTATTCCTAAACATTGGTAGTGAGCCACTACGGATCGAAGTAATGTCGGTGGTTAATGAAAGAAAAGGAGGAACCCATGAAGCTAGTCATGTACAACGACAACCAGCCCGGTATCCTCACCGGCAACGGCGTCGTCGACGTCAGCGACCTCGCTCCCGGCGGTGGCCAGGCCGCGATGGTCCACCTCATCACCAACTTTGACAGCCTCAAGTCGCAGCTCGAGGCCCGCGCCGCGTCCGGGACGCCGGTGGCTGGCGCGCAGCTCCGTTCGCCGCTGCCGCGCCCGAACAAGATCCTCTGCATGGGCGGCAACTACCGTGAGTTCGGCGCCCGCGAGCCCTCGCCCATGTGGGGCTTCACCAAGTCCCTCGACAGCATCATCGGCCCCGGCGACACCGTCATCCTCCCGGACGTAGACGCCAACATCTTCCACCATGAGGCTGAGCTCTTGCTGGTCTTCGGCAAGGGTGGCAAGGACATCCCCGCCTCGGAGGCAATGGACCACGTCTTCGGCTACACCGCCGGCGTTGACGTATCGGCGCGCATGTCCGGCGGCGGCGGGCGCGTGCCAAACACGATGCCCATCTCCGAGCACAAGTCCTACGACACCTTTTGCCCCATGGGCCCCTGTATCGTGACAAAGGACGAGATTGCTGACCCTGAGAACCTGCAGGTCACCCTCAGCGTCGACGGGGAGATTCGCCCCAACTACAACACAAGCGACCTTGCGCACTCCATCGCAGAGTCTATTGAGTACGTTGCGTCGATCGAAGAGATCAGCCCGGGCGACGTCCTATTCATGGGCACCAACCACCAGGGCCTTGGCGCCATGCAGGACGGCGAGACCATCGAAATGGGCATCGAAGGCATCGGCAGCTTCACCTTCACGGTGAGCGACCCGTTGAAGCGTCGCTGGCCCAAGGGCGTCGACGAAGCGACCGCCAAGGACATTCGCGAGGGTGCCGGCGGCCCCGGCAGGCAGTCGCGGCCCCTTCCTGCGGGCTAGTTGTCCATTGGTCATGGACATCGACCTTGGTGACGGCCTGGTTCTGCGCGACTGGGTGTCGGCGTGGGAAAACGCCGACAGGGAGCGGTTCGTAACGCTGGCTAACGACTACGACGTCTGGCGGCAGCTCTACGACCGCTTCCCGCACCCCTACACCCACGCCGACGCCGGTGAGTGGATCGCGCTCAATGCGAAACGGACCACGCTCTCAACCTTCGCTATCTGCGACCCCGAAGGCCCAATAGGCAGCGTCGGCCTGACGCTCCGTGACGCCGACTACCGGCACTCGGCGGAGATCGGCTACTGGCTGGGCCAGCCCTTCTGGGGCCGCGGCATCGCGACGACCGCCGTGAAGGCCATGACGACGTACGCATTCGAAACCCTCGGACTGACCCGCCTCGAAGCGCACATCTTCGCCCGCAACCAAGCGTCAGCGCGGGTGCTGGAGAAGGCCGGCTTCCAGCGCGAGGGCCTGTTGCGCAAGGCCAGCATGAAAGAAGGCGAAACCCTCGACAACGTGTTGTATGCGGTCCTGAAGGACGATTGGCGGCCTTGACGCACAACGGGACCGGACAACCGCCGCATGACGGAAGGAGCACGAACATGGCCATGTACCGCGTCTACCCGGACGAGAACGGCGAGAGCCACATAGAGCCGCTCTCGCTGGACGACCACAGGTACCTCGAGGCCTTCAACAACATCACGGAAGCGGGCATTCGCCACTACGCCGACCTCCGCTGGATGGACTTCCACCCGCTCCCGGAGCGCCGCCTAATCATCCAGCTCGTCGGCGACATCGAGATCGGCCTCAGCGACGGCACAAAGCAGGTCTTCCACCCCGGCGACGTCCGCCTGATGGAAGACATCCACGGCAAGGGCCACACCCATGAGGACTTAACGGAATGCACGCAGTTCATCATGATGCTGAAGGACTAAGGGGGCAAGCGAGGCCCCGTCCAGTGCTCAAGGCGCTCCGTGCCGCCTCTGTTACCACCCCAAAGGCTTGCTGATCACCCCTTGCGCGTCAGCGATGCGGTCATGGAACTGGCTCCGTCGCAGATGGCTTCGCCAAAGACGCCTTACGTAGGTCGCAGCATTGGTCAGAGACCTGGGACTCGGTGTCTTGGGGTCGGGATTGACCAGGGTGACGCGCAGCCCCAGCCCGTCGCGCACGTATTGCATTGCGCCTGCGAAGTCGGCGTCGTTGGAAACTACGACCGCCTGCTGGTACTCCCTGTTGAACCCGTCTACAAGCAACCGGGTGGCCAAGTTGACATCCGATCCCTTCTCCTCCGTGTCCCAAACCTCTACGTAATTGGGCAGCCCCGGCAGTGACCGGACCAACGGACGACGCTTGGTCCCGGACCGGAAAGCTCCGTAATGGATGGAGAGGTTAGGCAAGGTAGCCAGAGCCCTCAAGTACACAAGTTGACGACGGGGTTTACTCGGATCTTCAGGCCGCGCGTCTAGGAGAGCTGTGAAGTAGGAGACGCGCTGAATAGTATCTCCGGGGAAAAGGGCCTGAGCTAGCTGCTGCAGGTCTAACCACTTAAATGGAGTGCCCCGAAGAGCACGATAGTAGAGGTTAAAGCCATCAATGTAGACGTTGGTGATCAATGCTGCCTCACGGAAAGACAGAGACCGCCCGAGGGCGGTCTCGACCCTACCGGCGAAGCGGTAGGGGGGGCATGTATAAGACTATCTTCCCGTGACCGCTCTGTCAATTACCTTCACCCCCCCCCCCCCCGAAACCACCGGCCCCCACAAAAAAGGCCCCGGCTTGCCGCCCACAACGCGCGTGACGTGCCCCTGCCCCGTCAGGTCCTCCGCGAGCAGCACGTCGCCGGGCCCGAACCGCTTGGTCGAGCCGTCGCCCACCTCGATCTCCCCCTCGCCGTCCAGCGTGATGACGTACTGCCGCCCCGGCGCGCAGTGCCAGTCGAGCACGTAGTCGGCCGACTGCCGAGTGAAGAAGGCATGCCTGGCGTTTGCGGGCTGCGTAGCCTCCGACTGCCCGTCCCCTCTCGGGTTGAAGTCCAGCTCTACTTCCTGAAAATGGGACTTCCCGTCGTCTCCGGTGTAAATGCGCGTGACGTGCATTGCGATGCCTCCCTACAGAGGTGTACGCGCCGCGCGAGTAGCGGCCGGCGCAGACTGCAGTATAGCGGCTGAGAGGGCAGCGGCGAGCCGCAAATTCCTTGACCCGTGACGAATTTCGTGATACTTTTCGCAATTGCTTGGAATAGGCTCTAATTGCGATACGGAGGTGACTCCCTTGGACGGCCTGATTTTGGCCATCGTGGCCGGCGTCGCGGCGCTCGCTTTTGCTGCATTCTTGGCTATGCGCGTTCTTGCTGCGGACGAGGGCACAGACCGCATGAAGGAGATCGGTGCAGCCATCCAGGAGGGCGCCAACGCCTTCCTCAAGCGCGAGTACACCGTTCTGGCGGGATTCGTCGTGATCGTGTTCGTCGTCCTGCTTGCACTTGGGCTCTACGGCGAGGGCCAGGATGAGCGGACCGCCATCGCCTACCTCGTGGGGGCCATTGCTTCCGCGCTGGCCGGCTTCGCGGGCATGCGCATCGCGGTCAAGGCCAACATGCGGACTGCATCCGCGGCGCGCACCGGCCTGAACCGGGCCCTCCGAGTCGCCTTCTCCAGCGGCGGCGTCATGGGGGTCACCGTTGTCGGCATCGGACTCCTCGGCGCGGTCATCCTCTGGATGGTCTTTGAAGACCCCAACATCGTCGCCGGGTTCAGCTTCGGCGCATCCAGCATCGCGCTCTTCGCCCGTGTCGGCGGTGGCATCTACACGAAGGCTGCCGACGTCGGAGGCGACCTCGCGGGCAAGGTCGAGGCCGGCATCCCCGAGGACGACCCGCGCAACGCCGCCGTCATTGCCGACAACGTCGGCGACAACGTCGGCGACGTGGCCGGCATGGGCGCCGACCTCTTCGAGTCCTACGTCGGCTCCATCATCGCGAGCCTCGCGCTTGCCGCCACCGGCGCGGCGTTTCTCGGCGTGCCCAACCCCGATGATATTTCCCGTGAGGCTCCCTTGACCGTCCTCCCGTTTGTCATCGCCGCTGTCGGCATCGTGGCATCCATCATCGGCACCTTCCTCGTCCGCACGGGCGAGACCACCAGCATCGGAAGTTTGCTCTGGTCGCTGAGGCGCGGCATCTTTGCCGCCGCCGTTCTGGCCCTCGCCGGTTCGTTCGGAGCTATCTACTGGGTGGTCGAAACCCAGGCGGGCTTGGGCATCGAGAACGTCTGGCAGCTGTGGGGCGCCGTAGCCGTCGGTCTTGGCGCCGGTGTCATCATCGGCGTCAGCACCGAGTACTACACCAGCTACGAGTACAAGCCGACCCGCGGCATCGCCGGGCGCGCCATCACCGGCCCCGCGACGGTCATCATCAGCGGCTTCGCGACGGGCATGTTGAGCACCGTCATCCCCATCATCATCATCGCCGCCGCCGTCATCGGCGCCCACCAGCTCGCTGGACTCTACGGCATCGCCATCGCCGCCGTCGGAATGCTCTCCACCCTCGGCATCACCCTTGCGACCGACGCCTACGGCCCCGTCGCCGACAACGCCGGCGCCATCGCAGAGCAGGCCCACCTGGACCCCGAGGTCCGCGAGCGCACCGACGCCCTCGACTCCCTCGGCAACACGACGGCCGCCACCGGCAAGGGCTTCGCCATCGGCTCGGCCGTCCTCACGGCTCTCGCCCTCATGGCCGCCTACGCCAACGTTGTCGGCCTCGAGGCCATCGACTTGCTCGAAGTCTCTACCCTCGTGGGTCTCCTCATCGGCGCACTGATGCCCTTCATATTCAGCGCCCTCACCATGGAAGCCGTCGGCCGGGCCGCTCAGGACATGGTTGAAGAGGTGCGGCGGCAGTTCAACGAGATCCCCGGTCTCCGCGAGGGCAAGGAGGGCGTGCGCGCCGAGTACGCTCGCTGCGTGGACATCAGCACGCGTGGCGCACTGCGCGAGATGATTGTCCCCGGCCTGCTTGCAGTCGTCGTCCCCATAGCGGTTGGGATGGTCCCATTCCTCGGCAAGGAGGCTGTGGGCGGCCTGCTCATCGGCGCAATCGCTGCTGGGTCGTTGCTCGCCATCACCATGGCGAACAGCGGCGGCGCCTGGGACAACGCCAAGAAGTACATCGAAGCAGGCGCTCACGAGGGCAAGGGCGGCGAGCCCCACAAGGCCGCCGTCGTCGGCGACACGGTCGGCGACCCCTTCAAGGACACCTCCGGGCCGTCGCTGAACATCCTTCTTAAGCTGATGTCGATTGTGGCACTTGTGTTTGCGCCGCAATTCATCTAAGCTATTGTCGATAGGTGGGTCGGTGACGCATCGGCCCACTCGAAGAAGCATGGGGCGCACAGCGCTCCACGGATAGCGGAGTGGTACACTGGGGACGTCCCCGTTCCCTTTCAGTACTACCGCTGTAGATAACAAGGCAGGGCCTCATGGTCAAGTCGAGGCCGGCGTTCGCGCTGGCAGCCTTGGCAGTGTCGCTTGTATTGCTAGCCTTTGGCTGCGATGGCACGACAGCCGTTGTTTCCCCCGGGCCTACGCCCACACCGTTGGCGCCCTTGCCGTCGCCGTCGCCCATTCCGTTTGACACCGCGACCCCCGTGCCCACCGGCACCCCGCGCGTGCGCCCGTCCCCGTCCTATGTCTCACTGCGCCCCGCGACGCCCGAGGGCTGGTCTGCGTCCCTGATCGTCTCGGGCCAGCCAAACGCAACCGAGAGCGGTCCCATCGGCCCCGACGGCCTCATGTACGTCAGCTGGGCCGTCACCAACACCGGCTCCGAGGACGCGGACCTGCCCTTCTCCGTCGACCTCGTCGTCGACGGCGTCCCGGTCGAGCGTTGGCTTGCCGCCACCGGCCTCGACGTTGGCGAGGTGCAGACCATCCGCGACTGGGCCGACCTGCCGATTCGCGCCAATCTCGCCGCCGGTCCCCACGTGCTGCAGCTCATCGTCGACTCGACCGGCTACCTCCAGCCGCTGGACACGCCCGAGAACAACGTGGCCGTCTCCTTTGACTGGCCGGAGATGCCCGTCGACGACCTCCAGACCACCCTCGCGCCGACGCGTCTGCCCAACCTGAAGCCGTACCTCCCCGAGGGTTGGGATGACTCCATCCGGCTTCAGGGAGTGCCCCGCAGCGCCAACGCCGCGCTGACCGCTACCCCGTCACTCGAGATCGCCTACAACAATGGCGGCCTCTCCAGCATCAGCCGCTTCTTCCTCGTCTATGTCTACCTCGACGGCGTGCTGGTGACGAAGTTCAACCAGCATGGCCTCATCGCCCACGAGGCCGTCGTGACGCCACCCTGGGCGCACTTGCTTGACACGATCTACGTGAGCCCCGGCCGGCACACGCTCACGCTGGAGCTGGACCCGACCGGGCTGGTGCAAGAGGCGGATGAGACGGACAACACCGTGTCGGTGGACTTCAACTGGGCCGGCCCTGCCCTTGCGGACTCCAATTCGGGGCCGACGACCGTCGACGGGGCGCCCGCCATACTGCCGTACATCCCGTCGGGCTGGTCCGGCTCCCTGGTTGTGAGCGGCTACCGCGGTGAAACGTCGCTGCCGGGCGCCGCCTACCTGAGCTCCCAGGCCTTCGTGAACTGGGCGATGAAAAACCACGGTGGTGCGGTGCGCTCGCCCTACGCCATCGAGCTTCTGGTCAGCGGTGAAGTCGTGCACACGTGGGAGCGCGAGTCCCTCGCCGCCGGCGCCATTGATCTCCTCGTCGACGAGCCCGTACCCGCCGCCTTCGCCCAGGGCATCCACACCGTCGAGTTGCGCGTCCGCATGGCCGACGGCTCTATCGCCACCGTCTCGCGCGTGCCCGTCAACTGGCGCACCGGGTTCGCCCCGCCGCGCGGCGACTCCACGCTGGACGAGGCCGAGCGCCGCCGCCGTCTTGCCCTGCTCGAGGACATCCGGTCGTCCGCGGCGCCCCTTAGCACGACCCCGGAGCTTCGGCAGGGCGTGATCGACGTCGTCGACCTCGTCTACCGCAGCCTCTACAACCGTTCGCTGTCGGAGGAGTCCTTCGGCATCAGCATCCTCACGGACGAGGAGTTCGAGGCGTGGGTTGACGCGGAGTGCGGCGATGTTGCTCCCACGCTGTCCGCCAGCATCCGCACCGTCTACCTGGCGCGCTGCACGGAGGCCAAGGGCTTCGCGGGGTACTACTCGGAATGGCGCGGCGCGTCACGCATCGTCTCCCGCTCGGACAGGACGCCCATGGAGGTCCTGAGCACTCTCGCGCACGAGCTTGGGCATTTCCGGCAGGCGCGCACCAACCCGTCGCTGAACGACCAGGTCAACCTCGACGTCGTCGCCATTCGAGAGGCGCAGGCCTACGCCCATCAGGTCGCCTTCTTCCGGACGCTGGAGTCCCTCGCCGGCCTTGACCTGCTGCTCTACCCGCGCCTCAACGGCTACGAGGTCTTCGTCGAGATGCGTATCGGCAACCTGCGTGCCCGAGCGGAGACCAGCGAGCACGCGCGCGGCCAGCTCCTCCTGTGGCTCGCCATCCTCTCGGACCCGGAGCTCCGGCCGCAGCGCACCGTCCTGCTGAACAATCTGGCCATGCCCGCTCAGACGGCGAGGGAGGTCTACGAATACTTGTCGGCATTCTCCCCCGGCCAGGCAAGGCTGTACGTGAACCGTATGATGCGGACCGTGACCGCCCAGATCGGCGCCATCGAGTCCATCGTGTCGGCGCGCCTCATCCCCGGCCTGCCGTACTGGAACGAGGGATCGCCGGAGCTCCGAGAGGTGGGTCTGCTGCTGCCCTAACCCCCCCGTTCGCCCTGAGCCTCTCGAAGGGCCTGTCCTTGAGGTTCTGGAAGGGGGCGCCCACGTCCGTAGGAGCAACCCTTGTGGTTGCCCCCACCCCATGACACCGTCCCGTTCCCCATCTCCCCCGCCTCCGCTACCCTCTCC
>JAPPNT010000197.1 GCA_028873745.1 Chloroflexota bacterium | reverse complement strand
CTTCCTCTCCCTCGTTTCACCGGCGAAAGCCGGTGTCCACGGCAGACACCTCCGTCGCCCTGCCCCCGCGCCCTTGCCCATGCGCCCCGCCCATCGCTACCTTCCTGCCATGACTGATCGAAACCCCTGCCCTGCCCGCTTCCACCGGGCCGCCAAGCGGCCAAAGGAGCCAAATCAGCTATGACCCCTACCCGACTGTTTGACTTCCGTAATCCAATGCAACACAACCCATTCCCAATACCTTTGTCCCCCCGCAACACAACTGCGACTCAATGCAACACAACCCCCTCCTAGCTACGGACGTCCAGCAGTCGTTCTAGTCGTTATCGGGCCTTCCCGTATCTGGAAACGACAAAAACTCAATTAGAAAACACCGAAAACTCAACTCAATTCCCCCGCTCGCCCCCGCTGCCGTGATGCACACCCTCGCGGAGAACGCCAAGCCGTCAGAGAGTCCGGGGGCATCTACAGGAAGGAGGCGGACGCAGGTCGAGCGGCGCGCGGTTGAGGACCTCGTTCGTGCTCGGATAGCCCTCAGCACGAACGAGGGTGGGTCTTACGGAGCCGCGTCCTCCATGATCTCCAGCTCCCGCCGGACGATGGCCGCGCCCTGGGCGAGGGCCTGGAGCTTGGCGAAGGCGACGGGCCTCGGCAGGTACTTCATGCCGCAGTCGGGCGCGAGGACGAGGCGGTCCGGCGGCAGGTGGCGCAGGGCGGCGCGGATGCGCTCGGCGACGAGCTCCGGCGTCTCGACGTCGGGGCTGCCGAGGTCCAGGACGCCGGCGATGACCGTCTTGGACGGCAACGTCTGCAGGGAGCGCAGGTCCAGTTGCGGCTGGGCGGCCTCTATGGAGACCTGCTGCACGCTGCTGGCGTCCAGCTCGCCGAGGAACTCGTAGGTGTTGGGCTTGGCGCCGGGCACCTTGGCGGCGTACCCGAAGCAGAGGTGCAGGGCGGTCACACCCGCCGCCTCGTCCAGCGCGCGGTCGATGGCCTCGACGCCAAACGCGCGGGCGGCCTCGGCGCGGGCCTGCAGCCACGGCTCGTCGATCTGCACCACGTCGACGCCGGCGGCGAAGAGGTCGCGGACCTCCGCGTTCACGGCCTCGGCAAAGGCGAGAGCCAGCGCACGGGGGTCGTTGTAGTGTTCGTCCACGCACTGCTGGGAGAGGGTGAAGGGGCCGGGCACGGTGACCTTGACCGCGCGGTCCGTCGCGGCGCGCAGGAAGCGGGCTGCGTCCAGCAGCACGGGACGTTCGCGGGCGATGGGGCCCACGACGCGGGGCACCTCCACCGTCGTCCCGGCGCGGCGCCCCTGTACGACCCCCGGCCGCTCGGGGTCAACGCCGCCGAGGGCCGTCGCGAAGGCGCTGGAGTAGCTCTGTCGGCGCACCTCGCCATCGGTGATGACGTCGATGCCGGCGCGCTCCATGTCACGGATGGCGACGGTGGCGGCGTCGTCCAGCGCCTCGGCAAGGGCAGCGTCCGGGACGCGCCAGAACCCTGCCTGCAGGACGCGCGGGACGGTGCCGTGCTGCAGCGTCTCGCGGTCGACGAGCCAGTCCGGCTGCGGGTAGCTGCCGACAACCGTCGTCGGCAGCAGCTTGTGCGGAAGCATCGGGCAGCTCCGGTTGGGCTAGCCCCAGAGCTCGCTGGTGGCCAGGTCCGCGCCCTCCTTGAGGGCCTTGAACTTGGCCCACGCGATCTGCTGGTGAACGCGCCCGCCGAGGCCGCAGTCCGTGCCCGCGATGACGTTCTCGCGGCCCACGAGGCTCGCGTACTTCACGAGCCGGTCGGCGACGAGGCGCGGGTGCTCGACGACGTTGGTGGCGTGGCTGACGACGCCGGGCACGAGGATCTTGCCGTCGGGCAGCTTCGTGGTCTCCCAGACGCGCCACTCGTGGTCGTGGCGGACGTTGCCGGCCTCGATGGAGTAGGCGTCGGCGTTGACCTTCAGCATGATGTCGACGATGTCCTCGAGGGGGATGTCGTAGGTGTGGGGGCCGTGCCAGCTTCCCCAGCAGATGTGGTAGCGCACCAGCGAGGGGGGGACGTTGGAGAGGGCGTGGTTCAGCGCCTCCACGCGGAGGTCGGCGTACTTGCGGTACTCCTCCAGGCTGGGGCGGGAAATCAGCATGTCCCAGGTGTCCGGCAGGCCCGGGTCGTCGATCTGGACGATGAAGCCCGCGTTGGCGATGGCCTCGTACTCGGGGCGCATCATCTCCGCGATGGCGTAGACGAACTCCTCCTCGGACTTGTAGTACTCGTTGAACAGGCGGTGGTCGATGGTGCCCGGGGCGAGCGTTGGGATGAACCCCTCGGCGTAGTCGACGCCCTCCAGCGCAGCCTGGAAGGTGGCAACGTCCGCGGCCACGATGTCCTGGCCGATGTAGGAGAGGGGGCCGGTGCAGATCTGCTGTTCCTGGACCGCGTAGGCGCTGCTCACCAGCCGCAGCCCAAAGCCCGATTCCTCAGAGTAGAACTCACGGAAGTCGGTGCGGTCCCGGCCGTCCATGCTCATGGTCGGCACCTGTCCGGGCGGGGGCAGCTTCATCTCGAAGCCGCTGATGCGCTCGTCCAGGTAGAGGTTGAAGCTCGGCTTGGACTCCTCACCGTCGCCGACGACGTCGATGCCGTAGGCCACCTGCTGGTCGACGACCTCCTTGACCGCCTGCTTGACCTTCTGGTCCAGCTCGGCCGGGTCGTAGGGCTCGCCCCTGCGCTTGGCGTCCAGCAGCGGCTGCAGGTACTTGGGCCGGGGCAGACTGCCGGCGTGGGTCGTGAGGATGCGGTCTTCACTGCGCTTCATGACATGGCCCCCCTTCACGTGGTTTCGCGGTTGAAGCGATGTGCCTTCCGTGCAAAGCGCACGGCGTCGCGACACGAGATCCCGAAGCCGTGCGGCGCCCGAATGCTATTGGCGAGGCTGGCGAGGTGTCAAGTGCGCAAAGGAAGCCCCCGGCGAAGCGGTTGCCGGGGGACTGCACGTAGTCGAGCGAGGAGGACGCTACCGCTGGTACCAGCCGGACCCGAATATGAGCCCATCTTTCTCAACTACCCAGGAATGCTTCTGCTCCTCATCCCCGGAATTGGGGTTGAGGTAGGTGTAGGTGACCCAGTCGCCGCCGGAACTGGCCTCCGCAAGGGCGTTGCCGAAGTGGAACCCGTCCGAGCCCTTGAAATCGTCCGAAGAGAGGGGCTTGCCCACGTTTTCCGGAATGGGCGCGTGAGCTATCAGGACGCGGTCTTCGTCGGCGATGAACACGTACCAATCGCCGTCCACGCTCTCCGCAGTGTTGTAGTAGGCGACCGTTTCTTCGAGCCCATCATCATCGTAACGCTCGATGGCCTGATGCACGAAGAACTTGGTGTAGGCGCCGGGCTCCGTGACCGGCGAGGGGTTATCGCTCGTGCCGATGGAAATGTCGACGCACGCCGCCGTCGCGACAAGGGCCGCCAGTGCGGCGAGTGTGACTGCTCCCATTCTCAGATAGTCGCCCAATGCCCTCGTCATAACATGCTCCAAAATGCGCCTTGGGTCCAGTCTTGTGGCTTACGTGAATGAGCATACGTTGGTGACGCTCAATGTTTCAAGTATTCATACCACATGTCTCTAACAAGTGTGAATTGAATGGTGTACCATTTTCCTGCAAACCCCTGATGGAAATGGGAGGGTGGTAGTGAAGAATCTCCGGACGACAATTCTTGTCCTGTTGGCCCTGGTTGCCCTCTTTGCCGTCGCGTGCGGTGACTCCGAGGAGGAGACCGTCGTCGATCCCACGCCGGAGCCCACGATTGCGCCGACGCCGGTTCCCCCAACGCCGGTGCCGCCGACTCCGGTGCCGGAGCCAACCGCGGCCCCAACCGACGCGATGCCGGACACGCCCGCGGCGCCCGCCGCCATGACGTTCGACGTGCCCAACCTGGAGCAGGGGGCGACGGGGCAGGACATCGTCGATAACCTGCTCACTGAGGAAGAGGCCACCTGCGTTCGCAACAACATCGGCGATCAGGCGTACCAGGCGCTGCTGCAGTCGCCGGTGCTGGACCCGAGCGCCGACGTGACCGGCGGTCAGGTGCTCGGACCGTGTCTCTCCAAGGAGTCAACCGTCCTGTTCTTCCTGGCGGGATTCAACGCGGCAACCGGCGGCACGATTTCGCCTGAAACGCTGAACTGCATAGGGAATGGGTTGCTGCCGCTCGAGGTCGATATCCTCTCGGCGGAGCCGGACCCCTCGGTCATGTTCGCCTTCGTGCCGTGCCTCTCGCCGGAGGAGATGGCGGCGCTGACAGCGCTCGGCCCGCCGACGCAGTAGAGCCGGACTGCATCGGGAGCAAATCGCCCCCTCTGAGGAGCGACAAGTGGGCGGGGACGCGTCCCCGCCCACTCTTTCGTTGAACTACACTCGTGTCGCTGTTGTCCGGCGACCAGCCGGTTGGTAGGCTGCGGTGCGTCGCCTACCGACAAGACTGAGCATCATTGGGGAGTGAATGGGTTGAGGGTGTTCCTGGAGCAATACGGTGTTCCCGCGAGGGAGCGGTTGCAGGCGTTGCTTGCCGAAGCCAAGGAGAGCAACCCGCTGGCGCCCGTGACCGTCGTGCCGCCGAGCGCCTATGCCGGCATCAGCCTGCGGCGTGTGCTGGCCGCGAGTGACGGACTACTGAACGTGCGCTTCATGGCATTCGCGCGGCTCGCCGAGCAGCTTGGCGCGCCCGCGATGGCGGCGCAGCGCAGGCGGCCGCTCTCGGCGGCGGCGGAGATGGCCATCATCCGAGAGGTGGCCTCGAAGAGCGCCGGACACGGCGTGCTTGGCGCCGTGGCGACCCACACGACCACCCACCGCTCGCTGCAGTTGGCCTTCCAGGACATGGCGCGCCTGACAGACGACGAGCTTGACGCGCTGGCGCTCGCCGACGACCTCAGGCATGCGACCGTCGATCTGTACCGGCGCTACCGGGAGCGGACGGTCGGCTACTACCGGCGCGAGGACGTGGCGCAGGCGGCCGCGGAAGCCGTGACCACCGGTCAGGGGCAGCCAGCGCTGCAGGACGTGGGTGCGCTGGTGTTCTTCCTCCTGTCCCGGCCGTCGCCCGCCGAGGCCGCGCTGCTGGACGCCCTGTCGAGCGCGGCGTCGTGCGCCATGGTCGTCGGCCGCACAGGCGATCCCGAGGTCGACGAGGCGGAGGGACGGTGGTGGGAACGGCTGAGCGATGCAGTCGACGGCGGCGGTTCTCAGGCGGACGCCCCGGCGTCGCTGGCGCCCGCGTCCATCGTGTCGGCGCCGGACGCGCGCGAGGAGGTGCGGCAGGCGGCGCGCGAGATGCTGCGGCTGGCGGAATCGGGCGTGCCCTTCCACCGCATGGCGGCCCTCTACCGTCGGCCCGACCCCTACGCCTTCCAGTTGCAGATCGAGCTGGGCTTTGCGGGCGTGCCCGTGGCCGGGCCGGACCCGTCGCCCCTGCGGAACTCGGTGCCGGGGCGGTTGCTGACGGGGCTGCTGGACGTCTCCCGGCAGGACCTCGGACGCGGGATGCTGATGCAGTGGCTGGCGGACGCGCCAGTGTGGAACGTCGCGTCCAACCGCTCGGCGTCGGGCGAGCTGCAGCGGTGGGAGGCCATCTCCCGGCAGGCGGGCGTCGTGCGAGGCGTCGAGCAGTGGCGGGAGCGAGTGTCCAAGCGGGCCGCCGACATGCGCGAGGCGGACGAGCGCGCGGAGGCGCAGGGCGAAGTGACCGACGCCCAGGCGAGGGGGCGCAGGGAGCGAGCGGAGAGCGCTGACCGGCTGGTAGCTTTTGTGGAGGGGCTGGCACAGCTGGCGCCGCCCGCCGATGGAAGTAAGTGGAGCGCCTTTGCTGGCTGGGCAAAGGACTCGCTGGAGGCCTACGCGCAGGGCAAGAACGACTGGCCTGGCGCGCAGCAGGAGGCGCTGGAGCGCGTGCGCAAGGCGCTCGATGAGCTGGGCAAACTGGACGCTCTGGAAGCCTCCACGACGAGGGCCGCCTTCCAACAGGCGCTCGACCACGAGCTGTCGGCGCCCATGGGACGCACGGGTGCGACGGGCACCGGCGTGTTCGTAGCGGGCCTTGGCTCGGCGGCGGGGATGGAGTTCGACGCCGTGTGGGTGCTGGGGATGTCTGAGGGCGACTACCCCGCCCGAACTGGCGAGGACCCGCTGCTGCCGGAGGCGGTGCGCGCGGGACTGCCGGGCTCGCCCCTGCCGCTGCGGCGGGAAGCGCAGCTACGCGAGCGGCGGAGCTACCTGTCGGCGCTGGCGGCCGGGAAGAGCCTGCGGCTGTCCTACTCGCGGGTGGACCCGGTGCAACGCCGGCCGCAGTACCCCTCGCCGTGGCTGCTGGACGCCGCCTCGGCGCTGCAGGGCGAGCGGGTCTCCTCCGAGCGCCTCAACACCATCGACGCGCCCTGGCTGACGGTCATCGAGTCGATGGAGGACGCGTTGCGGCTGGCCGGCAGGGGGCAAGCCGCCGACGGCCACGAGTTCGACCTGAAGGCGCTGGCCGAATGGCGCCGGGTAGGCGGCCGGACGGCGCGTCACGCCCTCGCGGCCCGCGATGGAGCGCTCGGCAGGGCTCTTGCGATGGACGGGGCTCGGGCGGGAAAGCGGCTCACGGAGTACGACGGCTACGTCGGCTCGATTGCGGACAGCAGCGGACGGCTCGGAGGCTCGCTCTCACGCGTCATATCGCCGTCGAGGTTGGAGACGTGGGCGACCTGCCCCTACCGGCACTTCCTGGGCAGCGTCCTGGGGCTCTCGGCATGGGAGACGCCGGAGGACGTGTTGACCATCTCCCCCATGGAACGCGGCAGCCTGGTCCACAGCATCCTGGAGCAGTTCATCCAAGAGTCGCTGGATGCTGGTGCACCGACGCCGGGAACGGCGTGGTCGGCGGGGCAGCGGGCGCGGCTCATGGAGATCGCCGAGGAGCGGTTCGTCATAGCGGAGCAGACGGGCTTGACGGGCCGCCGTGCGCTGTGGGACGTCGTGAAGGAGGACATCCTGCAGGACCTCGACCGGTTCCTGGAGGACGACGCGCGATACCGGGCCGAGGAGGGCATGCTGCCCCGGCGCGCCGAGTACCAGTTCGGGTTCGGCGGAGACGCGCCAGTGTCCCTTGCTCTTCCCGCTGGCGGCGAGGTGCGGTTTCGTGGCTTCATTGACCGCGTGGACGCCACCGCCGACGGCCTGCGCGCGGTGGTGATGGATTACAAGACCGGCAGCACGTTCTCGTTCCGGAAAATGAAGGACGATCCCTTGCTGGCGGGCAAGAAGCTGCAGCTCCCGATCTACGCGCTGGCCGTCCGCGAGACGTTGCTCCCGGACGCGAAGCTGCGGGCCGAGTACTGGTTCGTGTCCTCAGGCGGATCGGCGGAGCACTACGCCGTCGACCTGGACGCAGTGGAGACGAAGTTCAGGGAGACCGTCGAGGTCATCGCAACCGGCGTGCGCGGTGGGGTGTTCCCTGCTGTGCCAGGCCCTGCTGGTCAGGGCGGCGAAGCGGAGAACTGCCGATTCTGCGATTTCAAGCGCGTTTGCCCCACCAACCGGCAGGCGCTATGGGAGCGAAAACGGGAATCGCCGGAAGCCGCCGCATACACACGGCTCGGCGGGATTACTACGGACGAGGCTGACGAGGACGCAGAATGACGCAGCCGATGACAATCCAGGACCAGGAGCACCGCGACCGGATCCGGACCAGCCTGGACGAGAACCTCTTCGTAGAGGCTGGAGCGGGCACGGGAAAGACCACCGCACTGGTGGGGCGGATCGTGACGTTGGTGACCTCGGGCCGCTGCGAGATGGCGGGGCTGGCCGCGATCACGTTCACGGAGGCGGCGGCCGCGGAGCTCCGGGACCGCGTGCGCCGGGGGCTGGAGGAGGCCGCGGCGGACACGGTCCGCGACGCGGAGGAGCGGGCCCGGTGCCGGAAAGCCGTTTCGGAGATGGACGCCGCTTTCATCCAGACACTGCACAGCTTCGCGCAGTCGCTGCTGCGGGAGCGCCCGCTGGAAGCGGGGCTGCCCCCCGGCTTCGAGATGCTGGACGCCGTGCAGGCGGACATTCGCTTTCAGGAGGCGTGGGAGGAGTGGCTCGACGAGGCGCTGGACTCGGACGATCTTGGTCCCATGCTGGCCCGCGCGCTGCACCTGGGCCTGCGGCTCGAGCAGCTCCGGCAGGTGGCGGCGGCGCTGGAAGACGACTACGACCTGGTCGAGGGAACGCCCATCTCCATCGCGCCGGAGCCCACGCTGACCATTGGCGTGAGGCTGGCGGAGGCCGTGCCGGTAATCGAACGATTGCGGGAGCTCTCGAAGAACGGCGCGGGCGACCCGCTCTACGACCACGTCGGCGAGGTCATCGCACTGACGCGGCGGCTGCCCGACTCGGACATCGGCGCCGGCGCGTACGAGCGGGCCATCGTCCGGGTGCTGGGCTTCCAGCGGATCTCGACCGGCCGGGGACGCCAACCGGACTGGGATGATGACCCGGTCACCCTCGTCAACGGTTGCAAGCTCCTGAAGGACATGCTGGGAGACCTGGAAGAGGCTCGGAAGCGAGAGATCACTGCCCTGCGGGCGGCCGCCTTCACGCCGGCGCTGGAGGCGGTGCGGCAGTTCGTGACGGGGCAGGTGGCCCGCCGGAAGCGGGATGGGCACGCGCAGTTCCATGACCTGCTGGTCTGGGCGCGGGACATGCTGCGCGATCACAAGGAGGCGCGTCAGCGGTTCCAACGCCGCTTCCACCACATCCTCGTCGACGAGTTCCAGGACACCGACCCGATCCAGTCGGAGATCGCCTTCCTCCTTGCCGGAGACCCGGACGACCCGTCCGGTGCCGCGGACAGTTGGGAGGACGTGAAGCCCGTCGAGGGCAAACTGTTCATGGTGGGCGACCCCAAGCAGTCCATCTACCGCTTTCGCCGGGCCGACATCGTCACGATGGCCCACGTCCGCGAGCGGCTCGTCAGCGAGAGTACGCCGCTGCAGCAGAACTTCCGCTCGCAGCAGAGCATGATTACGTGGGTGAACCACATCTTCCGCCAGTGGATGGAGGACTCCGGCAGCGGCCTGCAGGCCGAGTACCGCGACCTCCTCGCGACGCACGGCGTGCCTGAGGAGGGCGCCGACAAGCCAGCGCCGTCCGTGTACCACATGGGCGAGCTGGTTGGGGGCAACGCAGCCGCCGTCCACCGACTCGAGGGCCAAGCTGCGTCGGGGCTGGTCCAGCGCATCCGGGAGAAACGCTGGCAGGTGCGGGAGCCAGGGGGAGATGCGTGGCGGGACGCGACGTACCGGGACGTCTGCATCCTGCTGCCCACCCGCACGAGCCTCGGCACGCTGGAGCAGGCGCTGGAGGCCGCCGACGTGCCGTACCGGATCGAGAGCGAGTCCATCGTGCTGGGCACGGAGGACGTGCGGCAGCTCCTGAGCTGCCTGCGGGCCATCGACAGCCCGGGGGACGACGTGTCGCTGGTGGCCGCGCTACGGTCGCCCGCCTACGCGTGCAGCGATGTCGAGCTGCTGCAATTCGTGGACGACAAGGGGCGGTTCGACTACCTGAGCCAAAGCGCAGCGACGGGGCCGGTCGCCGACGCGCTGGCGTCATTGCGCATGTTTCACGAGAAGAGCGGCGCCATGCCGCCGGACGAGTTCATCGACTGGTTCATCCGGGAGCGCCGGCTGGTTGAGCTGTCCTTCGACCGCCGCCGGCCAAGGGAGCGATGGCGCCGGCTGCGGTTCGTGGTGGAGCAGGCGGGGGCGTACCGGCGGGCGGGCGGCAGCTCCCTGCGCGGCTTCCTCGACTGGATCGAGCGGCAGGTGGCGGAGGGCGCACGCGCGGTCGAGTCGCCCGCGCCGGAGTCGGACGAGGACTGTGTGCGCATCATGACCATCCACGCTGCCAAGGGGCTGGAGTTCCCCATCGTCCTGCTGCTGGGATTCGGCGGCGGACGCCGGTCGACGCCGGAGTTGGTCATCGTGGACCGGGACACCGGGCGCGCCGAGGTCAACCTGCGGGTCTCCGGGAACGTACACGTCCCCACGGCGGGCTACGAGACGGCGAGCGAGCGGGAGAAGGCGGCCGGTGAGGCGGAGGAGGTTCGGCTCGCCTACGTGGCCTGCACCCGCGCCCGCGACCACCTCATCGTCAGCCTCTTCCGCCGCGAGAAGGGGTCCGATGGTTCCCGTGCCGCGATTATCGAATCGTTGACCGAGGGCAACCCGGAGCTGTTCCAGACCCTCGATTGGCAAGACCTGTTGCCAACCACTACGGCCACACCACCGCAGGAGGACGACGGCCAGCCGGCGCCGGACGGTGACTTCTATGAGGAGCGGAGCCGGTGGGCAGCCCGGCGCGAGGACGCCATAGCGGCGTCGAAGCAGCCGCAGGCGCGCGCCGTCACGGCAATCGCGCAGGGCGCGAAGGGTCAGGCCGCCGAGGCTGCGCCGGCCGAGGACGAGGTGACGTCGGTCAAGTCCGAGGACAGCGAGGGCGAGGTATCGTACCGTCGCGGCCGGGGCGCCACGAACCTTGGCCGCGCGGTCCACGCCGCGCTGCAGAGCATCGACCTGCTGACGGGAGAGGGGCTGGAGGACATCTGCCGCGCCCAGGCCGCCGCGGAGGGCATTGACGACAGCGCAGACGAAGTGCTGGCGCTGTCCAGGAATGCGCTGCGGTCCGGGACGGTGCAGGGCCTGCGGGCCAGCGTCGAGCAGGGCGAGACCAGCTACTACCGGGAGGTCTTCGTCAGCGCGGAGCTCGACGGCGGCCTCGTAGAAGGGTTCATCGACCTGCTCATCGACGGGCCAAACGGCGTCTCGATCGTGGACTACAAGACGGACCGGCTCACCGCGAAGCAGGTGCAGGAGCTCGGCCCCGAGTACGAGATCCAGCTTGGCCTGTATGCGTGGGCCGTGGCGGAGACGACGAAGAGGCCGGTTCAGCAGGCCACGCTACTCTTTCTGCGTCCGGAAGAGGAGCGCTCGTTCATCGACATCGAGACGCTCGTTGCACGGGCCAAGACCGTGGCGGGGGCGTCAACGTCCGGGACTGCCTGAAAAAGAAGGAGGGAGCTGTGAGTAGCCCCCTCCTTCGATTTTCTGTTTCTCTGCCTACTCGAGCTTTCGTAGGAGGAGCATCTGCCCGCCTTCGACGAGCTCGCTGCTGATGTTTCTGCCGCCGAGGAGGTCGCCGATCATGCTGTGGGCCTGCACGTTGAGCAGCAGTATCGTGAACCTGCTGTTCAAGAGCGAGGTCATGTCAAGGACGCCGGTGGTCTCCCAATTGCCCAGGTCATCAGGCTGCGTGTCCTCCGTGCCCACCGGGATGAAGCCGCGGTTGATCTCCGCGATGCGGACAAGCTGGCCCGTCTGGGGGTTGAGCTCCCAAATGGAGGCCTCGCGGGCGCTGGCGCCACCGAAGACGCTGTTGACAGTTGCCCGGTCCTCCTGAATGTAGATGAGACCGCTCTCGGCCCAATCAACGTTGTCCGGACTGCGAAGGCCGAAGTCGGCGCCGCCGGGGAACTGGCCGTTGCCGCCGTCGTCGCCGGAGTAGACGATGCTCGCGTTGGCGGAGAGGGTGTTGGGTGCGACCTCAATGATGTACACCGTGCCCCAATCGTCATTCCTGTAGTCCGCGCCATTGCCGGTTGAGGCAAAGACGATTTCGCGGGCGTTGCGGGGGTTGGTTGCCAGGTCTTCGGGGAAGGAAAAGCGGAAGGCTCCCGCGCCGTCCTGCCCGAAGGAAAGGGCGTCCTGGGTCTCCTGTGTCACGTAACCCTGGGCGTCATAACCCTCGGAGTTGGCCTTGGAGGCGTCAAAGATCTCGATCGCCTCAAATGTCCCCTGGCGGAACTCGCCCGTCTTGCCGAACTGGTCGGGGTTGTCCTCGCCGTTCCGCGTCTTCCAGACGTAGAGCGTGCCCTTCGCCAGCCCGTTGCGGTCGAGGAAGGAGCCGGTGCCGGCGGCGTTCTTGTCGCCGATGTAAAGCTTGAGGGACGCGCCGGGGCGGCCGTCGCTGATGACCATGCCAACGGACGTGGACGTGCCCGTGTCGATCAGGGCGACGTTCTCGAAGGCCGCGCGCCCCGCCATGGGGACGGCGTAGAGGTGGCCCTCGTCGACGTCGAGCGCGTAGAGCTGGCCGCCCTCGACCGCCTCTCCCGTGAAGAAGATGTCGTCCACGAAGCTCAAGTCACCCTGTGCGACGTAGGCGCCGGAGCTGAACCTGCGTAGGGGGCCGGAGTCCACGCCGCCTGCGTTGCGCACGGTGAGCGGTTCCCCTGCCCGGTTGACGATGCGGTCGTAGGCGACGCCCGCAGACTTGATCCGGTGGGTCGATTTGTCGATGTCAAAGTAAGAGATCCGCGAGCCGGTGAGGGACAGGTTGTTGGCCAGGCTGTAGGGCCGGCCCTCGCCGGCATCGATGTTGTTGGTGGTGAGGATGCGGGCTGTGGAGCTGTTCAATGAGAATGCGCCGTTGCCGTCCAGCAGGCCGAGCGGACGGTAGTCGGCGACGCGGTCGCCGATGGTGAAGACCGGGATGACTTCCCAGTTGGAGGCTGGCGCGAGCATGCTGGGCGCGGCGCCTGCGCCGCCTGCAAAGCTGGGCTCCGGGATGGCCGCCAGGGTGCGCCATGCGCTGTCCGGCTCATCGACGTACTTCCACGCGATGGTGCCGGCGATGGTGCTGAACTCGATGTCTCTGGCGCTCACACTGCCTGCGCCTGCGGGTCCGCGCTCGCCCTGGGGTCCCTGGGCCCCGTCCACACCGGGCTCGCCCTGGGGTCCCTGGGCGCCGTCAACCCCCTGCGGTCCGCGTGGGCCTGCGGGCCCGGTGATTCCCTGAAGCCCCTGTTTCCCGGGCTCTCCCGGAGGACCGGCGGGTCCCGCCGGTCCCTCTGGCCCCGGGGCCCCCTCGCCGCCGCATGCGGCTGCCATCGACAGCGCCAGTGTGGCGAGCAGCAGCGCGGCAAGCAGTCTCACCCTGGATAGCCCGTTCAGCAACATGGTTCCTCCTTGCGGGCGCGGGCAGGGCGAAAAGGTGCAAGACTCCGGTTATGCCCTCGGCCCAGCGGCGCCTCCTAACTATACGACGTTCGGTGATTTCATGCATTAGGCCGGAATTGGGCCAAATCAAGGACATGTCTGTGGCGGCCGCCCTTAACCCAGCAGATAGGCTCTCGCGAGGAAACTTGTTGCGCGATAATTTTGCCTTAGATCCATTAAAGTTGCTATAAATAACATGTCAGCATTATGATGATGAGGGTGGCTGTGAATTAGCCCCTTACATATGCATGCGGATGTGGAGGAAGCTTGATTGAGCTCCTCCTATTTTGTCAGGACAGTTGATATCGCGGTCGTGCCTGGGCTGATGTTCTCAGGGGGATACTCTTGGCAACACTTCCTGAACGCATACCGACTGACTACCTGGATGGGTATCAGGAGGCCTATAACCTGAACCCGGAGCTTACGGCCAACTACATTGCCAACGCATGGGTGGGCGATCCATTGGCCGATGCGCTGATGGAGGACCTCTCGAAGATGCCGAGGGAGGACTCCGACCGCCTCATTGAGGCCGGCATCGAGCAGGGTAGCGACGACGAGCTCCGAGATGCACCTGAGAGCCTGTGGGCGTTCTTCCGCAGCGTTGAAGAGGTGCCGTCCTGGGTGGATTTCGAGGGCTTTCACGCTGGGACGCGCATGTTCTACCGGGCGGGCAAGATTGTGCTTGCTGCGTTCACGGGCGGGACATTGGTGGAGGGGTTCTCCACCAACATCTCCAAGTCGTTCCTGATCACCGGCCGCCTGCGGGAGCAGGGTGTGCGGCGGCTGCGGCAGAACAACCGTCATATGATCGAGATCTTTCTGCCGGACGGCCTGCAGCGGTACGGCGACGGATGGAAACTCTCGGTACGCCTTCGTCTCGTGCACGCCCAGGTCCGCCGGCTTCTGGCAGCGTCGCCGGACTGGAACCAGGACGCGTGGGGCGTGCCCATCAGCGGCGCGCACATGGGCTACGCCGCCGCATCGTTCTCCAGCAGGACCCTCTACCACCTGCATCGCCTTGGCGTGCGCTTCAGCGATGAAGAGAGCAGGAGTTTCATGGCGGTGTGGCGCTACTCGGGCTTCCTCATGGGCGTCCCGGAAGACATTCTCTACGACACGCAAGAGAATGCGAACGAAATCATCAAGATCGGCCGGATGTGTGAACCGAGTTCGAACCCTGAGTCCGTCATCATGGCCAACGCGCTGATCAACTCCGCCCCCGTGGTGGCCGACGTTACTGACCCCGTGCAACGGCGATCGCTGGTGAAGTACATCTACAGGGTCTCGCGAGCCATGATCGGCGCCGAGACGGCGGACCAGCTGAACTTCCCCAAGAGCAGCAACTTTGGCGTGCTTGCGTTCTTCCGCTGGCAGTCGAGGTACTACCAGCTCTTGAACAAGCTTTTCCCCGGTCGGCCTGCCTCCAACAGCAACTTCAACAGCTTCTCCCAGTTTCTGGGAGTGTCCGCCTTCGACGATGCGGGAATCAGCTACAGAATGCCGGACCACGTTTACGCAGAGCGGTCCCGCGGCTGGTAAGGCTCGATTATCACTCGCCAATCAGATCGACTCGCCCAATTTGCTGTTGCCGCCCCATCTGGAATGGAATAGAGTAGCATTACGGATTCTTGAGAAACGCGGCCCTCCGCTTGCATTTCCGTTGCCGCCGCAGGGAAGGAGCCATTGCAATGACAGACCGCCTGCTGGACCGGATTGACGGCCCACAGGACCTCAAGCTGCTGTCGATGCTGGAGGTAGATCAGCTTGCCCAGGAGGTCCGGGACACGATCATCTCGGTCATCACGGAGCGTGGGGGGCACCTGGCGTCCAACCTGGGTGTCGTGGAACTCACGCTGGCCATCCACCGTGTGTTTGAGAGCCCGAAGGACCGCATTGTCTGGGACACCACCAACCAGCTCTACACCCATAAGCTGGTCACCGGCCGGCGGAACGAGTTCCAGGACATTCGCCTTGCGGGCGGAATCTCCGGCTTTGGCGAACCGACGGAAAGCCCGCATGACACGCTGGTCGCGGGGCACGCGGGGACGGGTCTATCGGTCGCGCACGGCATAGCCGAAAGCGTCGCGAATCGCGGGCTGGACGCGTGGACCATCTGCGTTGTCGGGGACGGCGCGTTGACGTCGGGATCGAGCCTCGAGGCGCTGAACAACCTGGTCCATCGCAACCCGGAGCGGCTCATCATCGTGCTGAACGACAACGGGATGTCGATCTCGGAGAACATCGGCTTTCTGACCAACTGGCGCAGGCGGCTCATCAGTCACCCGGAGTACCAGGCGATGATCGGCCGGATGCGCGCCTTGTCCAAGCGAGTGCCGACCGGCGAGGCCATCTACCGGCTGGTGAAGCGGCTGGGCGGCGGAATCGAAGGCTTCATCCTGCCAACCATCATGTGGACGGAGATGGGGTTCCACTACCTGGGGCCCGTCGACGGACATGACATAAAGCAACTTGGAGAGACGCTGGAGCAGGCGAAGGTCATTCCCGGGCGTGTGCCGCTGGTGCACGTTGTGACCCACAAGGGCCATGGCTACAAGCCGGCGGAGGATGACCCAATCAAGTTCCACCAGCCCAGCTCACCGCTGGGCGCCGGCACCGGCGCGCCGACCTACTCCGCCGTGTTTGCCTCGACAATTTCGCAGATCATGCGGGAGGACAGCGCCGTAGTTGGAGTCTCCGCCGCAATGCTTGAGGGCACCGGACTGGCGGACGTGCAGCAGGAGTTCCCCGACAGGGTGTTCGACGTGGGGATTGCCGAGCAGCACGCCGTGAGCATGGCCGCCGGCATGGCCGCGGACGGCCTGCACCCGCTTGTGTCC
>JAPPNT010000146.1 GCA_028873745.1 Chloroflexota bacterium | reverse complement strand
ACGAAAACAGGTGGATTTAGTTAGCCCCATGCGCGTTTCGCCGTATCCGCGACGAGGCGGAGCTTGGCGTTCTGCTGGCCGATGGTGAGGTTGTTGCCGACGAGCGACGTGCCGAAGCCGCACTGGGGGCTGAGGGCGAGCTGCTCGCGGGGGAAGTGCCGCGCGGCGTCGTCTATGCGAGCGAGGAGGTCTTCCTGCCTCTCGAGCCGGCCGGACTTCGTCGTGACGAGACCGAGGACGACGATCCGGTCGTCGGGGACGCCGCGGAGGGGCTCGAAGCCGCCGGAGCGGGCGTCGTCGTACTCGAGCAACAGGCGCTGCGCCGTGACGCGGCGGAGCACCGTATCGACCATCGAGTCGTATCCGCCCTCGACGAGCCAGCGGCTGCCCTGATTGCCCTTGCACAGGTGGAAGCCGAAGGTGACGCCGGGCCAGCCGTCCATGACCCAGTTGTCCAGCTCCACGCCGTAGGCGACCCAGTCCTCGGCCGACCAGCCTCGGGCGGAGTAGAAGCCAGCCCACGACGGGTCCAGCACGAGGGGGTAGTGGGGCGCGTCGAGATGGATGTACTCGCAGCCGAGGCGCACGAGCTCTGCCACCTCGTCCCGCATGATGCGGGCGACGTCCTCCACGAAAGCCTCGATGGTGGGGTAGGCGCCCTCGGCGTCGGGGCCCTGCCAGACGCTGGCGAAGAGGGTGGGGCTGGGCAACGTCACCTTGGGGATGCGCGACGTGCGGGCGCGGAGATAGGCGAACTCCTCCGTCGAGAGGCGGCGGCGCACGCGCAGCCTGCCGCTGACGGAGAGCCCCTCGGGGCGCGGGCGGTTGGCGTCGCCGACGGCCTCGTCGCCGTGCCAGTCGCCCCAGAGGAAGGCGTCGATGGTGGCGTTGGTGAAGCCGTCGACGGCCTCCGTGAGCTGGCTCTGGAAGGAGGTGCGGCGCATTTCGCCGTCGGTCACCACCTCGAGGCCGGCGGCCTCCTGCGCGGCGAGGGCGTCGTCAACGGCGGTGTCCTCGACGCGCTTGAACGCGGCGCGCGTGATCGTGCCAGCAGCGAGAGCCTCGCGGGCGGCGAGGAGTGACGGCGGACGCAGCATGCTGCCGACGACATCGGTATGGGGGTGGCTGTGCATGGCGGGAGTGTGGCATGCGGGAGCGTAGGGGTGCAAGGAGCGTGTGACAGCCCTTCGACGGGCTCGGGCGAGCGGGTTGGGAGCGATTGCGGAACGAACGAGGCCGCACTCTGCCTTACTGGATACCGGCTTTCGCCGGTATAACGATGGGCCTAGGGTTGGGCAGCCCAGCGGGCGAGTTCCTTATCCGGGGAGGGTATCTCCTCGACGGAGGTGTAGTAGTAGCGTTCCCAGCCGTACTCCGGCAGGCCGGCGAAGAGCATGAGGTTGAGCGGGTAGTGCTCGGAGTCTGTGGCGCGCCGGAAGTCGTCCCGGAAGAGGAACGTGGGCTTGCCGAGGGCTATGGCGATGCCCAGCTCCACCATGACGCCCTCGTCCGGCGGGACGCCGTTGACGACGGCGAAGATGGCGTCGGCCTCGCGCACGTCGCGCACGTCGGCCTGGCCGACGCGGTATGCCCAGCCCTCCTCAAGGTTGGCCGTCTGGTTGTTCCGCTCGAAAGGCTCCCACACCTCGATGCCGAGGGACTCCAATGCGGCTACCAGTTGCGGCAGCACCGTCGCGCGCTGCTGCGCGGAGAACCCGTAGGCGTTGGCGAGGTACACGGTCTTGCGGCGGGTGGTCATGCGATCCCCTTCGTAGCGGCTTTCCCCGAGAGCGGGTGTGCAATCGTAGTCGATGGCGGCTGAGGCGGCAAGGGACGCTCGCTGGAGGCCGTTCCGGGGGTTGTCACGCCTTCCGCGTCACGCTACAGTGAAAGGCGCTCAGCGCAAGGGAGGGACCGTGGACAACGCAGAGAACGTCAAGAAGAACGGCCTGGACCGGCGGCAGGTGCTGGGGCTCGGCGCGGCCGCACTGGCCGTCGCCGCCATCGCGTCAGTGCCGCTGCGGATCAACCCCTTCCGGCGCTCCAACAAGCTCGAGGGCATCCCCGGCGAGGGCTCCATCTTCCAGCCGCGCCCGGGAGCCGTCGAGGAGTTCCTCCGCAACCACGGCAAGTAGCCCTCCCCCACCCGATCGCCCGGCGCTTTCCCCGCTCAGGGTGCGTCCAGTGATAGGCTGAGTCACTCCGTCTCGAAGTCTTTTCCCCTGCCCGAATCCGTAATTCAGTAAGTGAACGGGCTGATGCCAGCGTGAGACTGGCAGGCTGCCGATTACCGGTATACACTCACGCTGCCTTCCGGCGCGACATTGAAGCCCCGGGAGTTTGCCGATGCCCAGGGCAGTCGGGACGCGGTGTGGGGGCTGGGCAATGCAGCAGTACCTTCGATTGTTCAGGGGAGACCTGCTCGGGGGCGTCACCGCTGCGGTGGTGGGGCTGCCCGTGGCGTTGGCCTTTGGCCTGGCTGCAGGTCTCGACCCGCTTGCGGGCATCTACGGCGCCATAGCAGTTGGCTTCTTTGCCGCCGTGTTCGGCGGCACCCGGGGGCTGATATCAGGCCCCACCGGCTCGATGACGGTGGCAATGGCTGTCATCGTCAGCATCCACGCCGACAACATCGCCGAAGCCTTTACGATTGTCATCATGGCCGGGCTGATACAGATGCTCTTCGGCCTGCTGAGGATCGGGCGCTACGTCACGTACACACCCTACTCGGTCATATCCGGGTTCATGACCGGGGTTGGCGTGATAATCATCCTGGTCCAGACCCTGCCCTTCCTGGGGGCGCCCGTCGCCGCCGGCGGGCCAATCGGCACACTCCGCAACTTTTCGGAAGTCTTCGAGCATTTTGAGGTCAGCGCATTGGGCATAGCCGCCGTCACCCTGGCAGTGGCTATGCTCTGGCCCAAGCGATACGAACGGTATGTGCCCTCAATCCTGGTCGCCCTGGGAATCGGGACCGTTATAGGCGTCGCATGGCTCACTGACGCCCCGACGATCGGCGTCGTATCCACGGCCCTGCCGTCCTTCCAGTTGCCGGAATTGGCCCCCGGTGTGCTTGTTCGATCCGTCGAGCCGGCCCTCGTCATCGCACTGGTGGGTTCCGTGGACACCCTGCTCACCGCCCTCGTAGCGGACTCGATGACTCGCACACGCAACGACCCCAACAGGGAGTTGCTGGCCCAGGGGATAGGCAACGTGATCACCGGGTTCCTCCGGGGCCTGCGCGGGTCGGGCGCCACGCCCAGCACGGTCGCGAACATTCGCGCGGGCGGCGCCACCCTCGGTTCCGGCGTGATCGCCGTAGCCATCCTGGTGGTCATGGTGATCGGCCTGGGAGAGTATGTTGGGTCGATACCCAACGCCGTTCTCGCCGGCCTCCTCGTGAAAGTGGCCCTGGACACTATCGACTGGCGATTCGTCACCCGAATGCACCGCGTGCCGCGTGAACATCTGGCCGTTATGCTCCTCACTTTCGGGCTGACGGTATTCCTGGATCTTGTGGCCGCTGTGGCCGTGGGCATGATTGCGGCCGCCGTAACCAGCGCGCGGCAGTTCGAGCGCCTGGAGTTGGACAGCGTCGTTTCCGTGCCCATGCTCGACCAGAGCTTCTTTGGCTTCAAGGACAACGGTGAGGAGCACGACCGCTTTTCGGCGAGAGTGGGCCTCGTGGCCCTCAGGGGCGCCTTTACGGTTGCATCCTCCGGCAAGCTCATCGAGACCATCGGCGCCGACATCCGGGACCACGAGGTGGTTATCCTCGACTTCTCCGGAACAGTGTACGTAGACGATAGCGCGGCCCTGGTGGTGGAGCAGCTTGTAGAGACTGCCATAACCATGGACACCCAATGCATCGTGATGGGCCTCTCAGGCAGGCCGGCCGATAACCTTGCCGCGCTTGACGTTCTGAAACGCGTCCCCGCTAACCATATTGTGGCCGACATGGAGGGCGCCCGGGCGGTCGCCGCGCGGATGCTGGGGGTGAAGCTGGGGCCGGCGCTGCCCATCCTCAAGGAGACAAAGCAAACCCAAACGCAGGGCCAGATGCAGGGCGAGGGCTTCCTGAACGGCCTGCTGTCCGGGGCGGCCGGCACGGCGATTGTCGCCCTGGCGGGCGCGGCCCTGCTGCAATGGCGCCGGTCCTCCAACCACGCCCGCGCCAACCACGATGCGGACCCGGCGACCTCCGACGGGGCAGGCCCCGCCGGGTCCCGAAAGGCGCAGCTGGATGCCCTCTTAGCGGCGGGGAAGCTGGACGCGGCAACCTACTGGCGGCGGCTGGCGGACCTGGCCGCGCAGGCCGCGGGGCAGCAAAACGCCCCGCCAACCGATCGAGCGGATGGCGACGGCGAGCGATGACTCGCATTCAGGCCAGCCCCTTCACCCCCCTGACCGGCCACATCTCCCTTTAGTAGAGATGACCCAGTCTTGATGCTGACACGCTGCTAGCGGTGGTATACACTCGCGCTGCCCTCCGGCGCGAAGACCAGGCGCCGGAGATTGCCGATGCCCAGGGTAGTCGGGTCGCGGTGTGGGGGCTGGGCAATGCAACAATACCTTCGATCGTTCAAAGGGGACCTGTTCGGGGGCGTCACCGCCGCGGTGGTGGGGCTGCCCGTGGCGTTGGCGTTCGGCGAGGCCTCCGGGCTGGGGGCGCTGGCCGGCATCTACGGCGCCATCGCCGTCGGGTTCTTCGCGGCCGTCTTTGGCGGGACGAGGTCGCAGATCTCCGGACCCACGGGCCCGATGGCCGTCGCGATGGCCGTCGTCGTCACCCTCCACGCGGACAACCTCGCGGCGGCCTTCACCATCGTCATCATGGCCGGGCTTTTCCAGGTGATGCTGGGCCTGGTGGGCATCGGCCGGTTCATCGCCTTCACGCCGTACTCGGTCATCTCCGGCTTCATGTCGGGCATCGGCGTCATCATCATCCTGCTGCAGACGCTGCCCTTCATGGGCATGCCCGTCGCGGAGGGCGGGGCCCTCTCCTCCGTGCGCGGGTGGGCGGACGCCCTCGACCACTTCCACTGGGGCGCCTTCACCATCGCCGCCGCGACACTGGCCGTCGGCGTGCTCTGGCCCGCGCGGCTGCGGCGCATCCTGCCGCCGACGCTGGTGGCTCTGACGGCAGGGACGCTGCTCGGCGTGCTGTGGCTGACCGACGCGCCGACCATCGGCACGGTGCCGACGGGGCTGCCCGTGCCGCAGATGCCCGATCTCTCGCTCGACATCCTGGCGCGGGCGGTGCAGCCCGCATTGACCATCGCGCTGCTGGGCTCCATCGACAGCCTGCTGACGTCGCTCATCGCGGACTCCATGACGCGGACGCAGCACAACGCCAACCGCGAGCTGGTGGGGCAGGGCATCGGGAACATGGCGGCGGGAATCCTGGGCGGGCTGCCGGGCGCAGGCGCGACGATGGGCACCGTCATCAACATCCGCGCCGGCGGCAGGACGCCGATCTCGGGCGTCATCCGGGCCGCCATATTGCTGGCGCTGATCATGGGGCTGGCGCGGTACGTGGAGGTCATCCCCCACGCGTGTCTCGCCGGCATCCTGATGAAGGTGGGCTGGGACATCATCGACTGGCGCTTCCTCACGCGTTTGCTGCACGTGCAGCGCGAGCACCTGATGGTCATGGCCGTGACGATGTTCATGACGGTCTTCGTCGACTTGGTGACGGCGGTGGCCATCGGGCTGATCACGGCGAGCATGGCGACGTCGCGGCAGTTCGAACGGCTGCAGCTCGACAGCGTGATCTCCGTCCCCGTCCTTGACAAGGTCTTCTTTGGCAGCGCCTTCCGGGACGAGATCGACGAGTACTCGGCCCGGGTGGGCATGGTGTTGCTGCGGGGCGCATTCACCGTGGCGTCGTCCCACAAGCTGATCACGACCATCGGCAGGGACATCCGCGAGCACGACGTGGTGATCTTCGATTTCTCGGAGACGGTGTACATGGACGACAGCGCCGCGCTGGTGGTGGAGGAGCTTGTGGACAACGCGTTGGCGGAAGACACGGCCCCTATCGTGATGGGCCTCTCCGGGCAGCCGGCGTTGACCATGCAAGCCCTGAGCTCGCTTGATGGGGTGCCGGAGGACCAGGTGGCGGAGGACATGGACGGGGCCCGGGCCATCGCCGGGCGGCTGCTGGGGCTGGAGCCGGTGAAGGAGACGCAGGATGCGTAGGCCTCGGCGCCGCGCAGGAGGTGCGCATTGAGCGCCATTGACGACGTGCTGCAGCGCAACGGGGGCTACGCCGCGGGGTTCTCGGCGGGCGGGCAGCACGCGCCGCCCGCGCTGGGGCTGGCGGTCGTCGCGTGCATGGACGCGCGGCTCAACGTCCACGCGCTGCTGGGCATCGCCGAGGGCGACGCGCACGTCATCCGCAACGCCGGAGGCGTCATCACGGACGACGCGGTGCGCTCGCTGGTGATCTCGCAGCGGCTGCTGGGGACGCGGGAGGTCATGCTCATCCACCACACGGACTGCGGCATGATGACCTTCCACGACGACGACGTGAAGGACGCCATCCAGGCCGACACGGGGCTGCGCCCGGCCTTCGCGATGGAGGCGTTTGCGGACTTGGACGGCGACGTGCGGCAATCGATGGCGCGCATCCAAGCGAGCCCGTTCATCCCGCACAAGGACGGCGTGCGCGGCTTCGTCTACGACGTCGCGACAGGCCGCCTGCGCGAGGTTGCCCCGGCGTAGGGCGGTACTCCCCTACCACGTTCCGCTAGAATCCCAGACGATGTCCGTCTGCCCCTCGGCGCTGCCTGTGCGGTCCGGCGGCGTTCACGTTGGGGCAGTGGGAGGAGCAGATAGCCATGTTGCGCTCTCGAAAAGCCATGATGGCGCTCGCGGGCGCGGGCGCGGCAGCAGTGCTGGTGCTCGGCGGCCTCCTCGCATGGTGGGCCGTCGACGTCAGCAAGCGGCTGCAGGACACGCAGGCGGAGCTGCGCGAGAAGGAGGCGGCCCTCGCCGAGTCTACACAGCGGCTCGCCGAGCAGTCGGCTGCGGCGGACGCGCTCACGAGGGACGGGGAGCGGCTGGCGGCGGAGCTCGCGGGCGAGCGGGCTGCCGCCCGGCAGATCGACCTCGAGGGGCGCACACTGCGGGCCGACCGGGAAGCCCTGCTCGTCTACTTGACCGACGCGCAGAAGGAGAATGCTGTGCTCTCGGACGTGCTGGAGGAATCGGAGGAGACCGCCGAAACGCTGCGTTCGTGGCTGGACCGGGCCGAGGGGCAGGTTGCGACGCTCTCGGAGAAGAACGTGGGGCTAGTGGAGCGGCTCGGCGACACGACGGGCCAGTTGGAGACGCGCAACACCGAGTACACCTCGCTGCTGGCCGAGCACGAGGAGCTGGTGCAGGCGGCCGGCACGGTGGATGAGCTGTCGGAGCGCATCGTCGAGCTGCAGGGCGAGGTCGACGCGCTGGAGGATCGGCGGCGCCCGCTCATCCTCGCCATGGAGCGGGAGAACGTGACCGGCTTCCTCTGCACGGGCAGCATGGAGCCAGCGATCACTTGCCTGGACACGGCGACGTGGACGAGGCCCCTCAGGCCGGAGGAGATCACCGTCGGGACGGTCATCACCTTCGCCAACAGCGCGTGCTGGGGCGAGGACGCAGGGAGGGGGGCGACGGCCCACCGGGTGGACAGGGTCCGGGTGGACGGCGGCATCCGCTACTACTGGCCCAAGGGCGACGCCCGCCCCAACGCCGATGGCTGCTGGGTGCCCCACGGGGCCGTGCGCGGGTACATCATCGCGGTGCACAAGAACACCGAGCCGGCCAACGCCCTGCTGCGCGACAGCGTGAACGCGGCCAAGGCAGCATTCGACGAGGTGTGGAAGGAGTACCTGGACGTCATCGAGGCGAACTGCGGACACCGGGAGCCGCACCGCTGCAGCGTCGACACGACGACGGCGCTGGGGCGGCAGGCGCAGGCGGTGTGGGCGCGGGTCATGGTGGCATCGGACCACTACTCCTGCTGGTACGCCAACGCAGCGGCGTCGCAGCGGCCGGGCGACATCCCGAATGAATGCTGACGGGGGGCACGTCTCGAGATAGGCGCGGCAAGCTGGCGCAGGTACGGGCGGGCGGCGCGGCCGCAGGGCCGGAAATGCAGGCCGAATCAGTTGACACTCTCCTTTCAGTTGCGATATTCTTCACAAGTTTGAAACGGCAGGGAGTCAATGGACCCGAACTTCATCACTGACCAGCAGTGGATCGAGTACCGGCACCTTGTGTCTTTGCTATGGCTTTTCCCGCTGCTGGTGTTCGCGCTAGCCACCGCGATGCTGCTCCGTTTTGCCGTCCTGCCCTCGCTGTGGAACAGCAGGGACGAGGAGGTCGCAAGGCACGACCCGCTGTGGTCACGGCTGCATACGCTGGTGGTTGGCAAGCAGGGGACGTGGATCGTCTCGCAATGGCTGCTGCTGCTGGTCGCGCTGGGCGCGGCGGCGGCGCTGGTGGCGGTCTTCTTTGTGGCCAGAAGCTGGACAATTGGCGTGATAGAGGAGACCTTCAACCGATGGTGGATCTAGCTCCGCATCGCATCAACACCACTGCAACGGAGTGCGCATTGAAGGCCAACGCAAAGGGTAGGGCGTCCTGATGCCACGGATGCTCATTCCCATCGTGGCGGTGGTTGTCGTCGCCGCCTTCTTCCTGCCGTTGGGCTATGTATTCTACGTGGCGGGGCAGAACGGCACCGTCGTCCTGGGCGTCGGCATTATCGTCGCCATCCTCGTCGTCGCCGGCTTCCGCGCCCTCGAGGGCTACTTGCGCGACGGCGGCGAGATCCTCGGCGGCCGGGTGAGCCTGCCCCAGGGCGTCATACCCTTCTGGCTCCCCTCCCTCGCCGTCATCATCGTCGTCGGCACCCTGCTGGGGCTCGGCGGCCTCTTCATCGTGGCCGGCCACAATGCCACCATCATCCTCGGCATACTCGCCATCGTCGGCATCCTCGTCGTGGGCGCGTCCCTCGGGCGCATCGGCGGCGGCGACATGCAGGCGCGCATGCGCGCGTTCGTCCTGATCACAACGCTGTCCATCGTGGGCGGCGGCTTCCTGCTGGTGGGCGCGATCTTCAGCGCCAAGGTGGCGGGCCACTACTTCTGGCCCATCGACCAAGTATTCGTCGCGGCGCCGGAGCAGCCCATCGCATTCCCGCACCCGCCGCACGTGGAGCGCGCGGGCATCGACTGCGTGTTCTGCCACCGGACGGTGGGCGAGGCGGCCTCCGCCAGCATCCCGCCGGTGCAGCAGTGCATGTTCTGCCACCAGGTCATCGCGACGCAGAGCGAGGAGGTGGTGAAGCTCGCGTCGGCGTGGAGCACGGGCGAGCCCATCGCGTGGGTGCGCGTGCACCGGTTACCCGACCACGTGCGCTTCGTGCACGAGTCGCACATCACCTTCTTCTCGGAGAAGGACAACGTCCCGCCCTCGGCCGTGTGCAGCGTGTGCCACGGCGACGTGGGGGGCATGACCCAGGTATCCCAGGTGGAGCAGCTCCAGATGGGTTTCTGCGTGGACTGCCACCGGCAGAACAATGCGCCCACGGACTGCACGACCTGTCACTACTAGGCGGTTGAGGACCAGAACTCTATGGCGCTAACGCGGCGACAACTGCTGAAGTACTCCGGCCTCGGGTTTCTGGGGGCGGTGGTCTTTGCCGGTTGCCGCATCCCGGAGCAGGAGTTCATCGCCGAGAGCCCGGTGATGATCCCCGAGGACCTGGTGCGCGGCGACGACGCCTACTACGCCACCCTCGCACGGCCGAGCACGGGCGTCGAGAGCGTGCTGGTCCGCGTGATGCAGGGCCGCGCCAAGAAGATCGAGGGCAACCCGGACTACCCGATGAGCCGCGGCAAACATTCGGCGCAGGCGGAGGCGACGCTGCAGGAGCTCTACCACCCGGACCGCATCGCGACGCCGCTCCGGCGCGTGGGCGAGCGCGGCTCGGGCGAGTTCGAGTCGGTCTCCTGGAGCGAGGCGCTGGACGAGCTGGCCCGGCGGTTGGAAGACCACCGGGGCGTGCCGGACGCCGTCGCCATCGTCACGGAGCCGCTGCGCGGCGCGCTGGGCACGATCGTCGACCGGTTCGCCGAGAACTACGGCGCGCGGCGGTACTCCTTCGAGGCCGTCGACCAGACGGTGGTGCGCACGGTGTTCAACCGCATTTACGGGCAGGAGCGGCTGCCCACCTTCGACATCCAGAATGCCCACTACGTCCTCTCCTTCGGCGCGGACTTCCTGAGCCACTGGCACGCGCCGCTCCACTACAACTGGCACTACGGCGAGTTCCGCGGCGAGACCGGCGGGCGCGGCAAACTGGTGCAGATCGAGCCCCGCTTCTCGCTGACCGCGGCCAACGCCGACAAATGGGTCTACATCAACCCCGGCACGGAGGGCATCCTCGCGCTGGCCATCGCCAAGGCCATCCTGGACAGCGGCGAGGGCGTGGAGGACGCGGCGCTTGCGGCGTTCATCAACAACAACGCGCAGGACGCGGCCACCGTGGCGGACCTGACCGGCGTGAAGGCCGACGTGATCGAGACGCTGGCGCACGACTTCGCGGCGAACCAGCCGGGTGTCGCCATCGGCGGCGGGCTGGCGGCGGCGCAGACCAACGGCCTCTTCAACATGACGGCCGTCTACGCGCTGAACGCGCTGGTGGGCAACGTCGGCAAGAAGGGCGGCGTCACCTTCAACCCGCCGGCGCCGGTCCCCAACGTGGTCAGCAGCGCGAGCGCAAACTCCCTAACGGACTTCCAGCGGCTGGCGGACGACATCCGCCACGGCGCCGTCACCGCCGTCCTTGTGCACGGCGTCGACCCGGCGCACGGCACGCCCGGCTCCATGCAGTTCGGGCGGGCGCTGCGCGAGAACGCGGAGTTCGTCGCGAGCTTCTCCAACTTCATGGACGAGACGACGCTGCAGGCCGACCTGGTCCTGCCGGACATGGCCTCGCTGGAGTCGTGGGGCAGCGACGTCCCCGACCCGGGCCCCGGCTACGAGGCGGTCGCGCTGCAGCAGCCGGTCGTGATGCCCTTCGTCGAGGGGCGCGCCTTCGGCGACGTGCTGCTGGCGCTCGTCGAGGAACTGGGCGGGAGCATGACGCGGCAGATGCCGTGGGACACCATGGAGGCCGCCAACCGCTCGCTGGCACAGGAGATCTGGATCAAGAACCGCGGTTCCGTGCGGTCGTTCGACAGCTTCGAGGAGTTCTGGGTCGCCATCCTGCAACGCGGCGGCTGGTGGGACACGAACGCGACCGGCGGCGCGCCGCAGGCGCCCGACGTCAGCCAGGACCCGGGCTCGGCGTTCCCGTCGTTCACGGGCGCCGCCGGGGACTACCCCTTCCACCTGCTTCCGTTCCCGTCGCACTCGATGGGCGACGGCTCCGACGCCCACCTGCCGTGGCTGCAGGCCACGCCCGACCCCATCACCACCGCCGTGTGGAGCACGTGGGTCGAGGTCAACCCCCGCGACGCCGAGTCCATGGACGTGCGCGAGGGCGACGTGGTGAACGTGGAGTCCCCGCAGGGGTCCATCGAGGCGCAGGTGTACGTGAACCCGGCCACGGCGCCCGGCACCGTCAGCGTGCCGATGGGGCAGGGCCACAGCAGCTTCGGCCGCTACGCGGAGGGCGGCGACCGCAACCTGATGGCGGTCCTGGACGCCGTCTCCGCCGAGACGACGGGGGCCTTCGCGTGGGGCGCGACGCGCGTCCGGCTGGCCAAGACGGGCCGCCGCGAGCGCGTGCGGAAGTTCGAGGGCATGGTGGTGGCGCAGACGCTGCCGCACCGCCCGGTGTACGTGATCTCGACGGGCAACGGCAACGGAGGCGCGCACTAACATCGCATGAGCAATGAGGGCCGCGGCGGGGCAGTCGAACGTCGCGAACCGAGGAGGACCCGGTGGCAGTAGAGCGAAAATGGGGCATGGCGGTGGACGCCGACAAGTGCACGGGCTGTCAGGCCTGTGTGGTGGCCTGCCAATCTGAGAACAACATCCCCGTCAACGAGCCGGACCACTTCCTGCAGCGGCGGGCCATCCAGTGGATCCGCATCGAGCGGTACTGGGAGGGCGAGTTCCCGGACGTGCGGGCGCGGTTTGTGCCGATGCTCTGCCAGCACTGCGAGAACGCGCCGTGCGAGTCCGTCTGCCCGGTCTTCGCCACCTACCACAACAACGAGGGGCTGAACGTGCAGGTGTACAACCGCTGCATCGGCACGCGGTTCTGCGCCAACAACGACCCGTGGAACGTGCGCTTCTTCAACTTCTGGGAGCCGGTGTGGCCGGAGACCCTGCGCAACCAGCTCAACACGGACGTGTCCGTGCGCAGCCGGGGCATCATGGAGAAGTGCACCTTCTGCATCCAGCGGATCCGCCGCACCACGCGCGACGCCGGTCTGGAAGGGCGCGAGGTGACGGACGGCGACGTGGTGCCGGCGTGCGTGCAGGCCTGCCCCACCAACGCGCTGGTCTTCGGCGACCTCAACGACCACGACAGCCAGGTTGCCCACCTTCGGGAGGACGGCCGGCAGTACCGGATCCTGGACCACCTGGGCACGGAGCCCAGCGTGTACTACATGGCCAAGATAGACCCCTATGCAGCGGAAGGGGAGCATGCATAACGGCGGGCCACACGGTCACCACGTAGACCTGCTGGAGCGGTCGTCGGAAGAGGCCGCCGGCGAGGTCCTGGGCTGGACGGAACGCACCGGCCCGGCGTACCTGCTGGTGGTGCTGGTCCTGGCGGCGGTGGCCGCGCTGGGCGTGGTGGGCTTCGCGATGAAGGCGGCCGACGGGGGGCTCGACAGCCACCACCCGTGGGGCTACCTCGCCGCAGCCCTCGCCTTCATCATGACGACGAGTCTCTCGGCGCCGCTGGTGGCCATCGCGCCGCGGTTCGGCAAGGCGCACTGGAACCGCTATGTGTCCCGGATTGCGGAGACGTGGAGCGTCGTGGGCCTCCTGTCCATCCTCATCATGGTGCCCCTGCTCCTGACGCTGCCGTCCGCCGAGCACCGGCAGACGCTGCTCATGTACAACAAGGTGGCGGAAGGCTGGCCCGTGGGCGCCCCGCACCTGTACGTGGCCCTGGTGCTGGTCTTCACGGCGATCAACGGCTTCGGGCTGCTGTGGGCCTCGGCGATCCCGGACTTCGCGCTGGCCAAGAGCCGCGTCGGCGGCCTGCGCGGCGCGCTCTACTCGAAGCTCGCGCTCGGCTGGGTGGGCACCAAGCGGCAGTGGCGCGCGCTGCGGGCGGGACTCGGCGTCCTCGGCGCCCTCTACTTCATCTTCATCGTCTGGTCGCACACCACCATCAGCTTCGACTTCGGCCAGAGCCTCGTGCCCGGCCTGCGCGACTCGGTCTTCCCCGCGTGGCAGGCCCTCGGCGGCATCCAGGCGGCGCTGGCGACGGTCATCGTGACCAGCTTCGTGGTGCGCATGTTCGGCGGGTTCAAGGAGTACATTGGCGTCAACCAGTTCTGGAGCATGGCCAAGCTGATGCTGGCCTCGTCGCTGCTGTGGATGTACTTCTGGTGGTCCGGCTTCATCATCTACTGGTACGCCAAGACGCCGCAGGCGCAGGACTTCCTGCAGCTCATGTGGTTCGGGCCGTACCGCACCATCTTCATCATCACGATCATCTGCAACTTCGCGCTTGTGCTGGGCATCCTGATGTGGAACCCGGTGCGCAAGAGCATCCTCGGGCCGACCATCGTCTCGTGCCTCATCATCTTCGGCGCCTTCCTCGACAAGATACGCATCTACGTCGGCTTCTACTCGGTCGAGGAGTACACGGGCCACATACTGCAGGAGGTGCCGGAGGCGGTGCCTCCGGGGCTCGGCGACGGCCTCATGGTCGCGGGCGTCATCGGCGGCGCGCTGCTGCTCTACACGCTCGCAATCAAGTTCGTGCCCATCTTCAACCTGTGGGAAATACGTGAAGGGTCGATGCTGCAGGTGATCCGGCCGTTCAAGCGGCTGCCACTCAAGATCCTGGCGAAGCCGGAATAGGAAAGGACAGGAAGCAGGGATGCAACTGCGCCCGGCGCTGACTGAGCGGGACATCAACCGCGATCTGTTGCGGCCAGTGTTGGCGACGCCCATCTGGTTCTACTTCCTGCTGGGCGGGCTCGCCATTGGCGTGTGCACGGCAATCGGCGGCTTCGCATGGGCCGTGAACCACGGCACGGGCGTGTACGGCATCAACCGGCCGGTGATGTGGGGCTTCCTGCTGGTCAACTTCGTGTTCTGGGTCGGCATCAGCCACGCCGGCGTCATGCTCTCGGCCATCCTGCGCCTGAGCAATGCCGAGTGGCGGCGACCGGCGACGCGCGCGGCGGAGGTGCTCACCATCTTCGCGCTGGGCACCGCGGCGCTGCACCCGGTCTTCCACACGGGACGCCCGTGGCGCATCTACTGGTCGATGCCGCCGGGCTACGACTTCGGGCGCGGCATCTGGCCCGATGTCCGGTCGCCGTTCGTCTGGGACCCGACGGCCATTTCGACGTACCTGACGGGCACGACGCTCTTCGTCATTCTGCTGCTCATCCCGGACCTGGCCGTCCTGCGCGACCGCTCGTCCGGCCTGATGCAGAAGGTCTACGGCTTCCTGAGCATGGGCTGGAAGGGCAACACGCGGCAGTGGAAGCTGCAGATCATCGCAGGCTTCCTGCTCTCTGCGCTGATCCTGCCGGTGTTCGTCTCGGTGCACAGCATCGTGTCGTGGGACTTCGCCGTGCAGATCGCCGTCGAGGGCTGGCACGCGACAATCTTCGCGCCGTACTTTGTCATCGGAGCGGTGCACTCGGGCGTGGCGGGCGTGATCTCCGTGCTGGCGCTGCTGCGATGGATGTTCCGGTGGGAGAACTACATCCGCGACGACCACTTCGACGCGCTGGCGCGGCTGATGATCGTGGTGGCGACGGCGTGGTTCTACTTCCTGGTCATCGAGTTCTTCCTGGGCATCTACCCGGCGGAAGAGCCCGAGATCTCCCTGCGCACGCTGCAGGTCTTCGAGTGGCCGTTCAACGCGACGTTCATCGTCTTCCTGCTGATGGGCTACTTCGTCCCCGTGCCGCTGTGGCTCTTCCGCAGGGTGCGGCAGAACGTGGCGCTCATGTTCTGGACGACGCTCATGGTCAACATCGGCATGTGGCTGGAGCGTTTCATCATCATCATCCCCAGCCTCATGCGCAAGCAGCCGCTCACGTTCAGCTGGGGCTCGTACAATCCGAGCCCGATCGAGCTGATCCTGGTGGCCGGCAGCTTCTGTCTCGTCTTCCTTGGGGTGCTCACGTTCTCCAAGTTCTTCCCCATCATTCCGCTGGCGGACGCCAAGGAGGGGGTGGCGCTTGAGACGCACGTCAGGGTGGGCAAGGTGATGGTCCCGGCGGCATACCGCGAGGAGTAAGGCAAGCGAGGATAGCTATGGCTGGCAGAAGCGTCCTGGGAGTGTTCAGAGAGGTCGACGAAGCCGTTGAAGCAGCGGACAAGCTGAAGGAAAACGGCATGGACAACTTTGAGGTGCTGTCCGGCACCCCGTTCCCGGAGGGGGCCTTCGGGGAGAAGGTGGCCAACCACCGACTCTACGTGTGGCCGCTGATGGGCGCGATGCTGGGCTTCTCGCTCGCGCTGCTGGTGACGGCGGGCACGCAGCTCGCCTACCCGCTGGTGACGGGCGGCAAGCCGATCCTGGCGCTGCCCGCCATGTTCATCATCGCGTACGAGGGGACCATGCTGGGCGCCATCATCTCCACCATCATAGGCGTCATCTTCGAGTCCCGGCTGCCGAAGGCCAAGCTGGACCTGTACGACCCGCGCATCACCGAGGGCTACATCGGGCTCGTCGTCGTCGCCCCGGAGGGCGAGGCGGAGCGCGTGGACGCCCTGTTCAAGGCGGCCAACGCGGCCGACGTTCAACTGGAGCCCGCGAGCTAACCATGCGAGAGCGCACGCACACCGGAGGCGCCCTGAGGGGCATCGCACACGGCGCACGGCGCCGAGGCACGCTGCTGGCCGTATCGGCCGTGGCGCTGCTGCTGCTTGCCTCCGGGTGCCTTGCCA
>JAPPNT010000218.1 GCA_028873745.1 Chloroflexota bacterium | reverse complement strand
CTGCTCGATGCCGGCCTCAGCCCCGTCGAGCTGGAGGCGGAGCTGATGAAGCTGCCGGTGCCAGGCTGCGCCATCGCCGCGCGCCGGGACCACCGAGGCGGCCTGCCCGGCGTGCATGTCACCCTCGACACCGGCGGGTCGGAAGCCGAGTCCGTGCGCATGGACTGGCCCGACTTCACCGACGCCATTGACCGGAGCGGACTTGCCCCGGCCATCGCGGAGCGTAGCATGCGCGTGCTGCGGCTGCTGGAGGAGGCCGAGCGCTCGGTGCACGGCGCCGAGCCCGGCGATCCGTCGCCGCACCCCCACGAGCTGGGAACGCTCGACACGCTCATTGACGTCGTCGGCACGGTGGCGGGATTGGAACTGCTGGGCGTTGAGCGGTTGTACGCGGGGCCCATTCCGATGGGCTCGGGCGTGATCAAGGCGGCCCACGGCCCGCTGCCCGCGTCGGCCCCGGCGACGATGACCCTCGCGGCCATGGCGAACGCTCCTGTCACGCCGCCGCCTCACGGCTACACCGGCGAGCTTGTCACACCTACGGGCGCGGCCCTGGTGACCGGCCTCGCTTCGTTCGAGCGTCCGGCGATGCGGCTTGAGCGCGTGGGGTACGGCCTCGGTACGCGCAACCCCGAGAGCTTTCCCAACGCCGTCGCGCTGTGGCTTGGCGAGGCGGAGGGCGCGCCCGTTCGGCGCGGGATCACGCTGCTGGAGACCAACATCGACGATGCCAGCCCGCAGATACTCGGCTACGCGCAGGAGCGCCTCTTCGAGATCGGCGCGCTGGACGTCTGGCATGCGCCCATCCAGATGAAGAAGAACCGCCCCGGCGTCGTCTTTAGTGTGCTGGTGCCAACTTCGCTGGAGGTGGAGGCCGTCGCGCTGCTCATGCGCGAAACGACGACCCTCGGCGTGCGTCGGCGCGACGTCGAGCGGTACGAGGCGGAACGGGAGATGCGCGACGTTCAGACGGAGTTTGGGCCCGTTGCGGTCAAGGTGAAGGCGCTCGACGGGCGTCCCGTTGCTGCGGCTCCAGAGTACGATGCCTGCCGTGCTATCGCCCTCGAGCGGGGCCTGCCGCTGCAGGAGGTGCTGGCCCGCGTGACGCAGGCCGCACGCGAGCAACTTCTCAACCAGACTACCGCCGCATAGGCGACAGGTTGTATCTGCCTTTATCGCTTTCCCCCTAAGGACATTTGCGATATCCTGTATCAAGCCAATTGTTCAGACCGCCTGTAGTATGGCCATTGCCTTGCAACAGGTGACGTCCTTGAATTGCGTTCGGCATAGCCGCGCATCTCGATAGGCATTCCGGCAATGCGCATTGGGCCGTAATTCCAGGGGCGGCACGCGCCCAAGGAGGTCATGTTGCAGGACGGCGCAAGCCCACAGGCAAAGATCACGAGGCTCATCGACAACGTATCCCGCGTCATCCTCGGCAAGCGGGAAGCCGTCGAGCACGCGGTCATCGCCCTGCTCTGCGGCGGGCACGTGCTCATCGAGGACGTGCCGGGCGTTGGCAAGACGATGCTCGCCCGGAGCGTGGCCCGGTCCACAGGCTGCAGCTTCGGCCGCATCCAGTTCACGCCGGACCTGCTCCCCAGCGACATCACCGGCGTTTCCGTCTACAACCAGCAGTCAGGCGAGTTCGAGTTTCGCCCCGGGCCGATCATGGCGCAGATGGTGCTGGCCGACGAGCTAAACCGCACCACGCCGAAAACGCAGTCGGCCCTACTGGAGGCGATGGAGGAGCACCAGGTCACCGTCGACGGCGTCACCCATCCGCTCCCGCGCCCGGCCATGGTGCTGGCCACGCTGAACCCCATCGAGTACGAGGGCACTTTCCCCCTGCCGGAGGGCCAGCTGGACCGCTTCATGCTGCGCATCAGCCTCGGCTACCCGGACGCCGCGACGGAAGTTTCCGTGGTGGAGCAGCAGGTGCTTCGCCACCCCATCGAGGCGCTGGAGCCCGTCGTTTCGCCGGAGGAGGTCGTCGAGCTGCAGGAGCACGTGCGGCAGATCCACGCCGACCGGACGATCATGGAGTATGCGGTCGCGCTTGCACAAGTGACCCGGCGTCACCCTGAAGCGGAGCTGGGGGCTTCTCCGCGGGGATCGCTGGCCCTCTTCCGCGTAAGCCAGGCGCTTGCCCTGCTGCGGGGCCGGGACTATGTGCTTCCCGACGACGTGAAGGGCATGGCGGTCTCCGTGCTGGCGCACCGCGTCATCGTGCCGCCCTCGGCGCGGATGCGCGGGCTGGACGGCAGGACCGTTGTGGAAGGAGCGTTGGAGGAGGTGGCGGTCCCGGGCGCGAGATCTGGGCAACGGGCGCCCGCCCGGTAGGGACGTCATGAGCTACCGCCCGACCCGATTCCACGTAGTCCTGCTGCTGCTGACGCTGGCCCTCCTGTACGCCATGGCCACGGGCTTCGTGGTGTACTACCAGGTCAGCTACGCCCTCATCCTCGCACTCATCGGCACGTTCGTATGGGGCCGCGTCGGCCTGTGGGGGCTGGACGTGCGCGTGCAGCGGCGGCTCGGGTACCGCGAGGTTGGCGGGACGTTCGTATCGCAGATCAGCGTCACCAACACCGCGGGGCCAAAGCCGCTGCTGGTGGTGCAGGAGGAGAACTCCTTTCCGGGCCCCAACGGCGGCCGCGTCATCAACCTGAGCACCCACACCACCGAGATGTGGGCGAACCGTATCGTCGCGGCGCGCCGGGGCGATTACACCATCGGGCCCATCACGGTGACGTCGTCAGACCCCTTCGGCATCTTCCGGCACAACCGCGAGTACGGGACGGTTCAGCAGGTGGTCGTGTACCCGGCGACAGTCCCGCTTCCGCTCTTCTCGCTGCCGCGGCGGGGGTCGCCGGGCGAGGGGGAACGCCGGAGCCCCTTCGCCAGCACCAGCCCGATGGTGTCCACGGTTCGCGAGTACCTTCCGACGGACACGTTCGGCCGCATTCACTGGCCCACGACGGCCCGCACCGGGCAGCTCATGGTCAAGCAGTTCGAGCAGGACACCGGCAGCGACGTCTGGCTGGTGCTCGACCTCCACCGGAACGTGCAAGCCGGCGAGGGCGACGAGTCGACCGAAGAGTACGGGGTCACGATTGCGGCGTCCATGGCGCACCGGTTGTTGGACGCCGGGATGTCCGTCGGCCTCTTCGCCCACGGCAGGGAGCCAGTGTACGAGCTGCCGGGTCGCGGGTATGCCCACCAGGACCGCATCCTGCGGGCGCTGGCGACGGCTCGGGCGACAGGCGGCGTACCGCTAGAGTCGGTCCTGGAAGAGGGACGGCGCCTGGGGTTGGATCAGAGCACCATGATCATCATCACGCCCTCCGTCGACCCACGGTGGCCGGAGGCGGCGAGCTGGCTGTTCCGGCACGGGTCGCAGGTGAGCACCGTGCTGCTGGATCCGGCATCCTTCGGCGGCTTGGGGGAGATCCAGGCGGTTGCGGACCGGCTCGCGACGGGCGGCGTGCGCACGTTCGCCGTTCGCCAGGGAGACTCACTGCCGCAAGCCCTTGCGAGGCCTCTGTACATGCCGTCGTGGCAGCTTGCCTCCAGCAGCAGGGCGGAGGTGACGGCATGACGACCGCCGCCTCCGTGCAGTCCGGCGCGGGGCCCCTGGCCAGTGGGCTCCCTGCCCTCCGCCCACTGCGGCTCATCAGGCCCAATGACGATTGGCTGACTTTTGCCGCGGTGGTGGCGCCGCTCTTCGTCATTGCGTGGACCCTCTCGGAAGCTGCGTGGGCGGAGACGCCGTCGCTCTACCTGGTGCTCTTCGTGGGTGCGCTCATGGGAGTCGGAGTGGCGAGGGCGCCGGGGTGGCAGGTCGCATGGCACGCCGGGGCCTTCCCGGTGGGCGCGGCCTTCGTCTACTGGCAGCTCTCGAGGTTGACGGAGGCGACGGGGTGGATAGAGCCCTTCCGCGTCCTCAACATGCGGCTGTCGGAGTGGGGCGATACGGCCACGGGCGGCGGCATCAGCACAGACACGCTCCCCTTCGCGGTGATGCTGACGTCGCTGGCGTGGCTCATCGCGTATGTCTCGATGTGGGCGGCCTTCCGGCGCAAGAGCGTTTGGCTGTCCGTTGTGCCCGGCGTCGCGGCGATGTTCTGCAACCTGAGCTACCTGCCGGAGCGGTTCGGCCTGCAGATGTTCGTATACCTCGCCTTCGCCATGCTGCTCATCGTGCGGATGAACTCGCTCAACCAATCGGAGGCGTGGTCGAGGGAGAAGCTCACCGTCCTGCCGTTCTACGGGCTGCGAGCCATGTTCAGGGGCAGTTGGTACATTTTGTTGGTGCTGGTCATCGCCTTCATCCTTCCGGCGCGCCCGTGGCAGTCGACGTGGCTGGACAACGGGTGGGAGTACGTCCGATCGCCAATCAACAATCTGGAGGAGGACTTCGATCGCCTCTTCGCCGCGCTCCCGGACCGCAAGGGCGGTCTTAACCTGAACTTCGGCACGCACCTGCCCTTTCAGGGCTCCATCTCCCTCAGTGAGGAGCCACTCTTCCTGCTGGAGACTCCGCACCCGCTGTACCTGCGGGCCCGCGCGTACCCGGTATACACGCCCCAGGGGTGGACGACGGGCAGAATGGACACCGTCACGTTCGAAGACGACCTCCCATGGAGTGAGCCCCGCGCCTACGAGGAGCGGTTCGAGCTGCAGCACAACGTTGTGTCCCTGCTGAGCACAGACACCATGCCCATCGCCAACCTGCCGTCCTTGCACGACGGATCGGCAGCCGTGAAGGTGCAGACGCTGCCGCCTCCGCGGTACTGGCTGCCGACGCTGGAGGGCCTGGACGAGGACCCCAGCATCCCTGACGACCTTGAAATTGCGATTCCCGTCCTGCAGGCGGCGCGCCTCCATGAGCGCGACGTGGCAACGCAGGCGGACATCATCATGGCACTGGTCCCGGATGACTCCTTCGTCTCGCAGGTGGCCTTCCGCGACACGCCGGCGGGCGGCAACCAGCGCGCCTATCGTGTTGAGGAGCCGGACACCGACACGGAGCGCGAGGCGCTGCTCGACGCATTGCGGAGCGACGTGCGGACGCTGGCGTGGGTGCAAGTGTCGCGGCGTCCGCCGGACCCGCCGGACATCGTCGCGCTCCGGAGCGCGGGCAAGCTGGACCCCGGCGACACGTACTCGATCACGTCGACGGTGTCGACGGCGACCCCGCAGCAGCTCCGGCAGGCCGGGACCGACTACCCTGGCTGGGTGAGAGACCGCTACCTGCAGCTTCCCAGCGACATGCCGGAACGGGTGAGCGACCTGGCTCGGGACATCACGCGGGGCATCTTCAACCCCTACGACAAAGCCAAGGCCATCGAGGCGTACCTTCACACGCTCGGCTACGACCAGAAGATCCCGCCGCCGCCGTATAACGCCGACGGCGTTGACCACTTCATCTTCGAGCTGGAGCGGGGGTACAGCGAGTACTTCGGGTCGGCAATGGCCGTGCTGCTTCGGGAAGCCGAGGTGCCGGCGCGCATGGTCGTCGGCTACACGCCCCGCGACTACGACGCCAACGCGGGCCACTGGGTCGTCCGGGAGGCGGACAGCCACGGCTGGGCGGAGGCCTACTTCCCCGGCTACGGCTGGGTGGAGTTCGAGCCCACGCCCAACTGGCAGCTCCCCGTCGCCCCGGAAGTCGCGTTCTTCGGGGGCAGCGCCACAGCTGCGGGGGGAGCCGAGGACTTTTTCGACGAGGACGAGTTCTTTGAGGATGAGGCCTTCGAGGCGATAGACGGCCTGACTGCCCCGGAAGAGCCGTTCATCAGTGGGACGGCCCTCGCGTGGATCCTCGGCGGGGTCTTTGTGTTGTGGCTGGTCTGGTACTCATACCGGCGTATTTTCGTGAAGGTCAGCGAACCGGCGGCGGTGTTCGAGCGCATGTGCTGGCTCGGCGCGTGGGCGGGCCTGCCGCATCACCACAACCAGACGCCGGCCGAATACACAAACCGCCTTGCGCAGGTCTTCCCCGACGCAATGGGCGACCTTCGCATCCTCGGGACGGCCCACGCCATTGAGCGCTACAGCCCCCGGTCGGTCACGCAACGGGAGTCCGAGCAGGTGGGCCGGGCGTGGACGCACGTGCGGAGGCTGCTGTTCAGGCGCTCCATACTGCACATGCCGTTCACGTAGTCGACAGGAGCCACTACGTCATCACGTGGACGGGCGTGCCTGCCAGCCATTGGCGGATGTTGTCCACCACCATGCCGATGCCCTCAGTGTCCGCTTCCGGCGTCGACGAGGCGACGTGCGGCGCGAGGACCACGTTGTCGAGCGCTGTGAACGGGTGCCCCGGCGGCAAGGGCTCCTGGCTGAAAACGTCGAGGCCAGCTCCGCCAATGCGTCCGGCAGCCAGCAGTTCCTGCAGCGCCTCCTCGTCGGCAATGGCGCCGCGGGCGGTGTTGACGAAGATGGCGTCCGCCTTCATCGACTCGATCAGCCGACGGTCGAGCAGCCCGCGGCTCTGGTCGGAGAGCCGCAAGTGCACGGTGACGACGTCCGTGGAGGCCATGACCTCTTCCAGCGGGGCAAACCGGACGCCCGACCGCTCGCCCCAGGCCTCGTCGGGGTGGAACGTCCACGCAATGACGTTCATGCCAAGCCCCCGGCCCAACTCGGCCGCGCGCTTGCCTATGGGCCCTGTCCCGATGACGCCCAGCGTCTTGCCGTAGAGCTGCCCTACAGCGTCCTTCGCCCAGCCGCCCTCGCGGACAATGCGGTCGTTGGTGACGATGCGCCTGGCGACGGCCAGCGCCAGCGCGATTGCGTGCTCGGCGACGGCGGCGGCGGAGTAGCCGGGGGTATTGGTCACGATGATGCCGAGGCGGCGGCAGGCGTCGAGGTCCACCATGTCCACGCCGATGCCGAAGACAACGATGTGCCGCATGTCCGCGCACCGCTCCAACACGTCGGCCGAGAACACGCTGGAGTTGCGGATGCAGATGGCGACGTGGGCGTCCCGAATGCGTTCGAGCAGCGCCTCTGGCCCCAGCGCCAGCGAGTCGTAGATGCGGAGGTCGCCGAGGGCGCGGAGGGCGGGCTCATGGACGGAGCCGGCGACGGCGGGCGGGTTGTCGTCGGGGACGACGATGCGCGGCTTGCCGTCGGGCGCGTTGGCCATGGAGCCTCCTAGGGCGCGGGAGCGCTAGGGCTTCTGCGCGATGACCAGGTCGCGGTTGCCCTGCAGCAGCTTCACGTCTACGTCGCGGAACCCAGCCTGCTCCAGCCACTGGGAGTAGACGCCGGCGGACCGCTCCTGCCCGCCCGTCGACACGAGGGCGTGCAGGTCCATGAGCGTCGTCAGCAGCGGCCCGGTGCCGCTATCGTCGAGCAGCTTCTCGCAGACCAGGATGATGCCGCCGGGACGGAGCGCCTCGAAGCAGTGGCGCAGAATGACGTGGCACTGCTCGTCGGGCCAGTCGTGGAGGATCCAGCCGAGGGCGATGACGTCAGCCTCGGTCGGGAGGCTGCCGGGCTCGAAGAAGTCGCCGGGGTGCGTGCGCGCGCGGTCGTCGACGCCGTACTGGCGGAGGTAGTCGTCGGCGATGGCGCAGACGGCGGGCTGCTCGAAAACGATGCCGCGCAGGTGCTGGTGCCTTCGCAGGGTGGCAATGACCAGCGCGCCGGAGGTGCCGCCGACGTCCAGCAGGCAGCTGTACGGCGAGAAATCCACGGCGTCGACGATCTCCTGTGCGTCGGGGACGGTCAGGTTGTGCATGCCCTGCACGAAGCCGCGGAGCTGCCTCGGCTCCGCGTAGACGGCGGCGAGCATGTCAAAGCCGGGGCCGAAGACCTCCTTGACGCGCGGGGTGTTCTCGCGAATGGCGCCGGGCAGGAGCTGCCAGAGCCGCCAGTGAAGCTGGCTCAGGTGCTCCACCTGCGCGCCCAGATACCCCTGCTGTCCCTTGACGAGGTAGAGGGCCGCTTCCTCCGAGTTGCTGAAGCGCCCGCTCTCCTTCTGGACGAGCTCCAGCGCAACGAGCGCATTCATGAGCCGCTCGAGGGCGCCCGGGTGCAAGCGGAGCCGGTAGGCCAGCACCTCGGCGCTGGCGGGGCCCTTCGAGAGCTCGTCAAAGACGCCAAGTTCGACGCCGGTGAAAAGTGTCTTGGACATCCAGAATGCCGTGAGCATTTCCTGGATGCGCTTTGGGGCAGTGGGCATGCTGACGGTGACCCCTATCCGGATGGACTGCGTTTCGCACTCAACATTGTACCTGTAGGCTGGAAACCACCACAAGGGCGCAGCGACAGGGCGTGTTGACCGTGCGGAGGGCCGCCGCTACAATCACGGTGTCTGCATTGAAGGAGGCAGCCATGCCGTTGTACGAGTACCACTGCGAGCCCTGCAACGACCGCTTCGAGGTGCTGCGCCCGATGTCCAAGGGCAACGACCCGGCGACGTGCCCCACCTGCGGCGGCGCGGGCCGGCGCGTGCTCTCGGTCTTTGCGGCCGTGACGGCCGGCGGCTCCGGCGAGGGGCCGATGCCCATCGCGGGCGGCGGCGGAGCGTGCTGCGGCGGTGGTGGATGCGGCTGCCACTAAGCACCAGACAACACACGCTGAATGAAGGAGCCCCGGCATCGCCGGGGCTTCCGCTTTTGCCGGGGCCGCGGGAGTCCTAGCCTGAATCGTCCCCGGCCCGCTCGACGAGGCGGCGGTGGAGGTAGCGACCGACGCCCCAGATAGCGACGGTCTCCGCGACCGTCATGACGGCGAGGAGAATCGTCGACTCTAACCAGAAGCGGTACGGGAAGAGCACTACAAGGAAGTGCTCGCTGGGGCTCAGGATCCAGTAGTCGTTGCTGAAGCTGATCCGGTGGAAGAGGGTGAAGAAGACGGGGAACCCCAGCGCCAATACGACGCCCACGACCACCAGGCCGACGCCGCTGACTGCCCCGGCCATCGACACGCGGCGGAGGAAGCGGAGGCCCTCGCGACGAAAGCCCCACGCGGCGTAGAGCGCGACCGCCGCACCCGTCACGTACATGACCGTGTACACGAGCCGCAGCAGCAGCTTCACGTCGTGCATGTGCACGACCTCCCGTGCCGTGAAGAGCGGTTGACCGTCGAGGAAGATGGCCATGTACTCCTGGTCGTCGTTGAAGTACTCGCGGATCTCGTCGCCGACGCGCTCTATCTCGCTCGAAGGGATGCCCGTCGTCTCGGCGATGCGGTTTCGCTCGAAGCCGGTGTTGTAGACCACCGGCGCGTTGAAAAGCACGCGCACGTTGAGGGTGACGAGGAAGACGGGCAGGGCAACCAGCATGGCCACGCCCGCCCACCGGAAAACACCCGGCGCGAACCGGGCCCAACGCTCACGCCACGCCTGAATCCCGCTAACGTCCCTTTCCTGCCTTCGTGCCATTGCCACCAGTATAATGGGCGAATCCTGAGGGGAGAAACGCAGATGCAGCAGGAACAGCACACGTACCAGGCGCTGTGGGACATCGTCGACCGGCTGCGGTCGCCGGGCGGGTGCCCGTGGGACCGGGAGCAGACGCACCAGTCGCTGCGGCGCAACCTGCTGGAGGAGTGTTACGAGGCGCTGGAGGCGCTGGATGCCGAGGACGCGGACGGGCTGGCTGAGGAGCTGGGCGACGTCATCGTGCAGATCGTCTTCCACTGCCAGATCGCCGCGGAGAACGGCACGTTCACACAGAGCGACATGTTCCGGCATATCTGCGAGAAGCTGGTGCGCCGCCATCCGCACGTCTTCAGCGACGTCACGGTGCGCGACGCCCGCGAGGTGGAAGCCAACTGGGAGGAGACCAAACGGCGAGAGCGCGGCGACCGGGTGTCGGCGCTCGATGGCGTCGCGAAGGGCATGCCCGCGCTTGGCTACGGGCAGGCCATCTCCTACCGTGCCGCGCAGGCAGGGTTCGAGTGGGAGGACCTGTCCGACGTGATGGCCAAGGTGCGCGAGGAGCTCGTCGAGCTGGAGGAGGTCGAGGGCGAGCAGCGCCGCGAGGAGGAGCTGGGCGACGCGCTGCTGGCGCTGGTGAACGCCGCGCGGTGGATGGGCGTCGACGCCGAGACGGCGCTGCGGCAGGCCAACGCGCGCTTCTACGGGCGGTTCACGCACATGGAGTCGGCCGTCCGCTCGCAGGGCCGCGGCCTCCGGGACGCCTCGACGGACGAAAAGCGCGCGCTCTGGGACGAGGCCAAGCGAGCGGAGGCTGCGCGGGGGTAACTGCCGCGCCTGTCAGCCCCGCGTGATGACGAGGTTGCCGTAGCCATCGACCTCAGCCGTCCAGCCGGGGGGCACGACGGTTGTCGCGTCCATCTGCAGCACGACGGCAGGCCCGGCGACGACGGCGCCCGCCCGCAGCGAGGCACGGCGCAGGAAGGGCGTCCGGCTCGGGCCGTCCGCGAACACGACCGTGTCCTCGGCCACAAGGGCGTCGGCCGTGCGTTCTCCGGCGTCCGGCGGCGCCGTGTCCGGTTGCTCCACAGCCGAGAGGCCGACGGCCTTCATGCGCAGGTTGACCACCTCGATAGGCGCACGGGCGTCGGCGTAGCCGAACCGCTGCAAGTGGGCGGCGTGGAAGGCTCGCGCGGCGCTCGAAGCCACCGACGCGCCGAGCCGTGGGCAATCGACGGTCAGCTCGTAGGACTGCCCCACGTAGCGCACGTCCAGCAGCGGCTGCAGGCGCACGCGCCGGCGCGGCACGCCCTCGTCACGCAGCTCTGTCAGCGCGCGGGCCCGGAGCACGGCGAAGCCTTGCCTCAGCCGCTCGGCCGTCACCTGCCCCTGTGCGTACAGTACCGTCTGCGAGTAGTCCTTGGTGATGTCCGCGATGGCGACGCCGTACGCCGAGAGGGCGCCGGGCGTCGTGGGGGCGAGGACGCGCGTTATGCCGAGGCCCTCGGCGAGCTCGCAGGCGTGCTGCGGGCCCGCACCGCCGAAGGCGACGAGGGTGAACTCGCGGGGGTCGAAGCCGCGCTCCAGCGAGATTGCACGTACGGCCCGCTCCATCGTCGCGTTCACGACGCGGACGACGCCGAGCGCTGCTGCCGCGGCGTCTGCGCCCATCGCATCAGCGATGCGTTCTAGTGCTGCGCGGGCAGCGTCGCGGTCGAGGCGCATCCGCCCGCCGAGGAAGTCCTCCGCGCGGATGCGGCCGAGGAACAGGTTGGCGTCGGTAACCGTCGCGGCGTCGCCGACGCCGTAGCAGGCAGGGCCGGGGTCCGCGCCCGCCGACTCCGGGCCGATGGTCAGCGCGCCGCCGGCGTCGACGCGGGCGATGGAACCGCCGCCGGCACCGACGGTGTGCACGTCCAGCATCGGCACGCCGATGGGCACGCCGCCCAGCGACGCCGCCACCGTCTCCTGCAGCCGGCCGGGGCACAGCGAGACGTCGGTGGACGTGCCGCCCATGTCGAGCGTAATGATGTCCGGGTAACCCGCCAGCCTCGCCATCGCCAGCGCGCCGACGACGCCCCCGGCGGGGCCGCTGAGCACGGTGCGCACGGGCTCCTGCGCCGCCGCCGCCAGCGACACGCTCCCGCCCGAGGACTGCATGACGCGCACCCGCCCGGGACCTGCGTCCTCTGCGCCGAGGGCAGTCTCAAGCCGCCGCAGATAGCCGGACATGACGGGGCCCACGTAGGCGTTTGCGGTCACCGTGCTGGTGCGCTCGTACTCACGGTACTGGGGCAGGACGCGGTTGGAGACGGAGATGAAGGGCGGCGGGTCCAGCGCGGCGAGCGACTTGGCGACGAGCTCCTCGTGCGCAGGTTGGAGGAAGGAGAAGAGCAGCGAGATGGCGACGGCCTCTGCGCCCGACTCGCGCACGGCGTCGACGACGCGGCGGACGGCGTCGGGCGACGGGGCGCGCTCGACGCTGCCGTCGGCCAGCACGCGCTCGTCGAGGCCGAAACACAGCTCCGGCGGCGCGAGCGGCGGCGGTTTATCCTGCATGAAGTCGTATAGGGAGGGCCGCGTCTGCCGCGCCAGCTCCAGCAAGTCCTCGAAGCCGGCGGTGGTGACAAGTGCCGTGCGCGCGCCCTTGCGTTCGAGCAGGGCGTTCGTGGCGACGGTGGTGCCGTGCACGAGGATGGTGTCGCGCTGCGCCCACGCTCCGTCGCGCCAGGCGCCGAGGTCGGTCAGCCCCTGCAGGATGGAGCGCGAGGGGTCGTCGGGCGTGGACGGCACCTTGTGGACGCGGAGGCCATCGGGGCCGAGCAGCACAAGGTCCGTGAAGGTGCCGCCGGTGTCCACGCCCACCACGATTGGGGTCAATCCATTCCTCCGGGAAGGTCTTTGCGGTTAGAGGCTACCGCACCAATCGTACCACGCCCTCTCGCGGCACGAGTGCAGGACTCCCTATGCCAGCCGCGCCGTGTTACCCTTCCCGGACACAACACACCCACCACGGGCGCGAGTATGAACGCATGACCAGCCAATCGGCCGGGCGCCGGTACCCGGAGTTTCGGGTCATCGGCGTGACCGGCGTGCCGGAGATCCAGCCAGGCGACGACCTGCCGAGCATGATCATCGAGGCCGCCGAGGGGCAGGGCACGCCCTTCGTGGAGGGCGACATCGTCGTCGTCACGCAGAAGGTGGTGTCCAAGGCCGAGGGGGCGTTGGTGCGGCTCGCGGACGTCGAGCCGAGCCCGCTTGCGCTGACCATCGCGGGCGAGATGAAGGACCCGCGCCACGTCGAGGTGGTGCTGCGCGAGAGCCGCCGCATCGTGCGGATGGAGCGGGGCGTGCTCATCACGGAGACGCACCATGGGCTCGTGTGCGCCAACTCCGGCGTCGACGCGTCAAACGTGCCGGGCGACGACGTGCTCTGCCTGCTGCCGAAGGACCCCAATGCCTCGGCGCGGCGCATCCGCGAGGCGGTCCGCGAGCGCACGGGCCGGACGGTGGCGGTGATCATCTCGGACACCTTCGGGCGGCCTTGGCGCGTGGGCACGACGGACATCGCCATCGGCTGCGCGGGGATCGCGCCGCTGAAGGACTATCGGGGCATGGTCGACCGCGACGGCCGCACGCTGCAGGTCTCGGTCGCCGCGGTGGCGGACGAGGCGGCGGGGGCGGCGGAGCTGGTGACACGCAAGACCATCGGGGTGCCGGTGACGATAGTGCGTGGGCTGCCCTACGACGTGTCGGAGGAAGGCGCGGACGTGATCATTCGCGAGGCGGGGATGGACCTGTTCCGGTAACGGGCGCCCCCTTCGACCAAGCTCAGGACAGGCTTCGACAGGCTCAGGGCGAACGGAGGGTGTCGCTACGTCACTGCCGCCAGCGCGTCCTCGACGATCTCCGCCGGGACGTCGTTGCGCGTGAGCGACGTGCCGAGGCCGTCCAGCAGCACCCACCGAATCGAGCCCGCGGAGGTCTTCTTATCAACGCTCATGGCCTGCCGGACTGCGTCGCGGTCGGCGCCGGGGAACGACGTGGGCAGGTTGAAGCGGCGGAGCAGGGCGTCCTGCCGCTCGACGAGGTCGTCGCCGATGAGGCCCATCGCGCGGCTGATGCGGACGGCGGCCGTCATGCCGATGGCGACGGCCTCGCCGTGGAGGAGCTCGCCGTAGGCGGTGGCGGCCTCCAGCGCGTGGCCGATGGTGTGGCCGTAGTTAAGCAGGATGCGGAGGCCCAGCGTCTCGCGCTCGTCCCGGCTGACCACGTCGGCCTTGACGGCCATGCTGCGGCGCACCACGTCGTCGGCCAGCGGCCGCTCGAGGCGGCAGATGGCCTCGGCGTGCGCCTCGAAGGTCTCGAAGAGATCGGCGTCGAGGATGAGGCCGTGCTTGATGGCCTCGGCCCAGCCGGACGCAAGCTCGCGCTCCGGCAGCGTGTCCAGCGCGTCCACCTCGGCGACGACGAGCCGGGGCTGGTGGAATGCGCCCACCAGGTTCTTGCCCGCCTCCAGGTTCACCGCAGTCTTCCCGCCGATGGAGGCGTCCACCATGGCCGCCAGCGACGTAGGCGCCTGCACGAGCGGCAAGCCCCGGTTGAACGTCGCGGCAGCGTACCCCGCGAGGTCGCCGACGACGCCGCCGCCGAGGCCGACGACGAAGTGGCCGCGCTCGGCGCGCTGCTCCGCCAGCCACTGGTACACCAGCGCCAGCGTGTCGAGACTCTTGGAGTTCTCACCCGCGGGCACCACGAAGGTGTGCACGGGGATGTCGGCCGACTCCAGCGCGATCTGCGCCCGGCGGCCGTGGGAGTAGAAGACGTTGCTGTCGGAGATCAAGTAGGCCGTCGTCGTGAGGCCGACGCTGCGGCAGAGCTCGCCGAGGCGGTCGAACACGCCCGTACCCGCGAAGATGGGGCACGAATGAGATGACGAGCGCACGACAGCGGCGAGGTCTGCCGCGCCGGCCGGGGGGACGTTGCCCACGCCGCCGATAGTCCTCGCGGCGCGGATGACCTCCTGCGCGGCGTCGGTGATCGTCAGGGCGTCGGTGTGCACCGTCCAGTGGGCGTCGGCGTAGGCCGCAGCCCGCTCCTCCTTGAGCGTCCGCGCGCGCTCCAACGGCGTCTCGCCATTGGGCCCGGCGAGGAGGGGCCGCACCGCGCCCTGCCCGACGCCGTCGGGGTAGAGCCGATGCACCACAGTCTCGGCAGACGCTTCGAGGCAGACCACGAAGCCGGCGGCGCGCATGCGCTCGCGGTTTGCGGCGGACTTGACGATGCCGCCGCCCGTCGAGATGACCTGACGCTCGCCGCCGCAGACCTCGTCCAGCGCCCGTGACTCGAGCGCGCGGAAGGCGTCCTCGCCATCCTCGGCGAAAACGGCCTCGATGGACTTGCCGGCAATGCGCTCCAGGACGTCGTCGGTATCGACGTAGGCCCAGCCGAGCTGGCGCGCGACGGCCTGCCCGACGGACGTCTTGCCGGCGCCCATGAAGCCCGTGATGAAGATATTGTTCATGGGAGTAAGTGTAGCCGGGGGACGGGGGGTTGTCTAAGGGGCCGTGGCAGAGAGCCGCGCCCTTCGACAAGCTCCTTCGAGAGCCTCAGGACGGGGTCAGGGCGAACGGTGCGGGTTGCCCAGCGCCTTGTTCAGGCTGCCCATCTCGTAGCCGGCGAGGTCGAGGGTGACGTAGAGGTAGCCGAGCTCCCGGAAGCGCTCCACCACACCGCGCCGGACGTCGTCTTCCGCGAGCCTTGCGAATTCCTCGGGGCCGACCTCTATGCGCGCGATGGTGTCGTGGTGGCGGACGCGGAGCTGCCGGAAGCCGAGGGTGCGCAGGTGCGACTCGGCGCGGGCGACGCGGGTGAGGGCCTCGACGGTCACCGACGTGCCGTAGGGGATGCGCGACGAGAGGCACGCCTGCGCGGGCTTGTCCCACGAGGGCAGGCCGCGCTCCTTCGAGATCGCGCGGATCTCGGCCTTGGTGAGCTCCGCCTCCACCAGCGGGCTGCGGACGCCGTTCTCCTTCCCCGCGGCGATGCCCGGGCGGTAGTCTCCGAGGTCGTCGATGTTGGTGCCGTTGGCGATCCAGGCGTAGCCCCCGGCCTGCGCGAGGGGCTGCAGGACGCTGTAGAGGTTCACCTTGCAGAAGTAGCAGCGCGCGCCGTCGTTGGCGGCGTAGCGCGGGTCGTCGACCTCCCGCGTCTCGACGATGCGGTGCGGGAAGCCGAACTGCTCGGCGTAGGCGCGGGCGTCGTCGAGCTCCTCTGGCGCCAGCGACGGTGACGCAGCCGTGACGGCCAACGCCCGGTCGCCGAGGGCGTCCCACGCGGCGACGGCCAACAGGGCGCTGTCAACGCCGCCAGAGTAGGCCACCACCACGGAGCCCATGTCGCGCAGGATGGCGTGCAAGCGGTCTCGCTTGGCGGCAAGGTCACTCATGCGGGAGTCTCCACGTTCAGGGATTCGGCCTCGGGCGCGCCGGGACCGGAGCGGCGGGGGAACAGGGCGCGAATGGCCTGCGACACTGTCGTCACGCGGACTACCTCGAGACCGGCTGACTCGGCCGGGTCTGCCTCCGTCGACGCCGGCGCGACGACGCGCTTCAGCCCGAGGCGGGCGGCCTCCTGCAGCCGCCGCCCCATCTGCGCGACGGGCCGGACCTCGCCGCCGAGGCCCACCTCGCCGAGGGCTGCCACGCTTGCGTCGAGGGGCTGGTCGCGGAAGCTCGACGCCATAGCGAGGGCGAGGGCGAGGTCGGCGGCGGTCTCGTTGACGCGGAGGCCGCCGGTGACGTTGACCACCACGTCCTGGGAGCCGAGCGGGACGCCGGAGCGGCGGCTGAGGACAGT